>NZ_JBTNDJ010000025.1:0-26393 GCF_054511055.1 Arthrobacter melezitosi
CGCGGCGTTCACGCACACGGCCACCGGGCTGGCGGCTTCCTTCGACGGTTCGACGTCGACCGATCCCGACGGCACCATCGCCTCCTACGCCTGGGAGTTCGGCGACGGGACCACAGGGACCGGGGTGAAGGCCTCCAAGACGTACGAGACTGCGGGGACCTATGCGGTGAAGCTGACGGTCACCGACGACGCGGGGGCGACCAACTCGACCTCCAAGACCATTACGGTCGCGGCGGCTCCTCCTGCGAATGCTCCGCCCACCGCGGCGTTCACGCACACGGCCACCGGGCTGGCGGCTTCCTTCGACGGTTCGACGTCGACCGATCCCGACGGCACCATCGCCTCCTACGCCTGGGAGTTCGGCGACGGGACGACAGGGACCGGGGTGAAGGCGTCGAAGACCTACGCCGCGGCGGGGACCTATGCGGTGAAGCTGACGGTCACCGACGACGCGGGGGCGACCAACTCGACCTCCCGGGACGTGACGGTGACTTCCGACGGAGGGCCGGCGGCCGAACTGGCACGGGACGCCTTTGGCCGGACCGTCACCGGTGGTTGGGGCGCCGCCGATGTCGGCGGGGCCTGGACCGTCTCAGGAACCACAAGCAAGTACTCCGTCGACGGAAGCGCAGGTCTCATGACCCTCCCGGCCGCAAGCTCGAGCGCCACCGTGCGGCTGGACGGCGTATCCTCGCTGACCACCGACACCCGCTTCACGACGAAGCTCGACAAGGCGCCCAACGGGGGTGGCGCTTACCTGACGGTGGTCGGCCGCAATGTCACGGGAGCGGGGGAGTACAGGGCGAAGGTCGGTATCTCGGCAACCGGTGCGATGACGCTGTTCGCCGAGAAGGCCGTTAATGGGACGACAACCTCCCTCGGGAGTGCCTCGCTGTCGCCCCTCACCTTCAGTGTGGCAGACACCTACAACGTGCGGGTGCGGGTCTCGGGTACCGCTCCGGCGACGGTGCAGGCGAAGGTGTGGAAGGTCGGGACCACCGAACCTGCCACCTGGCAGGTCTCGAGAACCGACTCCGAACCGGCCCTGCAGAAGGCAGGATCGGTGCTGGTGACCGCCTACCTTTCCGGGTCGGCGACTATTGCCCCACTGCAGGTACGGCTCGATGACTTCCTTGTTCAATAGGCGACGGTCCGGCGGTTCGGGCAAGGAAAAGCCTTGAGGAGCGGTTCCGCAACGGTGGTCCGCCCCCGGCCGTCGTCGGCTCCCCTCGGCACGCTCAGCCGGCCGAGGGGAGCGATGACGAAAGAACCCGTTCGGCTCTCCCGGACTGCAATCGCATACACCTGCACGCTCCGGCTGTACAGCCGTATTTCGGGGTGGGCACTACTCGTGTTTCCGCTTGCGTCTATATCTACGCTTGCCCTAGTTTGTCCGTCCTATTCGGGCGGACTGAAAGATCGGTCGCGCATGAACAGCTGTCATGGTTCCCGCAGTCAGTGCGCCATGCTGCTGCGGGGTACCCTCACCGGGCGCTCCATCGACCTTGCAACCCCCGTCGGGTCGATCCCATGATGGCCGCCCTGAAGCGCATGCTCCCTGCGGGGCTGGCGGCAACCGCGCAGTGCACCCAGGCGGTGGGCAGCATGCTGCTCATCCTGGTCGCAAGCAGGACGATGGACCTCCCCAGTGTCGGGCTGCTCAGCCTTTTTTACGGGTTCTTCGTCCTCGGGGCCGGTCTTGTCACCGGCTTCGTGGGGGACAGCATGACCGTTCTGGACCGCAGCGTACGGTCGATCCGGGCAGCCCTCCAGGTGTGGTTCCTCGTCCTGACCGGCGCCGTGGCGGTCCTCACAGCGGGAGCGGGCTTCCTCACCGGTTTCACCGATGGAGGGTTGTCCGTTCTTCTGGGACTGGCCTGTTTCGCCTTCATCAGCGAAGAGATCGTGCGGCGCTTATCGATGATCAACCTGAAGTTCGGGAGGGTTACGGTGGTTGACCTCTCCGTGATCGTCGGGATGGGTGTCCTTCTCCTCGTTCTCGGCCGCGACGGGTTCCAGCTCCCGGATTTCCTGGTGGCCATCCTCGCGGGACAGGCAACCGGAGCAATCGTCGGGATTCTGCTCCTGCCGCGGTCGGAACGCTATGTCGTCCCCATGGGCGAACCGGCTTTACGCCAAGTGGCGGGCTTCGGTGCCTGGCGGGCAGCGCAGCAGGGCCTGAGGCCCGCGTTGCTGGCAAGTATCCGATTTGCCGTCATCTTCCTCATCGGTCTTGCCGCCGCGGGCGAGTTGGAGGTGGCACGCATCTATGCCGCACCGGCACTGCTCCTGGTGGGAAGCTTCGCTTCGTTCCTGCTTCCCTCCTATGCCCGGGATGCGTCCAGGCCCCTTTCCGAACTCGTCGGCCGTGCCGACCGGGCGGTAATTTCGCTCACCGTATTTACGGTCCTCGGTTCAGCCGCCGCACTCCTCCTGCTGCCGGTGGCCGGGCCACTGCTCACAGGACGGACGCCGGATCCGGTGGCCGTAACCGGTTGGTTGTTCCTGTCCCTCGGGGTCGGGGCAAGCATCCCTTACGGCTCGCTCGCGGCCGTACGCGGCAGTGCAGCGACAGTGTTCGGTGTCCGCCTGACCGAGACCCTCCTGTCGCTGGCTCTCGCCACGGTGGTGGTTGCCCTGTCGGGCTCTTTCGTCCTCGCTCCGCTGTGCGCGGGGGTCGGCTCACTGGTCGGTGCCCTGGTTCTTCGATTGTTCGTCCTGAAGCGCCACACCGAGCACTCCTCCACGGCGGCCTCCGCTCCGCAAAGAAGGAAATCGGAGGCTCATGTCTAGGCCCAAAGCGCCACCCGTGACGGGAGAGGCACATCAGCAGCGATCCAAACATCCAACGTTCGGCACAACACACCATGGAGGGCCGTGATGACAATGCGACCTGGGGCGCAATTGGATTTTCGTGAAGCACTGGATTCCCTCGCCGGTGCGCAGAAAACTTCGAAGGGGGCTCCCGCTTACTCCCGGTACATCAACCGACCATTGGGCAGGATCCTCGCGGCTGCCGCCTATTCGCGCAGCCTTACTCCGAACCAGGTGACGGTTTTCAGTGCTCTCGCCACCTTTTCCGGGCTGGCGCTTCTGATCCTGACGGATCCGACGTCCGGCACCGCTGTCCTGATCACCGCCCTGCTTGCGCTGGGGTATGCGCTCGATTCCGCGGACGGACAGCTCGCGCGGCTGACCGGGAAAGGGTCCCCGGCCGGTGAATGGCTGGACCACACGGTGGATGCCTTCAAGAGTGGGAGTCTTCACCTCTGTGTCCTGATTTGCTGGTGGCGCTACCTCGACCTCAACATCGCCTGGTTGATCGTCCCACTGATGTTCCAGGTGTTGGATACGGTCCACTTCTTTTCGTCGCTCCTGATCGACCAACTCAGAAGGGCGCACCGAACCAGAAGCAGTGCGCCCGCGGCGGAGAAGTCGACGTCGTCGCTCCTGTATTCACTCGCCGTGCTGCCGACTGACTTCGGTCTGCTGTCTGTCTTTTTCTTATTGCTACTCGTCCCTCCTGCATTCGTCGGTGCCTACACCCTGCTCATGCTCGGCAACGCCGCCTTCCTGGCACTCGCCCTGCCGAAGTGGTACAGGGAGGTGAAGTCGTGGAGCTGAACGAATACCTGCGCATCTTCCGGCGCCGTTGGGTCCTGATCCTCGTCTCGGCATTATGCGGCGTGATCGCCGCCGGCGTTGTCACCGGATTCATTCCGCCGAAATTCGAGGCACAGGCTGTCCTGTTTATCCGGGCCGATTCGGCCGCCAGTTCAAGCTACGAGAACTCGCAGTTCGTTCTGCAACGGGTGAAGTCGTACCCCGACCTCGTCTACAGTCCCCAGGTGCTCAACCCGGTGCTGCAGGAGCTGGACCCGTCATCCCTTACTCTGTCCGAACTGAAGAAGCGGGTGAGCGCGAGCAACCCCGAAGAGACGGTGTACGTGAATGTCACCGCGTCGGCCGGAACTCCGGAAGATTCAGCCACGCTCGCCAACCTGGTGGCCCAGAACCTGCGTGACGTCATCAGGCAGCTGGAAGGGGGCGACACCACCCGGAATGCGGCCGTTGAAGCATTCGTCACCGTGCCCGCCGTCGCACCCGGTGTGGCCTCGGTTCCCAACCCTGTCCTGAACCTCGCGATCGGTCTGCTGGCCGGGCTCGCCGTAGGAGTGATCGCTGCCCTCCTGCTCGGATCCGCAGGACGCAGGGTCCGTCATAGTGGGGACATACCCCGTTCGCTTGGCGTCGAAATGATCGGTACCGTCCCCGAAAGTGCCTCCCACGGGGTGTCCTCCCAGCAGGCCGCCCGCCAGTACCGGGAACTGCTGACCGCTCTTCTCATCAGGCGTGGCGGGCAGCTGCCCAAGCTCCTCATGGTGACGTCGGCCGGGCAGCAGGAAGACGCGTATGACGCGTTCGGTTTTCAGTTCGCCGGTTGCATCTCCGATTCCGGCGCCCGGACCTGTTTCATCGACTGGGCGGACCAGCGTGTCCGGTCGGACGGGACAGGCTCGGAGGTGCCGGAGGCGGGACCCGGTTTCTCGGAGGTCCTCCTGGGAGAGACCACGTTGAATGATGTCGTTTCCCTCGCCGGGGATGGTGCAACCTACCGAATCCCCATCGGAACCGCGGCGGGCAGGATCAGCCGGTCACAGGCTGCGCGCCAAGGAGCGAGCATCCTGAAGGAACTGAGCGAATCCTTCGATGTCACGCTTGTTCGAACCTCGTACGACTCGCACCCGCTGACGACCCCAACTGTTGCGATGGTGTCGGAGGCGGCACTGGTGCTGGTGCCCTACGGCACCCGCACAGCGGACCTCCACGACTGCATCCGGGAGCTTCGGGCGGTCCGTACGGAACCGCTGGGTGTGGTGCTTTTCGGGGGACCGCGACGGGCGGGAGGCGGGGGACGGAGCCACGCGAAGGTGCGGACCACCGGTCGTGGCTGAGACGAAGCCGCACACTGCCACTGCAGTCGTGATCTGGATCATCCTCATCGTCAGCGTCACCTCATGGCGGAAGGGTGTCTACTTTGAGGGCGCTGTCGATGCCGTCGTCGTGGCCAAGGCGGTGCTTCAGGGGATTGCCCTCACCATCGCCCTGCTCCTGAAAAGGGCAGCTCCCACGGCTTATCCAGTTGCCGGCGGGCCCTTCCTGGTGGTGATTGCCGTGCTGGCGGTTTCCATGATCGGAGCGTTGTCGTCCGGTGGTACCCTTGCCTCCGCAGTCCTGGCGGTACGAATCCTTCTCCTTGCGGTAACGGTGGTGTTGCTGGTTTCGATCTTTCCGCGGCAACAGGTCCTTCTGCAATTGGTTATTGCCACCGGAATTGTCGGCGGGGTCCTGGCCGTCACCGGCATCGGCACCCTTGCATCCGGTGGCCGCTTGGAGGGAACCCTCCTTCCGATCAGCCCCAACGGGCTCGTTGTCCTCTGTGCGGTTCCCGCACTTGCGGCGATCCACCGGGTCATCTCAGGCCGTGCGGCGGCCGGCGTCAATATCGCGGCATGCTTCTACGCTCTCGCCTGCATCGCAACCCAGTCCCGGACCGCGCTGCTCGGCATGGCAGTGGCGCTTGTCGTGATCGTCCTCAGCGTGCAGAGGATCCAGCGGTACATCGCCGTCGTGCTCGTCATGATCATTCCGGCGCTGGTGGTGTTTGCCGTGTACACCACCTTTTTCGAGTCGCTCGTCAACCGGGAGGACAGCGCGTCCAATACCACGCTCAACTCGCGAACCATCGCGTGGGACGTTGTGCTCTCGACTCCGTTCGAACTGTTGCAGAAGTGGGTCGGCGCGGGGTTGTCGGTCAAGACGGTCAACGTGCGGGGCCAGTACTGGAACGAGCAGGTGCTCGATTCCACCTGGGTTTCCGCCCTTGCCCAGACGGGCCTTATCGGCACCGCCCTCCTGGCCGTGCTGGCCGCAGCGGTTCTGGTGACGAACCTCCGAGGCGGACGGGACAATGCGTTGCCCCTTGCAGTCCTCGTCTTTCTCCTGATCGGGTCGTTTCTGGAGACCGGGCTTCTTGACTCCAGCGTCAACTTCATCATCTTCCTTGCCCTTGCCTCAACCTTTGTCCCGCCGCGGCGGGAGGACCCGGAGCCAAGGCAGCCACTGCGCCTCCCTGTGGCCGATGGCCCGCGGGTCAGCCGCTGACGGGCCCTACCAGGAGGGTTCCCGACGGGACGCGGAGCAACGCGGCGATCCGGTCGGGCAGCGGCTGGGCTATGACCATCGACCGCACGGTGTCAACGATCCGGAAGGTCACCGGATCCGCCACCTCGGCCCCGGTCAATTCGATGTCGTGCATCGACTGTCCCGTCGCGGTCCGGAAGCCGCCGAGGTTCTTGTACACTGCCGGATCCTCGGCGCCCCGCGACCAGATCACAAGCCAGATTGGAGTAGAGCCCGAGTCGCGGTGGAAGACGCTTCCCGACGTCGTCACTCCCATGTCTTCGCCTGAAAATTCGCGGGAGTAGTCTTCGACGCAGAGGAGGCAATTGCCCGTGGTTCCGCTGATGACGTTGTTCCGCAGCGCCACCGGCCCATTGATCCAGGTCATTGTCGGGTCGGGGAAGTCCTGGCGCGGGTCGTGTCCCGGCTGAGCGGGATCCGACGCCCGTCGGGCGTCCTGCACGATGTTGATCGGACGTCCGTTATCGATCAACGAGTTGTTCCACACTTCGACATCGCTCGTACCGTTGATCTTCAGGCCATGGCCCTCGTTCTCTGCGATGACATTGCCTGCAATGACGGCACGGGCGGAAAGTTCGACCGAAATGCCGTGTCCACGGTTTCCAATGAGCTCGTTGCCCGAAGCGGTCAGGTCGAACACCGATTCGTCGAACCAGAGCCCTGTGCCGTTGTTCGCCTTGAAGACGCTGTCCTGTACGTGCGCCGTCCGGGTCCGGCCGATCTTGAAGCCGCCGGCCACCGGGGAATGGTTGAACCCCTCGATGTTGTTGCCCGTCACCTTGAGATTGACGGCGGATAGCCCGTCCGCATAGGTGGCGGATGCACCGAGCATGCCGTTCGAGGTGAGCGTGATTCCCTCGAGGCGGACATTGGCGCCGGACACCGCAAGTCCTGTGGTGGAGGTCTGCTCGATGACGACGTCCTTGACCGAGATCTCGCTGCTCTCGAGCGTCACAGCGCCCATGTGCGGAACCGACGGAGCGAAACGGCGGACACCGATCCCCTTAATCGCGGACCCGGAGGACTGGACCGAGATTGCTTTGGCAATGGAACTCGCCCGCACCTCCCTGCCGGAAGGGTCCGAGCCAAGGAACAGTTGGTCGCTGTCATAATCGACGAAGAAGGAACCGGTGGTCAGTTCCGCCGGAGAACCCACCTGCCGCTGCGCCTCGCCATCGATCCACACCTGGTCCGGATGGGCGGCCATGGGGTGGTCGGCGTCGATGAACGTCCAGCCCGGCCTTGTGCCGTCCGGCTCGCCCCACGAGTATGTTGGACTGGAGTCGAATTCGGGCGTCCACCCTTCGGCCACGAACGCCTGTCCCTCCGGCGTGAAGCCTTTCACCGGCATGCTCCCGTCGAGCCACACTTCCTCAGAGGGAAACGCCTGGAGCGTGATCCGCTTGGTCTCGGGGATGAGCACCCCCTCATGGTACGAACCGGCCCGGACGACGATGGTCTGCCCGCTGGCGGCCGCGGCGACGGCCGCCTTGATGGTTTTCAGGGGGGCGTCCTGCGTCCCGGGTGCCGTGTCGATACCGTCACCGGCGACAAAGAGCGCATCCTGGGGGATGGCATACGACGTCGTGCCCACGGGCGCCGCACCGCCCTTGTGGCGCTTCTCCTGCCCGGATGGCGGGCTGCTGAGGTCCGCGATCGTCCCGGTGTCGGCCGCGCTGGTGTCGAACGGGCTCTGCGCCGACAGGAGACCGAAGGCCGACAGGACCACGACGGAGCCGAGTGCGACAGCACGGTAGCCAAGCTGTCGGCCACGGTCCCGCCGATCCTGCTCGATCATAAATACCCCCGGCGTCCGAGTTGACGGCATCGAACAGGCCATTGTCGATGTGAGCGCCGCCACCCCCAGCCTAGCCTGAGGAGGGCACCGTGGGAACGCTAGATCCATGGTTCGGTATTGCCCAGCGGCGGGAAGTCAGATCCGCCCCGACGCGCTAGCCTAGGGTTCCATGGACCTAACTGGACGGAAGATTGCCATCGCCCATCCATCGGCGGACCTCTACGGCTCGGACAGGATGATGCTCGAGACCGTCGAGGGGCTCGTGTCGGCGGGAGCGGAGGTCAGCGTTGTCGTCCCGGCCGACGGGCCGCTGCTGCCCCACATCCGCGCGCGGGGAGCCCATGCGGTGGTGGTGCCGACGCTGGTGCTGCGCAGCAGCCTCCTCACCGTTCGGGGCGTGTTCTCCGTCGTCGTCCAGAGCCTCCGGTCGGTGGGGGCCATCGCTGGTTTTCTCGCCCGGAACCGGCCCGATGTGGTGTACGTGAGCACTGTCAGCATTCCCTGGTGGCCCATCATCGCGCGCCTGACGGGCCGCCGCGTACTCGTCCACGTCCACGAGGCGGAGGGCCACGTGCGCCTCATCGTCCGGCACCTGCTGGCCCTGCCGCTCCTATTTTCCCCGGAGGTGGTGGCGAACAGCCGCTACACCCTCAAGGTGCTGGGTCAGTCCCTGCCGAAGAAGGCCGCACGGGCCCGGCTGGTCTATAACGGTGTCGCAGGACCCCCGTCGGTGACGCCGCCCCGGGAGGAGCTCGCCGACCCGGTGCGGCTGGTCTACTTCGGCCGGATTTCCCACCGCAAGGGCGTGGACGTCGCCATCGATGCTGTGGCCGAACTCGGACGCCGGGGACGGAAGGTGAGCCTCGATATCGTCGGTGCGGTGTTCGGCAGCAACGAGGACTACGCCCAGGGGGTCCTGGAACGGATCCGCCGCGAAGGACTCGAGGAATCGGTGCGCATGCAGGGATTCAAGGAGAGTGTCTGGGAATCCGTCGACAGCGCGGATATCGTCCTGGTCCCGGCGCGGCTCGATGAGTCGTTCGGCAACACCGTCATCGAGGCCATGCTCGCCGCCCGTCCCGCCGTGGTCTCGGCGATGCCGGGACTGCTTGAGGCGGGCACCGGATACCGCAGCGTCCGTTTCGTGCCACCCGACGATCCCGGCGGCCTTGCCTCGGCCGTGGAGGAGATCGCCGACAACTGGTCCTACTGGAGCACTCTGGCGGTGGAGGACCGGGCGCGCGCCCAGGAGCATCACGCGCCGGGCAGGTACCGGGACGAAGTCGTCGCTGCGATCGCGGGGACGCCGGCATAGCGCGGGCGGTGCGGCCGCCTTTTCTTAGGCTCCACTGGGATGCCGCAGAACGGGCACCGTGGCAGGATTAGATAAGAGAATCCTTGCGTAATTGCCGCAGGGGATACTGACTGATCCGAGGAGCTCCCGTGCCCGTGGTTGAAACGCCCGTCACGCTTACCCCGTCCGACGCCGGACTGACCGACGCCGAAGTGCTGCGGATCCGCAATGACTTCCCGATCCTCGGCACCGAGGTCAACGGCCGGCCCTTGGTCTACCTCGACTCCGGGGCCACTTCGCAGAACCCGGTCTCGGTGCTGGAAGCCGAACAGGAGTTCTACGAACAGCGCAACGCCGCCGTCCACCGGGGCTCCCACCTCCTCGCCGTCGAGGCCACCGACGCGTACGAGGCCGCCCGCGCCGCCGTCGCCGGGTTCATCAATGCCCGCCCCGACGAACTAGTGTGGACCTCCAACGCGACCGAGGCGATCAACCTCGTGGCCTACGCGATGTCCAACGCCGCCGCCGGGCGCGGGGGAGCGGCGGCGGAGCAGTTCCGGGTGGGACCCGGTGACCGCATCGTCGTCACCGAGCTGGAACACCACGCCAACCTCATCCCCTGGCAGGAGCTCGCCGCCCGCACCGGCGCCGAGCTGCGTTTCCTTCCCGTCGATGACGACGGCGCGCTCCGGCTCGAGGGCGCGGCGTCGATCCTGACCCCGGCCACGAAGCTCCTCGCCTTCAGCCACGCCTCCAACGTCCTCGGAAGCATCAGCCCCGTGGCCGAGCTGGTGCGCCTGGCGAAGGAGGCCGGGGCGCTGACGCTGCTCGATGCCTGCCAGTCGGTCCCGCACCTCCCCGTGGATGTGAAGGCCCTCGACGTGGACTTCCTTGTCCTCTCAGGCCACAAGATGCTCGGGCCCACGGGCATCGGGGGCCTCTACGGCCGGTCGGAACTGCTGAACGCTATGCCGCCGTTCCTGACCGGCGGCTCGATGATCACCACGGTGACGATGGAGCGGGCCGAGTACCTTCCGGCTCCGAACCGGTTCGAGGCGGGCACCCAGCGGATCTCCCAGGCGATCGCCCTCGGCGCCGCCGCGAACTACCTGTCCGAGACCGGGATGCACCGCATCGACGCCTGGGAGGGCGTCCTCGGGGCGCGCCTGGTGGAGGGACTCTCGGCCATCGAGGGGATCCGGGTCCTCGGGCCGGGCGCGGGCACCCCGCGGATCGGCCTTGCCGCGTTCGACGTCGACGGCGTCCACGCCCACGACGTCGGGCAGTTCCTCGACGAGCAGGGCATCGCCGTCCGGGTGGGCCACCACTGCGCCCAGCCCCTGCACCGCCGGCTCGGGCTCACGGCCACGACCCGCGCCAGCACCTACCTCTACAACACCACGGACGAGGTCGACTTCTTCCTGAAGGCCGTCGCCGGCGTCCGTTCGTTCTTTGGAGCACGCTGACATGGCAACGAACCTCGAACAGCTCTACCAGCAGATCATCCTGGACCACGCGAAGGAGCGCCACGGGTCGGGGCTGCGGGAGAAGACCGGCCCCGGATCCGTCGGGGAATCCCACCAGCTCAACCCCGTCTGCGGTGACGAGATCACCCTGCGCACCGTCGTGGCCGACGGCTCGGTGGCGTCGATCAGCTGGGACGGGGCAGGCTGCGCCATCTCCATGGCCTCCGCATCGGTGCTCACCGACCTGATGGAGGGACTGGAGCGGGACGAGGCGGTCCGGCTCATCGACGCCTTCCGCGAGGTGATGCGCTCGCGCGGAACCGTCCCGGCCGATGAGGAAGTGCTCGGGGACGCCGCGGCGTTCGCGGGGGTCTCCCGGTATCCCGCCCGGGTGAAATGCGCGATGCTCGCCTGGGTCGCCCTCGAGGAGTCGCTCCTGGCGGCCAACAGCTAGCCGTTGCCCCTCCCGGGGCCGCCCTCAGCGGGGCTGCGGCAGCAGGATGGTGAAGGTGCTTCCCTCGCCGGGCTCGCTGACCGCTCCGATCGTGCCGCCGTGTTCGGTCACGATGCTCTTGGTGATCAGCAGGCCCAGGCCCACGCCCTGCACCGTGGAGATCCGCACGGCGGGGGACCGGAAGAACCGGTCGAACACCTGGCTGAGCTCCTCGGCCTCGATGCCGATCCCGGTGTCCTCGACCCCGATCCGGAGCGACCCGTCGGCGAGCTCCGCGCCCACGGTGATGGTGCCGCCCCGCCGGTTGTACTTGATGGCGTTGGAGATGAGGTTGTCCAGTGCCTGGCCCAGCCGCACGGGATCCGCCACGGCGGGCAGGGCGGCTGGAACGGTGTTGATCAGCCGGACCCCCGCTGCGTCGGCCGCCGGCTGCGCCGAGGCGATGGACACCCCGGCCAGCTCCCCGATGTCGCACGGCACCGGCCGAACCCGGAAGGTCCCCGCATTGATCGCCAGGAGGTCGTCAACGAGGGCCTCGAGCTGCAGCGCGTTGCGCCGGGCGACCGTGAGGTAGCGCACCACGTCGGGCTCCAGGGAGTCCCTGCGGTCCAGAATGAGGTCGAGGAAGCCGAGGACCGAGGTCAGCGGGGTGCGGAACTCATGGGAGACATTCGAGAGGAAGTCGTCCTTCGCATGCAGCGCCCCGAGCAGTGAGGTGATGTCGGTGAATGAGACGACGGTGCCGGCGAACGCGCCGTCGTCGTCGGTCATGGCCCGCGCCGACACCGAGACGGCCTGCTGGGCGCGCCCGCCGCCCAGCCAGATCTGGACGTCGTCGAAGCTTTCGCCCTGCACCGCACGCCGCACCGGCCGCTCCTCGGCCGGGACGGGGGTTTCCCGGTCCGGACCGAAGATGAGCAGCTGCGCCTCATTGGGGTCGGAATTGCCGGGCGGGGTGGCCAGCCCGTGCGAGGTGCGCTGGCGGGCGTTCATCAACATGTCGTGGCCGTCCCGGTCCACCACGACGAGTCCGACGCCGACCGTGTCGAGGATCGCCGCCAGGAGCCGTTCGCGGTTCCTGCCCTCCGCCGCCGCCTTCCGCAGGGCCCTCTGGGAGCGGGTGGCCGCCTCCTGCTGGGCGCGCCGTTCGGTGGTGAGGATGGAGATGAACGCCGCGAGCCCGGTCAGCACCACCGGCAGGAGGATCGGCCCAAGGAACTCGGCCGGACCGGGTCGGCCCCCACCGGCCAGCAGCGGTCCCCACACGATGCACAGGGAGCCACCGGCCGTGAGGGCCGCCGCGGCGGTCGTCGGAATCCGGGAGGCGGCGATCCAGGCCGTGGGGATGGCGGCGAGCACGCCGACGCCGGAAAGGTAGTCGCCCGCACCGGCGCGCAGGAGCCCGAGGGCCGCGAAATCGAGCAGCGGAACCCCCAGCGCCACCCACGCCGGGAGCCGCTGCCAGGGCACGACGAAGCACACCAGGAGCAGGCCCGCTTCAAGGAGGATCCCCGCGGGAAAGAGCGGATCGGCGAAGAGTGAATCCGGGTCGAGCAGCCACAGCACCGCAACCACCAGCACCACGATGATCGACAGGGCGCTCTGGCTGAGGACAACCTTCCGGCGTCGATCACCGCGCCGCAGCAGCGGCACGTCCGGCCCGCGCCCGGCACCGGCCGCCGTTGCCGCGGTGCGTGCTGCCGTGTCCAACCCCATGTCGACCCCCATGTCCGTAACTACCTGTCCCTGTCCTCGAAGACGTCGGGAATGCCGTCGTTGTCCCGGTCGAGTTTCTCCTCATCCTCGATCATCCGGTAATGCTTATTGCGGAGCCGGAGCACCACGGTGGCCAGCAGCGCGGACGTCAGCGAGGCCGAGAGGATCGCGACCTTGGCGTGATCGTTCGATTCACTGCCCGCACCGAAACTGAGGTCGTTCACGAGCAGGGACACGGTGAACCCGACGCCGGCGAGGATCCCCACCCCGAGCACGTCCCACCAGCTCAGCCCGGGGTCCAGGCTTGCCTTCGTGGTCTTCGTCACCGCCCAGGTGGTGAGCAGGATCCCGGCCGGTTTGCCCAGCACGAGGGCGGCGAGGATGCCGAGGGTCACCGGATCGCCAAGCGCCGAGACGAACCCTCCGGGGCCGCCCACGGCGACGCCGGCCGAAAAGAAGGCGAACAGGGGGATGGCGACGCCGGTGGAGAGGGGCCGGAAGCGGTGCTCGAAGATTTCGGCGAGGCCGGGCTTCCCCGCCCGGGGCGGCTCCACGGTTCCGTCCTTCCGGCGGCGCAGCACCGGCACCAGGAAGCCCAGCAGCACGCCGGACACCGTCGCATGCACGCCGGAGGCGTGCATCAGGGCCCACGCGGCCACGCCCAGGGGCAGCAGGATCAGCCACGCCGCCGGGAGGCGCCGGCCAAAGAATTTCGGGTTGCGCTGGGCGAGGAAGCAGAACAGGGCCAGCGGCAGCAGCATCCACAGCAGGTACTCCACGTGCACATCGGTGGAGTAGAAGAACGCGATGATGGCGATCGCGATAAGGTCGTCGACGACGGCGAGGGTGAGCAGGAAGATCCGCAGGGCCCCGGGCAGGTGGGAACTGATCACCGCCAGCACGGCGAGGGCGAAGGCGATGTCCGTCGCCGTCGGGATGGCCCAGCCCCGCAGCGTGTCGGGCGAGGAGAGGTTGATCGCCGTGTAGATCAGGGCCGGAACGACGACGCCGCCGGCGGCCGCCGCAACCGGGACGATGGCCCTGCTGGGCCGGCGCAGGTCGCCGGCCACGAACTCCCGTTTGAGCTCGAGACCGGTGAGGAAGAAGAAGATGGCGAGGAGTCCGTCGGCGGCCCACTCACCGACGGTGAGTTTGAGGTGCCACGGCTCGTAGCCGAATTCAAAGTCGCGCAGCGCAAAGTAGCTGCCGGCCAGGGGCGAGTTGGCCCAGACCAGGGCGGCGACGGTGACCACGAGCAGGATGATCCCGCCCACGGTCTCCTTGCGGAGGATCTCATTGATCCGCAGCCATTCCGGATAGCTCGAGCGCTGCAGGACCCGGTTCCTGGCGGTGCTCCCGCCGCGTTCGCTCATGATGTGCTGCTCCTCCGGCGTTCGCGCTGTCAGTTGTGGTGCTCCGCGGCCCGGGCGGCCGGGCGAACGGTTCGCCGGTGTGCCCGGCCGGGGCCGGCACACCGGCGTCCGGGCCCTAGCCGGCCAGCGCCCGGACGCCGATGATCGCCGTGGCCAGGCCGAGGATCATCGAGGTCGAGATGAGCATGAAGTGGACCGTCAGGAAGCGCGTCGGCGCTCCCTTTTCGTCCCGGGCGCGCGGGTCCTTGAGGATCCGGCGCAGGAACGGGGGCCAGACGATGAGGGTCCAGACGCCCGAGAGGATCAGGACGAGGGCAAGCGGGGCAGGCAGGGACACGAAGGAGTCTTTCCGGGTTGGGGTGAACGGGGCTTAGTGGGTTTCCAGCCAGCGCTGGGCTTCGGCGGCCTGGATGTTCAGCGCCTTGCCGATCATGGGTTCGGCGGCGCCGGCGATCTTTCCGCCCAGGAAGGGGATCGACGAGCTGACGGAGCCCGTCAGGTCGACCCGGGTCTTTTCCCCGTCCGCGATCAGGCGCTGGACGGCGGTGACGTTCAGGGGAACTCCCGCAACGGTCATCTCCACCCGCGCCTCGCGGGAACCGTCGTCTGCCGGTGCGGCCCAGCGCTCGGTCTGCGTGACGCGCAGTGTCTCCCCGACGAACTTGCGGGCCATCTCCGGCAGCCGCGTGGTGGGCATCGTGCGCACGGCCGTGAGGGTGAAGGGCCCGGTGAGGTCGCCGTCGACGGTGAGGGACTCGAGTGCCCCACCGACGTGGCGGCTCATGTGCTGCAGGAACCCTTCGTCGGTGAACACGCGGGTGACGGCCGCGGCGTCGTAGGGGAGAGTGGTCGAGGCGTTCAGTGCCATGGTTCCTCCGGGTCGTGGGTGGGGGCGTGTGGGTAACTTGTGCCATCCTACGTGTTCACCGGCGGGAGAACCGGACCCGACGGCGCGGGTGACGGGCCGGGGGAGCCGCTAAACTGGAGGGGCTGCTCCCGGAACCCTCAGGGATTTCCGGCCCTTCGTGCTGTCCCGCAGCCGGGAAACCGGCCGTGGCCGATACCGGGCGTCCGCCGTCGTCCGGCCGCACCGGGGGATTCCCAGCACGCGATCGCCGCCGGACGATCACCATCCACCGCGTCACCGATGTGAGGAACCAATACCCATGAGCCTCAATGGACTGCGGGCCGCACTGGCCGAGGACCCCTCCTACGCCCGGGTGCGCGCCAACGCCGCGCGAGCGCTCGGCCAGCGCAGCGCCGACCTGCAGATCGGCGCACCGGCCGGACTGCGTGCGGCGCTGCTGGCCGAGATGGTCGACGGCCTGCGCCGGGACGCCGACGCCGAAACCGGCTCCTCGGTGCCGGTCGTCCTCGCCGTGACCGCCACCGGGCGGGAGACCGAGGACCTCGCCGCGGCGCTGCGCAGCTACCTCCCGGACGGGGAGATCGAGGAGTTCCCCAGCTGGGAAACCCTCCCGCACGAACGCCTCTCCCCGCGCTCGGATACGGTGGGGCGCCGGCTGTCGGTGCTGCGCCGCCTCGCCCACCCCGGGGGCTCGCCGGTGCGGGTCATCGCGGCGCCGATCCGCGCCGTGGTCCAGCCGCTCGTGGCGGGCCTGGGTGAGCTGCAGCCGGTCTCGGCCAAGGTCGGCGACGAGGTCGCCTTCACCGAGGTCGTGAAGTCCCTGGCCGATGCGGCCTACGCCCGGGTGGACATGGTCACCCACCGCGGGGAGTTCGCCGTGCGCGGCGGCATCATCGACGTCTTCCCGCCCACCGAGGACCACCCGGTCCGCATCGAGTTCTTCGGCGACGAGATCGACTCGATGCGCTGGTTCGCCGTCGCCGACCAGCGCTCGCTCAACTCCCACGAGCACCCCACGGTGCTCTACGCGCCGCCGTGCCGGGAAATCCTCATCACCCCCTCCGTGATGTCCCGGGCCGCGAAGCTGATGCCCCAGCTGCCCGCCGCCGCAGGCATGCTCGAGAAGATCGCAGGAGGAATCGCCGTCGAGGGCATGGAGTCGCTGGCCCCCGTGCTCGTGGACGCCATGGTGCCCTTCGTCGGGGAGCTGCCGGCCGGCTCCATCGCCGTCGTCATCGAACCCGAGAAGGTCCGCGCCCGCGCCCACGACCTTGCGGCGACCAACGAGGAATTCCTCGCCGCGGCCTGGTCCACCGCCTCCGACGGTGGTGCCGCCCCGCTCGACCTCAGCGGCGGCCTCGGCACCGACCTGCAGGCCGCGAGCTTCCGCTCGCTCACCGACACACGTGCCACCGCACTGGCCTCCGACGTCGCCTGGTGGGGCATCACCTCCCTCGGTGCCGGGGAGGACGTCCTCGCCGATGTCGACAGCTTCGCCCTGCACGCCCGCGAGCCCCGCGGCTACCAGGGCGACGTCGCGGAGATGATGGACTTCCTCGGCGGCCGGGTGCGCGACTCCTGGCGGGTCGTCGTCGCCACCGAAGGCCCGGGTCCGGCCAAGCGGCTGGCCGAACTGTTCTCCGACTCGAACATCCCGGCCCGCCGGGTCGACTCCCTCGAGGCGCCGCCGCAGCCGGGCATCATCGAGATCACCACGGCGCGCGCAGGGCGCGGGTTCGTCCTCGACGGCCTGAAGATGGGCCTGCTCACCGAGGCCGACCTGCTGGGGCGCACCAGCGCCCAGGGAACCCGCGACATGCGCAAGATGCCCTCCCGCCGGCGCAACGCCGTCGACCCGCTGCAGCTCAAGGAAGGCGACTTCGTCGTGCACGAGCAGCACGGAGTGGCGCGCTTCGTCGAACTGATGCAGCGCTCGACCGGCGCCGGGCCCACCCGGACCACCCGGGAGTACCTGGTGCTCGAGTACGCACCCTCCAAGCGCGGCGCCCCCGGGGACCGGCTCTTCGTCCCCACCGACCAGCTCGACCAGGTCACCCGCTACGTCGGCGGGGACACCCCGGCGCTGAGCAAGATGGGCGGCTCGGACTGGGCCAAGACGAAGAACTCCGCCCGCAAGGCCGTCAAGGAGATCGCCGGGGAACTGATCCGGCTGTACTCGGCGCGGATGGCCTCGCGCGGGCACTCCTTCGCCCCCGACACGCCCTGGCAGCGTGAGCTCGAGGAGGCCTTCCCCTACGTGGAGACCCCCGATCAGTTGACCACGATCAACGAGGTCAAGGCCGACATGGAGCGCGAGGTCCCGATGGACCGGCTCGTCTCCGGCGACGTCGGCTACGGCAAGACCGAGATCGCCGTCCGCGCCGCCTTCAAGGCCGTCCAGGACGGCAAGCAGGTGGCCGTGCTGGTGCCGACGACGCTGCTGGTGCAGCAGCACTTCGAGACCTTCTCCGAGCGCTTCTCGGGGTTCCCGGTGACGGTCCGGCCGATGTCCCGCTTCCAGAGTGCCAAGGAGTCCCGGGAGACCGTCGAAGGGCTGGCCTCCGGCGCCGTCGACGTCGTGATCGGCACGCACCGGCTGCTCTCCAAGGAGGTGGCCTTCCGGGACCTCGGGCTGGTGATCGTCGACGAGGAGCAGCGCTTCGGCGTCGAGCACAAGGAGGCGCTGAAGAAGATGCGCACCAACGTCGACGTGCTCGCCATGAGCGCCACCCCGATCCCGCGGACCCTCGAGATGTCCCTGACCGGGATCCGGGAGACCTCCACCCTGGCGACCCCGCCGGAGGAGCGCCACCCGGTGCTCACCTACGTGGGCCCGTACACCGACAAGCAGGCCTCGGCCGCGATCCGGCGCGAGCTGATGCGCGAGGGCCAGGTGTTCTTCGTCCACAACCGGGTCTCCTCAATCGACCGCACCGCCGCGCAGCTGCGCGAGCTGGTGCCGGAGGCGCGGATCGCAGTGGCGCACGGGCAGATGACCGAGTCGCGCCTTGAGCAGATCATCGTCGACTTCTGGGAGAAGCGCTTCGACGTGCTCGTGTGCACCACGATCATCGAGACCGGTCTCGACATCTCCAACGCCAACACCCTCATCGTGGACCGCGCGGACAACTACGGGCTCTCGCAGCTCCACCAGCTGCGCGGACGCGTGGGCCGCGGCCGGGAACGGGCGTACGCCTACTTCCTGTACCCGACGGAGAAACCGCTGGGGGAGGTTGCCCTCGAAAGGCTGAAGGCCGTCGCCTCCCACAACGAGCTCGGCGCCGGCATGCAGCTGGCCCTGAAGGACCTCGAGATCCGCGGGGCGGGCAACATGCTCGGCGGTGAGCAGTCCGGGCACATCCAGGGCGTCGGGTTCGACCTGTACATCCGGCTGGTCGGGGAGGCCGTGGCGAGCTTCCGCGGCGAGGCCGAGGAGAAGGCCGCCGAAATGAAGATCGAGCTGCCGGTCAACGCGCACCTGCCGCACGACTACGTGCCGGGGGAGCGCCTGCGGCTCGAGGCGTACCGCAAGCTCGCCGGCGCCGCGACGAACGAGGCGATCGCCGGCGTCGTCGAGGAGCTCACCGACCGCTACGGGGAGCTGCCGCCGCCGGTGGTGAACCTGATCGCCGTCGCCCGCTTCCGGGTGTCGGCGCGGGCGGCAGGGCTGACCGACGTTGCCCTGCAGGGCAACTTCATCAAGTTCGCCCCGGCCGATCTGCCCGAATCGCGCCAGATGCGCCTGAACCGCATGTACCCGGGGGCCTCGGTGAAGCCGGCGCTGAACGCGGTGCTGGTGCCCAAGCCCAAGACCGCGCGGATCGGCGGGCGGGACCTCGTGGACGCCGAGATCCTGGAGTGGGCGCAGAAGGTCGTCGACACGGTGTTCGCGGAGTAGGGACCGCTCGACGCCGCGGCTGAATGCGGCAGACGCACCCCAATGCGACGGGCGGACCTCAAAGCGACGAATGCACCCGGTATATGCGGTCCGTTCGTCGCTTTCGGGCCCGCCGGTCGCATGGCGGTGCCTTTGTCCCGAACGCAGCAAAGGCCGCCCCTGGTGTGGGACGGCCTTTGCTGACGCTGCCGGGCGACCGGACGGCCCGGTCAGGGGCGCACTCTAGGAGTCGACGGCCGCCGAGCGCTTCTTGGCCTTGGTGCGGTTCCCGGCGGCGAGGTCCGCGCCGGTGTCGGAGCGGCCCAGGATGCCCTGAGGGATGAAGAACGCAATGAATGCGAGGCCGATGCACACGGCGAAGGGCCAGACGTTCTCGCCGTTCGAGTAGCTGATCGCCCACAGGCCGACGAGGAACAGCACGAACATGACCGCGAAGACCAGGATGTTCTCGCCGAGGTGGCCGACGCCGGCGTGGGCCGGCTGCTTGCCGGCGGGACGGTCCAGGCGGTCGCTGTCGGCCTGCTCGCGCTGTGCCTGGTCACGGTCGGACCGGACGCCGTCCGGGGCCGGCTGGCCCGGATCTACCGAATGTGACATTTGTACTCCTTCGAAAGGGGAATCGTGCTGGTCGCGCTGTCCGTCAGTACCCTGAGGCGCCCTGTTCACCCTTAAGGATAGCGACTCCGGAGCTGGCGCCGATCCGGGTTGCGCCGGCGTCGATCATGGCGCGGGCGTCGGCCAGGGTGCGTACCCCGCCGGAGGCCTTCACTCCGATATCCGGTCCAACGGTGCGGCGCATCAGGGCGACGTCCTCGACGGTGGCGCCGCCGCCGTTGAATCCGGTGGAGGTCTTCACGAAGTCGGCACCGGCCTCGACCGACGCCCGGCAGGCGAGGACCTTCTGGTCGTCGTTCAGCTGGGAGGTTTCGATAATGACTTTCAGGATGGCCCCGCCCTCGTGGACGGCCTCGGCCACGGCGCGGATGTCGAGCACCAGGGCCTCGTAGTTACCGGCGCGTGCGGCGGCGAGGTCGATGACCATGTCGATTTCGTCGGCGCCGTCGGCCACCGCGCCCCTGGCTTCGAAGACCTTCACCTCGGTGGGGGTCGCGCCGAACGGGAAGCCGATGACTGAGCAGGTCAGGACGCCGCTGTCCTTGACCGCGGTGTGCACGGTGCTGACCCAGATGGGGTTCACGCAGACCGACTTGAAGGAGTGCTCGACGGCCTCGGCGCAAACGGCGAGGACCTGCTCGCGGCTCGTTTCGGGCTTCAGCAGGGTGTGGTCGATATAGGAGGCAAGAGAGGCTTCGCTAGGCATAGGGCTATCTTTTCACGAGATGGGATTCCGGGCGGCACGGCCCGGCCGGGATGACGGGTTCAGAGCCCGAGGGCGGTTCCGACGTCGGCGCGGACGGCCTCGAGGCGTGCGCGGGCCGTGGCCTTCGCCGCGGCGAGACCGGAGGCGGAAGCGACCGGCTCGATTACCTCCAGGTAGCACTTGAGCTTGGGCTCGGTGCCGCTGGGCCGGATGATCACGCGGGTGTCGTCCTCGGTCCGGTAGAGCAGCCCGTCGGTCGGGGGCAGGCCGTCGGAGCCCTGCGCGAGGTCGACGGCGTCTGCCACCGCCGAGCCGGCGAACCCCGACGGCGGGTTGGCGCGGAGCCGGGCCATCATCTCCCCAAGCAGCGGAAGGCTTCCGACGCGGACGGACAACTGGTCCGCCGCGTGCAGGCCGTGGGCGAGGAAGATGTCGTCGAGCAGGTCGAACAGCGTCCTGCCCGCGGCCTTGGTGGCCGCGGCAAGCTCGGCGAGCAGGAGCCCGGCCGAGATGCCATCCTTGTCGCGCACCGTCGAGGGCGCCACGCAGTAGCCGAGGGCCTCCTCGTAGCCGTAGCCGAGGCCGGGCACCCGGGCGATCCACTTGAAGCCGGTCAGGGTCTGCACGTGGGGAATGCCCGCCGCCGCGGCGACCCTGCCGAGCAGGCGCGAGGAGACGATCGAGTTGGCGAACACCGTGCCGCCGGTGGAACCCTGCGCGGTGGCGCGGGCGGCCAGGTGCGCACCGAGGAGGGTTCCCACCTCGTCGCCGCGCAGCATCCGCCAGGCGCCCGTCTCCGGGTCCTTGGCGGCCAGCGCCACGCGGTCGGCGTCGGGATCGTTGGCGATCACCAGGTCGGCGTCGGTCTCCTGCGCCGTCTCAAGGGCGAGGTCGAGGGCGCCGGGCTCCTCGGGATTGGGGAAGGCGACGGTGGGGAAGTCGGGGTCGGGGTCGGCCTGCCGCGCCACCAGCGTCACCGCGTCGAAGCCGGCGGCAGCCAGCACGGCCCGGGCGGTGCGGCCGCCCACCCCGTGCATCGGGGTGAGGACGATGTTGAGGTCGCGGTCGGTGAACGCCGGGTCGGCCAGCGCCGCCACCGCCGTGACATAGTCCTTCTCGATACTTTCGGGCAGCACGGTCCACCCCTCCGCGGCCAGCGGGACGGAGTCGATGCCGCCCACCGCCGCGATGTGCGCGGCGATCCCGGCGTCGTGCGGCGCGACGATCTGCACCCCGCGGGCCTCCGGGGCGACGGCGCGGCCGCCGAGGTACACCTTGTACCCGTTGTCCCGCGGTGGGTTGTGGCTTGCGGTGACCATGATGCCGACCTCGCACTCGAGGGCGCGCACCGCGTAGGCGAGGACCGGGGTGGGAAGCTCCGAGGGCATCAGGAAGGTCTCCAGGCCCGCCGCGGTCAAGATTGCGGCGGTCTCCTCGGCGAAGATCCGCGAGTTGTGGCGCGCGTCGTATCCGATCACCGCACGCGGCACGTAGCCGCCGTCGGCGGCGGCCAGGTGCAGTGCGTGCGCGGCGACGCCGGCGGCGGCGCGGCGCACCACGACCCGGTTCATGCGGTTCGGCCCGGCGCCGAGCACGGCACGCAGGCCGGCCGTGCCGAACAGCAGCGGGCCGGAGAACCGGTCGCGCAGCTCCGCCCCGGCCGCGCCGTCGCCCTGCCGCACGGCGTCGAGAAGGGCCCCAAGTTCCGCCGCGGTCTGCGGATCGGGGTCGGACTGCGCCCACGCTTCGGCCGAGGCCACGAGGACTTGCTGTTCGGTGGACGTCATGGGGAGAACCTGCCTGGGTGGGTCGGGGCCGGGGGGATGCTTAGAGCTTGGCGACGATGTCGGCGAGCAGCCGGGAGATGCGGGGTCCGGCCGCCTGCCCGGCCTCGAGGACTTCGGCGTGGCTCAGCGGGACCGGGCTGATGCCGGCGGCAAGGTTGGTGACCAGGGACAGGCCGAAGACCTCCATGCCGGCGTGGCGGGCGGCAATGGCCTCCAGCGCCGTGGACATGCCCACGAGGTCGGCGCCGATGCGCTTGACGTACTGCACCTCGGCCGGGGTTTCGTAGTGCGGGCCGGTGAACTGGGCGTAGACACCCTGGTCGAGGGTCGGATCGACCTCGAGGGCGATCTTCCGGATCCGGGCCGAATACAGGTCGGTGAGGTCGACGAAGGTCGCGCCCTCGAGGGGGGAGGTGGCGGTGAGGTTGATGTGGTCGCTGATCAGCACCGGGGTTCCCGGCGTCCACCGCTCCTGCAGCCCGCCGCAGCCGTTGGTCAGGACCAGCGTCGTCGCGCCGGTCGCGGCGGCGGTGCGGACCCCGTGCACGACGGCGCGGACGCCCTTGCCCTCGTAGAAGTGGGTGCGTGCGCCAAGGACCAGGGCGCGCTTGCCGCCGGCGGTCAGCACTGAGCTGATCGTGCCCACGTGTCCCACGACGGAGGGGGCGGAGAAGCCGGGGATGTCGGCGGCGTCGACGGAGGCGGTCTGCTCGCCGATCAGGCCGGCGGCGCCGCCCCATCCGGAGCCGAGGACGAGGGCGATGTCATGCCGATCCACCCCGGTCTTTTCGGCGATGTACTCGGCGGCGCTGCGGGCAAGGTCAAAAGGATCATTCGTCACCGCACAAACCTACCGCGTGGGATGGAGCCGTTCCAACGGGCCGGCTCCGTCCCGGGGCAGCGCGGTGTGCGGAGGTGGTGGAGGCGGCGCCGGGCCGGAAAGCGGCCTGCGCACCCGAAAGCGACGAATGTGCCCGGTTTAGCTGGTCCGACCGTCGCTTTCGGGTGCGCGCGTCGCTTTCAGGTGCACCCGTCGTTTTCCGGTGCACGCGTCCTGCCGCGGCCTGCCGGGGCCCGGCGGCGGGCAGGCGCCTGCACCGGAAGGCCCGCCAAAACGTTTGGGCCGCCGCCCGGGATGGGGAAGAATAAGGTCCTGTGACCAATCAACTCGATTTCAGCTCCCTGCGCATTGCCATCCTGGGCGGCGGCCCGGGCGGATACGAGGCGGCAATGGTCGCCTCCTCCCTCGGCGCCAACGTCACGATCGTTGAGCGGCAGGGGCTGGGCGGCTCGGCCGTGCTGACCGATGTGGTGCCCTCCAAGACCCTCATCGCGACGGCGGACACCATGACCCGCTTCACCGACGCCCACAGCCTCGGGGTCAACTTCACCGACACCTCCGTCGCCGCCGACCTGCACAAGGTCAACCAGCGACTCCTGAAGCTCGCCCTCGAGCAGTCGGCCGACATCCGCGCCACGCTGGAGCGCAACGGGGTGCGGGTCATCATCGGCACCGGGAAGCTCCTTGACAACCGCCACCTCGAGGTCGTGTCCGAGGGGGAGACCTCGGTGATCGAGGCCGACGCCGTGCTGGTCGCCGTCGGCTCCCACCCCCGCGAACTCTCCACCGCGGTGCCCGACGGGGAGCGGATCTTCAACTGGACCCAGGTCTACAACCTCACCGAGATCCCCGAGCACCTGATCGTGGTGGGCTCCGGGGTCACCGGCGCCGAGTTCGCCTCCGCCTACAACGGCCTGGGCTCCAAGGTCACGCTCATCTCCAGCCGCGACCAGGTACTCCCCGGCGAGGACGCCGACGCCGCTGCCGTCCTCGAGGATGTCTTCCTCCACCGGGGGATGACGGTGCTCTCCAAGACCCGCGCCGACAAGGTCAAGCGCACCTCGACCGGGGTGGAGGTCCACCTCTCCGACGGCAAGGTCATCGAGGGAAGCCACTGCCTCATGGCCGTGGGCGCCGTGCCGAACACCGCCGACATCGGGCTGGAGGAGGCCGGGGTCGCCCTCACCGAGTCCGGCCACATCGTCGTGGACGGGGTCTCGCGCACGACGGCGCCGAACGTGTACGCCGCCGGCGACTGCACCGGGGTGTTCGCCCTCGCCTCGGTCGCGGCCATGCAGGGCCGGATCGCCATCGCGCACCTGTTGGGGGACACGGTCACCCCGCTGAAGCTCAAGCAGGTCGCCTCGAACATCTTCACCACCCCGGAGATCGCGACGGTGGGCGTCACCGAGGCCGACATCGAGTCGGGCCGGTACCAGGGCGACGTCATCAAGCTCTCCCTGCACACCAACGCCCGGGCGAAGATGATGAACGTCAAGGACGGCTTCGTGAAGGTCATCTCGCGGGCCGGGTCGGGAACCGTGATCGGCGGGGTGGTCGTGGGACCGCGTGCCTCCGAGCTGATCTTCCCGCTGGCGATCGCCGTGACGAAGAAGCTCCACGTCGACGACGTCGCCAACACCTTCACCGTGTATCCGTCGCTGACCGGGTCGATCTCCGAGGCGGCCCGCCGGCTCCACGTGCGCCTCTAGGAGCCGCGCCCGGCGGGGCACTCCGCCGTGCGTGTCCAACAGGTGGACATCTTTATCCGCACTGTGGACCGGGGTGGTCCAATATTCGGGTTACACCGATTGGATCCGGCCGCAGGGGAGGCAGTTCCGCTCTCCTGGGCCCGCAGCCCCGCCAGAGAAAGCCGAACCATGTCCTCTTCATCACCCGCTGCACTGGGCGGGGCCACCAAGCCGCTGAATCCGCGCGGCCGCGTCATCTTCGCCAGCCTCATCGGCACCACCATCGAGTTCTACGACTTCTACATCTACGCCACGGCGTCGGTGCTCGTCTTCCCGGCGCTGTTCTTCCCCAACGCCACCCCGGCGAACCAGCTGCTGAGCTCCTTTGCCGTCTTCGGCGTCGCCTTCGTGGCCCGCCCGCTCGGGTCGATCATCTTCGGCCACTACGGCGACAAGATCGGGCGCAAGGCCACCCTGGTGGCGTCCCTGCTCACCATGGGCATCGCCACCTTCCTGATCGGACTGCTCCCGACGGCGGAAAACTCCGGATGGATCATCCTCGCGCCGCTGCTGCTCGTCGTGCTGCGCTTCTTCCAGGGCCTCGCCCTCGGCGGCGAATGGAGCGGGGCGGCGCTGCTGGCCACCGAGAACGCCCCCCAGGGCAAGCGCGCGGTCTTCGGCACCTTCCCTCAGCTGGGCGCCCCGATCGGCTTCATCCTCGCGAACATCCTCTTCGTGGTGCTCAACACCACCCTGACCGACGAGCAGTTCATGAGCTGGGGCTGGCGCGTTCCGTTCCTGCTCAGCGCCGTGCTCGTGATCGTCGGGCTGTACGTGCGCCTGAAGCTCATCGAAAGCCTTTCCTTCCAGAAGGTCCGGGACGAGGGCAAGGTCGTCAAACTTCCCCTCGGCGAGGTCTTCCGCCGGCACTGGCGGCCCCTGGTGCTGGGCACCTTCATCATGTTCGCCACCTACGTGCTGTTCTACCTGATGACCTCCTTCACCCTGACCTACGGGACCAGCCCCGCAACGGTCGAGCAGGCACGGGCCGGCGCCGAGGCCGCGGGCAAGGAATTCGACGCGGCGGGCTTCGTGCCGGGCCTCGGGATCGACCGCGGCGACTTCCTGTGGATGCTCATCCTCGGCGTGGTGTTCTTCGGAATCTTCACGCTGGTGTCGGGTCCGCTGGCCGAGCGCTTCGGCCGCCGCAGGATGCTGCTGGCGGTGACCGCGGGCATCGCCGTGTTCGGCTTCACCTGGGTGCCGCTGTTCGGTGCCGGCAGCACCGGTGCCATGGCGCTGCTGATCATCGGGTTCATCCTGATGGGCCTGACGTTCGGGCCGATGGCCGCCGTCCTGCCCGAACTCTTCCCGGCGAACGTGCGCTACACCGGCTCGGCCGTGGCCTACAACCTCTCCAGCGTCATCGGGGCGGCGCCGGCCTCCTTCGTCGCCATCGCGCTGTGGAAGGTCGCCGACGGAAGCACGTTCCTGGTGGGGCTCTACCTCAGCATCGCGGCGGTCCTGACCTTCATCGCCCTGTGGATCTCCCGCGAGACCCGCGACCGCGACTACGAGAACCACACCGCCTGATCCGCCCTTTCCACCGACGATACCGGCGCGGGGGGCCCAAAAAGAGCCCCAAGGGCACTCTCCCCACACACCCTTTTCCCCCCCCCCCC
>NZ_JBTNDJ010000026.1:0-14334 GCF_054511055.1 Arthrobacter melezitosi
TCGGCCAGGGCCGAGGGGTAGAACGGGCTGAGCCAGACCGCGTCCACGCCCAGGGACCTCAGGTACGGAACCCGGGAGGTGATGCCCCGGATATCCCCGAGCCCGTCACCGTTCGAATCGGCGAAACTACGCGGGTAAATCTGATACACGGAGGCCTGGCGCCACCAGTTAGGATCCGACATGGTGCCGGTCAGTGGTTCGGCGGGACGGGCCGCTGGGACGTCCAGGACGGATGCTCGCTCGGAATTGACGGTGGAGGTCACGGTTCTTCCTTCTTTCAAAGTTGGGGCGGATCTATGCGGGCGTCTATTGGAGGCGGGGCCGGCGGAGCACCGTTGCCTGCGCTCTCGCGGTGAAAGCGGCTTTTCACGAATTGTTGGGGCGTCGTTTGGCGCGGCGCAGGGCCCAGAGCGCCAGGACCACTCCGAGAAGGGTCACCGACCATGGTGCGGCGTTCCGGCCGTCGAGCTCCGATGCGATAATGACGACAACGAGCACCAGGCCGAAGAACCCGAGGAATCCGAGGAGGATATCCAGGTTTTCCTGCCGACGGTCGCGCCTCCTGTTGGGTACAGCCATGCGGTCCGTCCTACTTCACGGCGCCGGCGGTCAAACCGGCGACGATGCGCTTCTGCAGAAGCAGGACGAGGATGACCAGCGGGATCGTTACGATGGTGCCCGCCGCCATGATCACGGTGTACGGCTCCTGTTGTGGTTGGCTCCCGGTGAAGGATGCGATGGCCACGGTGACCGGCTGTGTGGAGTCGTTGGAGAGCTGACTGGAGAGGAGGAACTCGTTCCACGACGAAATGAAGGCGAGGATTGCGGTAGTGAAAATCGCCGGAGCGGCCAGCGGCATCATCACCTTCCGGAACGCCTGTCCCTGCGTGCAGCCGTCGATCCGTGCGGCTTCCTCGAGTTCCCACGGCAACTCACGGAAAAAAGCCGTGAGCGTATACACCGTCAGCGGCAGGACGAAGGAGATATTGGGGATGATCAGTGCCTGGTAGGTGCCGATCCACCCGATGTCCGTGAAAAGCTGGAACAGCGGGGTCACGAGCGCGACGCCGGGAAACATCGAGGCGCCGAGGATGAACCCGAGGACGATGAATTTGAACCGGAAGGTGATCCGGGCCAGAGCGTAGGCCGCGAACACCCCGACGAGCAGGGACGCCACGGTGACCGAAAGCCCGATGATGAGGCTGTTGCCGAGGGCCCGGGCGAAGTTGTTGCCCGTGTTCGTCTCGAACGCGACGCGGAAGTTGTCGAGCGTCACGTGCGTGGGAAAGAAGGACGTGTCGTAGGTGTAGGCGACGTCACGGAACGCGGTGAGCACCATCCAGTAGGCGGGAAGGAGGCACCAGATGACGATGACCGCTGCGCTGATGTAGGTGCGGACCGACCCCCAGCGTTCCTTGGGGAAACGACGCCGCGTAGGCGGGACGGCTGTCTGGGGCTCTAGTCCCGCGATGGGAACAACCTGTGTCATTTCGCGGCCTTCTTACGCTTGGGGACCCCGGAGCCTTCAGCGACGTCCGCGCCGAGGAACCGGACAAAGAGGAAGGCCACGAGGAAGATGATGATGAACGTGATGGTTGAAAGTGCGGCAGCGCTGTTGAATCCCTGCCGGATCTGCTGGACCACGAGGATGGACAACGTCGTGGTGCCGTTAGCCCCGCCGGTCAGGATGGCCGGCAGGTCGTACATTCGCAGGGCGTCCAGAACGCGGAACAGGATGGCGACCATGAGCGCCGGCTTGACCAGCGGCAGCGTGATGTAGCGGAAGCGCTGCCAGGTGGACGCACCGTCCACCTTGGCCGCCTCGTACACGTCCCCGGGTATCATCTGCAGGCCCGCCAGGATCAGCAACGCCATAAACGGTGTCGTTTTCCAAACGTCGGCGATGATGATGGCCCATTTCGCGGGCCCCTCGCTGCCCGTCCAGAGGATGGACGTGTTGAAGAGGCTGTTGGCGATGCCCTGGAAGGCGAAGATGAAGAACCACAGCTTGGCCGTCACGGCCGTGGGGATGGCCCAGGGAACCAGGACGGCCGCACGCACAAAGCCGCGTCCGCGGAAGGTGCGGGCCATGATGAGCGCCATCCAGAAACCGATGACCGTCTCAAGGGTCACGGTGATCACGGTGAAGAAAAAGGTGTTGCCGGTGGCGCTCCAAAACTGGGAGCGGAGCGTGCCCGGAGGACAGTCCGAGGTACCGCCGACGCCCGGACACTGCTGCAACAGCCAGCCCAGATAGTTATCGAAACCGGTGAAGCCGCCATCGCTGAAAAGCCCGGTCGCGGGATCCAGCCCGGAATCGCCCCGGAAGGACATCGTGATGCCACTGATGATCGGATAGACGATCACCACGGTGAGAAGGATAAGGGTTGGCGCCACCAGCAGTGTCCCCCACCGCCCCGCGGTGGCGGCCCTGCGGTCAGCACTTTCCTTCGGGGGGCGCTTTGATGCGTTGCGCCCGCCGCCCTTCTGTGGCGCTGCGGTATCTGTTGCCATTGTCCGCCCTAACGGTTGCGGCATGAGCCGATGAACATGGAGGAAGGAGGTCCGGGCGGGCAGAGGCTCATGCCGCTGTCCGCCCGGACCAGCCACTGCGCACCGGCCAAGGAGATGACATCAAGGTTGGAAGGCCGGCTGGGCAAAGGCCAGTGGCTTACTGTCCGGCTGAGGAAATGGCATCCGACATATCGGACAGTGCCTGGTCCACGGACTTCTTTCCTTGAAGCGCCGCGTAGCTGTTCTCCTGGATGGCGTTGGTGACCGCCGGGTAGAACGGTGTCACGGGCCGGGGCACCGCGTTCTCAATCGACGTCTTCAGCACCGGCAGGTACGGAAGCTGCTCGATCAGGGCCTCGTCGTCGTACAGGCTGGCCAGGACGGGAGCGAGCGAACCCTGCTCGGCGTAGAAGCGCTGCTGCTCCTCCAGTCCGACGAACTCGAGGAAGTCGCGGGCGGTGGCCTTGTTCTCGGAGTACACGCTGATGGCCAGGCTGTGGCCACCCAGCGAGGAGGCGCCGGGGCCCTCGGCTCCGGGGAGGGCCGCCATGCCGAGGCTGTCCGCAACCTTCGACGATTCCTCGGTGGTGGCCAGGTTGTAGACGTAGGGCCAGTTGCGATGGAACAGCACCTTGCCTTCCTGGAACGCGATACGCCCCTCCTCCTCGGTGTAGGTGATCGCTTCAGCGGGGATGTTTCCGCTCTTGAAGGCCTGCACCAGGTTCTCCAGGCCCTGCTTGGCCTCGGGCGTGTCGAGCGTCGGCTTTCCCTCTTCGTCAATCACGGTGCCGCCGGCGGAGTTGATGGCCTCGGACGCGTTGACGGTCAGGCCCTCATACTGGGCGAACTGACCCACGTAGCACTCCATGCCGTTTTTCTCGGCGATGGGGCACATCTCCATCATTTCCTCCCATGTGGTGGGAGGGGTGTCGATGAGGTCGGAGCGGTAGTAGAGGATGCCTCCGTCGGAGTGCTGCGGAGCCGCATAGAGCGTGTCCTGATAGGTGCCGCTTTCCACCGTGGCGGGGAGGAACTTGTCTGTATCGATCGCAAGGTCGCCCTTGAGCGGCTGCAGCCAGCCGCGGGCAGCGAACTCGGCGGTCCAGATGAGGTCCACGGACACCACGTCATAATCGGCGTTCTTGGCCTGAAGGTTCTGAACCAGGTCATCGTGCTGCTGGTCGGCTTCGTCGGTCTGCTCCTTGAAGGTGACCTTCTCGTCGGGGTGCGCCGCATTCCACTTGTCGATGATCGGCTGAACAACCGAACTGTTGTCCTTGCCTGCGACATAGGTGATGGGACCGCGTCCCTCGAGGCCCTGCGCCGCTGGACCGCCACCAGCCTCCTCACCGGAACCCGAGCCACCCCCGCAGGCTGCCAGCGACAATGCCAGCGCACCAACAGCAGCAACGGACGTGAGCCGTCGGATGTTCTTCATGATGTTCTCCTCATTGAGTGATCGATGCAGAACTGAAACCTCGGTGTCGTGCGGGCGGAAAGAGGCAATCGGCCGCGAAATTCAACTGTTCGTTGTCGAGCCGCAGCGTCAATCACCCAAGCTCCCCTGAACCCTTCCATGGGTCTTCAACCCACACCGTCCGGGGCAGCAACAAATGAAGCTTCAGCGATTCCACCCATCCCGGACGTACCGAAATGACAGCGCTTGCACGAGTGTAACGTGCGTCTCATTGGCCTACAACCGACCCATACCTGCGGCGAGACGCACGCTGGAAAAATCATCCTGCGACAGTTGGAGTCCCTACCGGGTATGAAAATGGCTGCGTTTGCGGAAATTGATGCGTCGAGGGCAACCCGGTGTGAGAAGCTTCTGCTGTGTCCGAGAACCCGTTCCCATCGCCTGGCCGCGGGGATCCACCATCGATGGAGGATGTGGCGAGGCTGGTCGGCGTGTCGGTATCGACAGTGTCCCGGGCGCTACGCGGATCCTCGAGCGTGCGTCAACAAACCCGCGAGAAAGTTCAGGACGCCGCGCGAAGCCTGGCGTTCGTGCCGTCCCCCAGCGCCTCAAGCTTGGTCACCGGAAAACTGAACCGCATTGCGGTGCTCCTCGGGTCACCGCTCGAGCACTGGTTCAGCGGAGCGATGCTCGATGCCCTATACCCGGTAGTGCATCAGGCCGGATACGATCTGGTCCTCTACCTCGTGCGCACCGGTGATCAGCGGGCAAGGTTCTTTCAGGACCTTCCCGCACAGCGCAATGCTGACGCCATGATCGTTGCGTCATTCGCGCTCACCCGGGCCGAGCATGAGCGGCTGAACGCTATGCGGGTGTCCACCGTCTACCTCAACCAGCATGTTCAGGGCCAGTCCAGCGTCGCCATCGACGATGTCGCCGGAGCGCAGGTAGCAGTCCGACACCTCATCGCCCTAGGACACCGACGCATCGCGTATGCCCGAAATAAGCCGATTCCGGGTTTCGACTGGAGTGCCAGCGCCCGCTACGCCGGCTATCAGGAAGAGCTCCGCCGCCACGGTCTCGCCGCCGATGATCAGATGCTGATCGAAGAGGCGGACGGCGTCGACTTCGGGGAAAGGGTGGCAGCGGTCCTGCTTGCAGTGACATTGATGCCCACTGCACTCTTCGTGGAGAACGACACGTTGGCCATGAACCTGATGACCGCCCTGCACCGCACCGGAATCCGTGTGCCCGAAGACCTGTCAATCATAGGATTCGACGGCCAACCCCTTGGCGCGGCCTTCGGCCTCACCACCATCGCCCAGCCCGTTTACGATCTGGCTGCCCGCACGGGGCGCATCGCGGTGGAATTGGCCAATTCGGAGCGCGTCTCTGCTGACCCCGTCACCATCCCCACGCGCCTGGTTCTCCGCTCAAGTACGAAGAGCGTCGAGGCGGCGAATAGCACGCTGAGACTCTAGCCACTCGCTGCAGCCGACTCAGCTCGCTGCAGCGGTATGAGGCAGAACCCGGAGAAGTGCCCACGTGCCGTTTCCAGCATCCAATGCATCAACGGTGCACCGATTGATCCTTGCGATGTGAGCACGCCGGCTGGTGATCGTGCGCAAGCCTGCAGGGCCCTCACAGGGTGTTCCTTCCGCGGAAAGGCGCGGCCAGGGACGAGCTGGGTGGGAGCAGCGCGGCCTCGCCCAGGACGCGGTGCTTGTCCGGTTCCACGAAGAAGGCGGCCTCCCCAGCGCGGTACGTGCTTGCGCACCGCTCTTCGATCCCCGCCGGGCCACCATCGACGTCGCCGCCGGTCCGATTACCCAACCCTTTATTAAGTGCCCGGGACGTCGCACGGGGCTGGCTGCGGTCCACGTCCCTGCATTGTCCTGGCTCCGCGTCCTGATCTCCGAGTGCTTGGTTCGACCTGCGAGGATTACGGAATGGCACGATTAGCAGCACCGGAACTTGGCCGGGTGCGCACCCTCATCGGATTTGCGTTGGCCCTGGCTCTTCCGCCGCTCTTGGAGTGGGGCACGTTCACCGCGGGCGGGGATTTCCTGGCCGCCGATGTGCTGCTGCAGGTCGCCGGCGTGGTGGCGGTCGCGCTGGTCGGCGGGCTGTGGCCGGCACTGCTGGGTGCACTGTGGAGCAGCCTGATCCTCAACTACTACTCCACCGAGCCGTTCGGATCATTGGAGATCGCCGACGCCGAGAACCTGCTGACCCTCGCGATTTTCGTGGCCGTGGCGGTCTCGGTGTCCCTGGTGGTTGGACTCGCCGCCCGTCGTTGCCGCGAGGCCGCCATCGCGTCGGCCGATGCCGCGACGCTCGGTGAGCTCGCCCGGGGCGTGCTGGCCGCGGAGGACACGCTGCAGGGCTTCCTCCACCATGTCCGACGCCATTTCGGCATGGCCGGAGCAGCGCTCTATGTCCGGGAGGAGGGGGACGATGACGCCGACGCTACCGAGGCCGGCACGTGGAAGATCCTCGCCCGTGACGGCACGCCGGCTGCTTCCGAGGGGGCGAGACCGCCCGGGCATCGCACACCCGGCGACGGTGATGCTGCACTCCGTGTTCCCGGTGGCCTGAAGCTGGTGCTGTATGGCCGGGCGCTGACTGCCCGGGAGCAGCGGCTGCTGGTGGCCTTCGGGTCCCAACTGGCGGCTCTCCGTCAACGCCACCAGCTGCTCGCCAGCGCCGAGGAGAACCGACGCCTGGCCGAGGGCAATGTAATGCGGACGGCAATCCTGCGGGCGGTCTCCCACGACCTGCGCACGCCACTCGCCGGGATCAAACTCGCGGTCACCAGCCTGCGACAGCCCGGCATCGACTTTCCCCCCGAGGAGGAGGACGAGCTGCTGGGCACCATCGAGGCCTCATCGGACCGGTTGGCCTCGCTGATCGATAATCTGCTCGACATGTCACGGCTCAGCGGCGATGCAGCCACTCCGCATCTGGGGCCCGTGCACTGGCCGGACGTGGTGGGCGCCGCCCTGCGGGGAATACCTTCGGAGAATGTGCGGATCCTGCTGCCGCCCAACGCTCCCCCGGTGCAGGCCGACTTCGGCATGCTCGAACGCGTCATCGCGAACATCGCCGAGAACGCACACAAATACGCGGCCGGTTCCGACATTGAGATCACCGCCGCGGTCGCCGGCACCACCGGCGGCTTCCCGGCGGGGGAACTGCGCATCCGCGACCACGGACCCGGAGTCGGCAAGGACGGGATCGTGAGCATGTTCCAACCCTTCCAACGCCTGCACGACGCCGGCACCACCGGCGTGGGACTCGGACTGGCGGTCGCCCGTGGATTCACCGAGGTCATGGGCGGGGAACTGCTCGCCGAACCGGCACCGGGCGGCGGCCTGACCATGATCATCCGGCTCCCGCTCTCCACCGGGGTCAGGCAGTGACCACCGTCCTGATCGTCGAGGACGAACCACAGCTGCTGCGTGCCCTGCAGATCAACCTGCGCACCCACGGCTACCACCCGGTGACCGCCGTCGACGGCGCAACCGCGCTCGCGGCCGCCTCCGAGCACCGCCCGGACCTGGTGCTGCTTGACCTGGGACTGCCGGATATGGACGGGGTGCAGGTCATCACCGGCCTTCGCGCGTGGACGCAGGTGCCGATCATCGTGCTCTCCGCACGCCACGGTCCGGAAGACAAGGTCGAGGCCTTGGACGCCGGGGCCGATGACTACGTGACCAAACCCTTCGGCCTCGAGGAGCTGCTGGCGCGACTGCGCGCGGCTGAACGGCGCGGTACCGCCGCGCCGGAAACTCCGGTCGTCACCACCGCGGATTTCCGCCTTGATATTGCCCTACGCAAAGCCGAACGCCACGGCGAACAGGTCCGCCTAACCCCCACTGAATGGCGGATCGTCGAACTGCTCGTACGCAGCCCCGGCCAGCTCGTAAGTCAGCAGAAACTGCTGCTGGAGGTCTGGGGCCCGGCCTACTCCCGCGAAGTACAGTACCTGCGCGTCTACCTGAACCAGCTGCGGCGCAAGCTCGAACCCAACCCGGCCCACCCCCGTTACTTCATCACCGAAAGCGGCATGGGATACCGGTTCGAACCCTGACACCGGTACAGGCAGGCGCCGCACCCGAACAGGCAGAAGTGACCATGACCACAAAGAGCGGGCGTTGGTGTTAAGGAACCATAAAGAGACCGTTTCCGCCCGCCGGGCGGGCGTAGATTCGGCCTGTGAGCGCAGCCATAGACCATGTCATCCAGTCCCGCCGGGCCCGTCGGCTCGGCCACTGGCTCCTGGATGACGAGAACCAGCGCAGGCCCAATCCAATACCGAAGCCACGGCGCCGGCCCGGCTCCACCGCGAAGCCGTGGTGGAAGGTCATGTGCCTGACAGGTGTGGATTACTTCTCCACCCTGGGGTATCAGCCGGCCATCGCCGCTGCCGCGGCCGGTGCGCTGGCCCCGATCGCCACGCTCATACTCGTCGCGGTCACCCTCTTCGGTGCGCTGCCGGTCTACAAGCGCGTGGCCCGGGAAAGCCCCAACGGTGAGGGCTCCATCGCGATGCTGGAGAAACTGCTGCCCAAATGGAAGGGCAAACTCTTCGTGCTGGCCCTGCTCGGGTTCGCCGCGACCAGCTTCATCATCACCATGACGCTTTCCGCCGCCGACGCCAGCGCCCACCTGATCGAGAACCCGTTCGCCCCGTCCTGGCTGCACGGCCAGGAGGTCGCGGTCACCCTGGTGTTCCTGCTGCTGCTGGCCGTCGTCTTCCTGCGCGGATTCCACGAGGCCATTGGCATCGCCGTGGCCCTGGTCGCTGCCTTCCTCCTCCTGAACCTCGTGGTAGTGGTCACCGCCGCAGCGCAGATCACCGCCCATCCCGGGCTCTTCGGGAACTGGTGGAGCACGCTCACCACCCAGCACGCCAACCCGCTGGCCATGATCGCCCTCGCACTGCTGGTCTTTCCCCGACTCGCGCTCGGGCTCTCCGGGTTCGAAACCGGCGTGGTCGTCATGCCGCAGATCAAAGGCGCCCCGGACGACACCCCGGAAAAGCCCCGGGGGCGGATCATCGGGGCGCAGAAACTGCTCACCACGGCCGCGGTGATCATGAGCGCCTTCCTGATCGCCTCAAGCTTCGTGACCACCCTGCTCATTCCCGCGGACGAATTCGAAGACCGCGGTGAGGCCAGCGGCCGGGCCCTGGCCTACCTGGCACACAAGTACCTCGGCGAAGGCTTCGGCACACTCTACGACGCGAGCACCATCGCCATCCTCTGGTTCGCCGGCGCCTCCGCCATGACCGGGCTGCTCAACCTCGTCCCTCGGTACCTGCCCCGCTACGGTATGGCACCGGCCTGGTCGCGGGCCGTCCGGCCCATGGTTTTGGTCTTCACCGTGGTCGCCGCCGCAGTCACTGTCGCCTTCAGGGCCGATGTGGAAGCCCAAAGCGGCGCTTACGCCACCGGCGTGCTGGTGCTGATCACTTCCGCGTCGGTGGCAGTGACGCTATCCGCCTCCCGCCGCGCCCAGCACACAACCGCGCTGGGCTTCGGGCTAATTTCCGCGATCCTCATCTGGACCACCGTGACCAATGTCTGGGACCGTCCCGACGGCGCCGGCATCGCCGCCCTGTTCATCCTCGGCATTCTCGTCGTCTCCTTCGCCTCCAGGGCGCGCCGGGCGCTTGAACTGCGGGCCACCACCATCACGCTCGACGACGAGGCGTTGAGCTTCGTCGCGGCACAGGACTCCGGGCAGATCTCCCTGATCGCCCACGAACCCGAACGGCTCAGCGCCGCGGCCTACCGCCGCAAGTTCCAGCACGCCTGCACCGTGAGCCACCTCAGCCGGGAGGACGAGCCGCTATTCATTGAGGTGATTGTGGATGACTCATCGGAGTTCGAAACACATCTGCAGGTACGCGGGGTGACCCGCCACGGATTCCGCATCCTTCAGGTCCACAGCTCGAATGTGCCCAACACCATCGCGGCGGTAATGCTCCACATCCGCGACATCACCGGGCTCATGCCGCACGTGTACTTCCGCTGGACCGAAGGCGACCCCCTGGTGAACCTTTTCAAATTCCTGATCTTCGGGGAAGGGGAGATCGCCCCCGTCACCCGGGAGGTACTTCGCGAAGCCGAACCCGAGGTGTCCCGCCGGCCATGGGTGCACGTGGGCTGACTCTGATACCCGCATGGTGCAAGCAACACTGCAGCCTGCCCTGCGGATCCTGTAAGCGGACCCGCCCGCCAATCTAAGGTGACAACGCCCGGCCCGCGCAGGCCATGAGGGGCCCGGCCGTATTGTCCCTGACGCCTGGAGCAAACGGGGTAGATGATCCTGCTTGCGGTGTTTGACCGGTCCGGTGAACCTTGAAGGACCGCCCGTGCCGCACCGCTGGTTTAGGGTGGGCGGAGTGGGACATCCCGGTGGCGGGCCGGGTGAAAACGAAAGGATGGGCGTGCTCGGCGGAGTTGTGCAGCAGTGGACCGCTGCCCAGGCGGTGTGCGGGGCCGGGCTGGACGCTGCCGAGGTCTGGCAGTACTACCGTGGCGTCGGCGGCGCCCTGGATGAGGTCGAGGTCAATGGTTACCTCGCCGGACTCCTGATGATCCCGGTAGTGCAGCGCGACCTGGTGGCCGACGCCATCAACGAACTGATCGAGTCCCGGGATCTGCCGGTGGACGGGGCGCATTACAGCACCGGTGAGGTCGCCGCCGGATCGGGCTTCGCCGATTACCTCCGCCCGCTCGTCACCACCCCGGACCGATACCGCTTCGACCGTCCGCCGGTCACCGGCGTCCATGTTGCCGGGATCGACGCTCCCGCCGGTTGGGCGGACAGTGATGAGGACCAGCAGGCCGAGGCCGAGCTGCGCCGCTGCCAGGCCCTGTACGCGTCCGGATTGCTGGAGACCGGCCGCGAGGAGCGCTTCGACCGGATCACCGCCTACGCCCGGACGCGTTTCGGGGTCAGTTCCGCCTCCATCTCCCTCATTACCGAGGACCGCCAGATCATTAAATCCGTGACCGGGCCGATCGGCGAGGACCTGCCTCGGGAGCTGTCCCTGTGCGCGATCACCATTGAACAGGACCGGACCCTGATCATTCCCGACGCCGGCACGGATCCGGTCTTCCGGGACCACCCCCTGGTCGCCGGGGGCCCCAAGGCCCGGTTCTATGCCGGACACCCGGTCTCCACCGCTGACGGCTGGCGTATCGGGTCCCTGTGCCTGATCGATGACCGGCCACGGACCTTCGCGGCGGACGACGAACGCGACCTCAAACGCCTCGCCGCGCAGGTGCAGATCGCCATGTGGCTCAACCCCGGCGCCTGATCCGCGCAGCCGTCACCTGCCCACCGCCCGGTGCGCGGCCGCACCCACGCTCCGCCGGCACGGCCAGGAGCGGGGTGAAGCAGCGTGGGTGCGGCCGTGGCGCGCCGGTACGGCAGGAATCAGAATCTTCGATCACCAAAAAATCAGCGTGCTTAGTTTGCTTTTCGGGGCCGCCCGGATAGTGTCGAAGAAGTGCCGGGGTCCGGTGGGACCGCTGAAAGCGAAACGGAGAATGACCATGACAAGCGCGCCAGCAGTGACGACCCGGATGACCGACACCTCCGCGGACCTGGTCCTGCCCGACCTGTGGAACGCGGACTCCGCAGCGGATCCGCGCACGGGCCGCGCCGTCCGGGAGCCGGAGGCAGCTTGGTTGCAGGACGCCCGGCTCATCGAGGATCTCTCGGCCGTGTCGGTGCGCCGGCTGCGCACGCTGGCGAACCGACTGTACGAAATCCTCGATGAGGACTTCCCGCCTTCCGAGGCGCTGGAGCGCTATCAGGCCATCACCGAGGAACTGGCCCTGCGCACCGGGGATTCCTGAGTCCCTTGACCTGGATGCGCCGCGAGGCTCCTCAACCAGCGGCTGCGAGCAACTGACGCGAGTCAGCCATCTCAATCCAGTATTCGGGTGTGGTCGGCGGGTTCCCGAGATCATTTACGATCAGCGCGAAGGGAGCTTCCCCCTTGCTGGCTATGTCGATAACGCCCTGGCGGAACTGAAGCCCCGTAGGCCGTCGGCATTCAGCAACCGGGCAGTGCCATGACTTCGGTGGTTGCCGCGCCCGAACCGCTCGGCTATGAGGAGGAGCAGGCCAAAGGACCCTCACCAAAGTCATGCAGCTACGCCGCCGCTCCTCCATGAAGGAGTAAGAGTGCCCAACCCGGGCTTCGCGACAGAAAGGGGGCACCCAGCTCCCAGGAAAACTCAAAAACCGCCACCAGAACCGGCACCCGGACCGCAGAATTGGGCCGGCTGTCCACACTCAGAGAGCAAACCGAAGGGCGAAATGAAGAGTTGCGACTGGAGCTCGACGACCGGGATAAGAAATCCGGCGAGGCCGAAGAACGCCAGGACCGCAGCGAGCATAAGGCCTGAGTAAACCAAGAGAGCAACCCAGCAATTGCGCAGGAGCATGCCGAGATCAAGTCTGTAGAGGACTGCGCCGGCTCCCGCTTCTTCGGAGGCGGGCCTGCGGTCGTCACCGGGCTCCGACTTGGCTTGATGCCGTAGCGAGCCAGTTGCTTTTCGATGGATTCGGCGTTACGGCGTTCCGCAGACCCACCGCCGGCCGGTGGCGGCCACTTCGAATTCCGAAGAGTCTATTGAGGGACGTGTTCCGGGCTCTCTAGCTGCGCCTGGAGGCCTTGAAGGACGATGGTAATGCCCTGGTTGAGTTCTGCTTCCCCGTCGTAGTCCAACAGTTGGGAGGCGAGGCGGCGCAGATTGGGAAAGTTGGATTCGGGCAGACGGTCAAGGCCCAGCCGTAGTCCGGCGTCGTCCTCATCGGCATTGACGACGAACTCTTCGAGTTCATTGATCACGTGTCCGATGAGGAAGCCGTAGTAGGCGCGGTAGGCATGGAGGGCCCCGGAGGGTCCAAAGCCGGCCCGGGTAAAGACGGCGAGGAGCTGCTCCAGGGGACGCAGCGCCCCTAGCGGCCGTAAGCCCAGAGGGGTGGACAATGGCCGCGTGACAAGGAGCGGCACGACGTGGGGGTGCTGCAGTACCAGCGCACGGAATCGGTGGGCGGCCCGGCGCAGCTGATCCTGCCAGGCCGTATCGGCGTCCCCGGCCGCAGCAATCACCCACTGATCCAGCAGCAGTTCGGTCAGACCGTCCAGAAGCGCGTCCCGGTTGGCCGCGTACCGGTAGAGCGCCATTGGGTCTCTGTCGAGCCGCTGACCCAGCCGGCGCATCGACAGGGCCTCCAATCCGTCAGTGTCGACGAGTTCGAGTGCGGCCTGCAGTACGGTCGTCCGACTCAGGGGATTCCGCCGCTTTCCCCCGCCGCCCGTTCCCGGAACGGAAGTACCTCCGGGCTCGTCGTTCACGGTCGGGCCATCGCGCCGGTTCATTGAAACCACAATCATCCACCATCTACTAAGCCGACTTGCTATCTCTTCATCTACACCGTAGAGTCTACATTGTAGAGCAACGCTGTGGAGCAAACCGCGGCCTCCGAGCTCCCTATCCCGTTACGAGATCCCGCCCGCTCTGGGCCAAAGGATCCGCTGCCGGTCTCACCCATTCACTCCCTGAAGGAGATTCACCATGTCGAACAGCAACAACAGCGGTTACAGCCACCCCGCCGACACCCACAACGGCAACCTGGCGGTTGCTGACCGCCGCTCCACCGAGACGAAGGCCTCGACGAAGACCACCGAGTTCTTCGCCTACATCGCCATCGTGCTGGCCACCGCCCTCACTGCGCTGGTGGTCGGCGACGGCGGAGAAGGCCAGGACGTGTTCAACGCCCTCGACGCCATGAAGCTCATCGCCTTCCTGACCATCGGCTACATGGTCTCCCGCGGCCTGGCCAAGTCCGGCAGCCGCGAGCACTACACGAACTCCTAAGCTCCAGAGTGACGTGTTCCCCCTGCGCAGGCCCGGCCTGCGCAGGGGGACACCCTTTTGCCGGGCGCCGGTTCCGCACCCGGGCAGATCGATGACCACAACTTTCTTGAGGATCAGCCCATGAGTGACACCACCGCGGCACCGGTGAAGCGTGCCGTCCGGATTGCCAAACCCAATGACGTCATCGCGTCCTATTCGGTTCTCCTCAAACAGGTCCGCAAGGAAGGGCTGCTGACGCGGCGCCGGCGCTTCTACATCTCGGTGTTCATCCTGCTCGGTTTGGCCATGGGCGCGGCCTGGACCGGCTTCGCGCTGCTGGGGGACACCTGGTTCCAACTCCTGATCGCCGCGGTCCTGGGCGTGGTCCTGACCCAGACGGCCTTCCTGGCCCACGAGGCCTCCCACCGCCAGATCTTCCGCACCCGCGGCGCCAACGACTGGTCCGGCCGGGTGCTGGCCGCCGGAGTGGTCGGCATCAGCTACGCCTGGTGG
>NZ_JBTNDJ010000027.1:0-13641 GCF_054511055.1 Arthrobacter melezitosi
GAGCCGCAGACGGAGTGGGGAGAAGCGAGCCGGGTGGTTGCCGCCCTCCCCCCCCCCCCCCGCCGTCGTGCTGTTCAGGCGGTACGCCGCAGGATCAGCTTTCGCCGCCGGCGTTGCCGGTGGTGCCGGCATTCACGTCGAGCAGCGAGTACTTCTCCAGGGCTTCGCGCGGCGCCTCAGCGTCGACCTCACCGCGGCGGGCCAGCATCTCCAGGGCCCGCACGACCACGGAGTGGCTGTCGATCTTGAAGAAGCGGCGTGCGGCGGCCCGGGTGTCCGAGAAGCCGAAGCCGTCGGCGCCGAGCGTGGCGAACTCGTTCGGCAGGAACTGCCGGATCTGGTCGGGCACTGCCTTCATGTAGTCGCTGACCGCGACGATCGGACCGGTTGCGCCCTCGAGCTGCTGGGTGACGAACGGCTTGCGCGGTTCGGCACCCGGGTTGAGGAACGCTTCCTCCTCGGCCGCGAGGCCGTCCCTGCGCAGTTCGTTCCACGAGGTGACCGACCACACGTCCGCTGAGACCCCCCAGTCGTCGGCGAGGATCCGCTGCGCCTCGAGCGCCCACGGCACCGAGACACCGGAGGCCAGGATCTGCGTGCGGGGACCATCGACCTTGGCCGGGGCCAGCAGGTAGATGCCCTTGAGCAGTCCTTCGACATCGAGCTCCTCGGGTTCGGCCGGGTGCAGGATTGGCTCGTTGTACACCGTCAGGTAGTACATGACGTTGCGCGAGGGATCCGATGCGGCGCCCTCGCCGTACATGCGCTCCAGGCCGGCGCGCATGATGTGGCCGATCTCGTACCCGTAGGCCGGGTCGTAGGTGACGACGGCCGGGTTGGTGGAGGCGAGCAGCGGCGAGTGCCCATCGGCGTGCTGCAGGCCCTCGCCCGTCAGCGTGGTGCGCCCGGCGGTGGCCCCGACGATGAACCCGCGGGCCATCTGGTCGGCTGCGGCCCAGATGGAGTCACCGGTGCGCTGGAAGCCGAACATCGAGTAGAACACGTAGACGGGGATCAGCGGCTCGCCGTGCGTGGCGTAGGCGGTGCCGGCGGCGGTGAAGGCCGCGACCGATCCGGCTTCGTTGATGCCCGCGTGGAGGATCTGGCCCTGGCTCGACTCCTTGTAGGCCAGGAAGAGCTCGCGGTCGACCGACAGGTAGTTCTGCCCCTTGGGGTTGTAGATCTTCGCCGTGGGGAAGAACGAGTCCATGCCGAAGGTCCGTGCCTCATCGGGGATGATGGGCACGATCCGGTTGCCGAACTCCTTGTCGCGCATGAGGTCCTTGAGCACCCGCACGAACGCCATGGTGGTGGCGGCCTGCTGCTTGCCGGTGCCGCGCTTGGCAACCTCGTACGCCTTTTCGCCCGGCAGGACGACGTCGGTGTGCTTGCTGCGCCGCTCGGGCACGAAGCCGCCGAGTTCCCTGCGGCGCTCGAGCATGTACTTGATCTCCGGCGCGTCGGGGCCCGGGTGGTAGTACGGCGGGTTGTAGAGGTCGTTGTCGATCTGCTCATCCGTGATCGGGATGCGCAGGTGGTCGCGGAACGCCTTGAGGTCCTCGAGGGTGAGCTTCTTCATCTGGTGGGTCGCGTTGCGGCCCTCGAAGTGCGGCCCCAGGCCGTAGCCCTTGACGGTCTTCGCGAGGATGACAGTGGGCTTGCCCTTGAACTCGGTGGCGGCCTTGTAGGCGGCGTACACCTTGCGGTAGTCGTGGCCGCCGCGCTTGAGCTTCCAGATCTCGTCGTCGCTCAGGTCCGCGACCATTTCCTTCGTCGCGGGCGACTTGCCGAAGAAGTGCTCCCGGACGAACCCGCCGGACTCGGCCTTGTAGGTCTGGTAGTCGCCGTCGGGGGTGCTGTTCATGATCTCCACGAGCGCCCCGTCGGTGTCCTTCTGCAGCAGCGAGTCCCACTCGCGGCCCCACACGACCTTGATGACATTCCAGCCGGCGCCGCGGAAGAACGCCTCGAGCTCCTGCATGATCTTGCCGTTGCCGCGTACCGGGCCGTCGAGGCGCTGCAGGTTGCAGTTGATGACGAAGTTCAGGTTGTCGAGGTTCTCGTTCGCGGCGAGCTGCAGGAGGCCGCGCGATTCCGGCTCGTCCATCTCACCGTCACCGAGGAAGGCCCAGACCTGCTGGTCCGAGGTGTCCTTGATCCCGCGGTTGTGCAGGTACCGGTTGGACTGTGCCTGGTAGATGGCGTTCATCGGCCCGATGCCCATCGAGACGGTGGGGAACTCCCAGAACTCCGGCATGAGGCGCGGGTGCGGGTAGGAGGACAGTGCGTGCCCCTCCTTGGACTTCTCCTGCCGGAACCCGTCGAGGTCCTCCTCGGTGAGCCTGCCCTCGAGGAACGCCCGGGCGTACATGCCGGGGGAGGCGTGGCCCTGGAAGAAGACCTGGTCGCCGCCACCGGGGTGGTCCTTGCCGCGGAAGAAGTGGTTGAACCCTACTTCGTAGAGGGTCGCGGCGCCGGCATAGGTGGAGATGTGCCCGCCGACTCCAATCTCCGGGCGCTGGGAGCGGTGCACCATGACGGCGGCGTTCCACCGCAGCCACGCGCGGTATTTGCGCTCGACCTCCTCATCACCGGGGAAGTCGGGCTCTTGGTCCGCCGGAATCGTGTTGACGTAGTCCGTGGTGGTCACCATGGGGACGCCGACGCTCTGGGCTCCCGCCCGCTGAAGCAGCGAACGCATGATGTACTGTGCGCGTTCCGTTCCCTGGGAACGGATCAGCTGGTCGAGGGACTCGATCCACTCCGCCGTCTCCTCAGGATCCGCATCCGGCTTGCCCACGGTCAGACCGCTGAGAATATCTGCCGTATCTTGTTCTGCAGCCACGCGAAAACCTCTCCACTTGTCGCCGATTATGTCCGCGACGCTTATGACTTTGTGCTTCGGATCGATTGCCCGAAAGCTTGTGCAGGTCCGGCCGGGGGCTTATTAACCGAGGCCGTCCACCGGTTCACTCTATCGCCGGTGCGGGCCGGATGCGTAGCCGCTCCTTCGCGCTGGGCGAAACCGCAGGCCGCAGGCCGGTCCGCGGGGGTGGGCCGCCCCGTACCGGCGGGCGGAGCCGTCTCCGCGGGAGTGGCGGACGGCACAAGGAAAGGTCATGCCAGCTTGAAGCGTGGCGTATAAAGGTGTTGGCTGGTAGTAATACAAGACTACCTTTGTGTGGATCTGTCATCTGGACGGTCCCGGCGTTCTTCAGGAGGAACTAAGTGAGCGAGGCCGAAGCCGCCACTGCAGTAAGTGTGGCGGGCAAGTTGGGTTTCAAGACCGGTGACCTTGTTCAGGAGCTCGGCTACGACGAGGACGTCGACTTCGACTTCCGCGACGAGCTCGAGGCCGACATCGGGTCGGAACTTCTGATGGAGGATGACCAGGACGTCGTGGACGGCGTCATCCTGTGGTGGCGGAACAACGACGGCGACCTCGTCGACGCCCTCGTCGATGCACTTGTTTCCCTCGGCGCCGGCGGCGTCATCTGGGTCCTCACCCCCAAGCCCGGACGCGAGGGCTATGTCGCCCCGTCCGAAATCCAGGAAGCCGCCCCGACCGCGGGGCTCCACGCGACGTCCTCCGCGGGTGTCTCGAAGGAGTGGGCCGCAACCCGCCTGGTAAGCCGGCGGAAGCAGTAGCGTGACGAGGCTCCCTGTTCCGGGTGAGCCCGCTCCGGAGGCCCGGCTGGTCAACCAGCACGGCGAGACGGTCCGCGTGAGCTCCCTTCGGGGGTCGCCGGCGGCGCTCGTCTTCTTCCCTTCGGCCTTCTCCAGCGTCTGCACGCAGGAACTCGCCGATCTGCAGGCCGGCCGGGACCGGTTCGCGGCCCACGGCGTGCGGATCCTCGGCCTGTCAACCGATTCCAAGTACACCCTCCGGGCCTACGCCGAGGCCGAGGGGCTTTCCTTCGATCTCCTCTCCGACTTCTGGCCCCACGGCGCCGCCGCCCGGGCCTTCGGGGTCTTCGACGAGCGGGCGGGCCACGCGCGCCGGTCCACCTTCTTCCTGGACGCCCGCGGCGTCGTCTCCTCCGTCGTCAGTTCCGGGCCGGGTGAGCCCCGCAGTGCAGGCGACTACGCCGCAGCGCTTGCCGCGCTGGCCGGCGCGGCATGAGCGCCCACCACGGGGACGCGGGCCCCGCAGGCACCGCCGCCCCGGGGAATCCCGCAGCGAACCCCCGCCTCGGCCTTACGGGCTTCGCCACCGACGGAGGGGCAGCCCCGGCCCCCCTGGATGACGAGTCGGTGGCCCGGCTCGGGGAAGCCATCCGGCTGCTCTCCGGGCGCCGGCTTGCGGTCCTGACCGGGGCCGGCCTCAGTACGGACTCAGGCATCCCCGACTACCGGGGGCCGTCCTCGCCGCCGCGCAACCCGATGACCTACCAGCAGTTCGTCGGGGACGAGGACCTCCGCCGGCGGTACTGGGCCCGCAACCATGTGGGCTGGCGCCACCTGCGCCACGCGGACCCCAACGCGGGCCACGCGGCCGTCGCCCGGCTCGAGCAGCGCGGCCTCCTGACCGGGCTCATCACCCAGAACGTCGACCGGCTGCACTCGACGGCCGGCAGCGTGAACGTGATCGACCTCCATGGCACCTACGACCGCGTGGTGTGCCTGAACTGCAGGACCCCCTTCCGGCGGGCGGACATCGCCATCCTGCTGGAGGAGCTCAACCCCGGCTACCTCGACCGCGAGGCCGACGCCGGGGACGTCGCCCCCGACGCCGATGCCGACGTCGACGACACCGCCGATTTCGTCGTCGCGCCGTGCCCGGAGTGCGGTGGGATGCTCAAGCCGGACTTCGTCTACTTCGGCGAGAACGTCCCCAAGGACCGGGTCGCCGAGGCCTACCGGCTCGTCGACGAGGCCGGAGCCCTCGTGGTGGCGGGATCCTCCCTGACCGTGATGAGCGGACTGCGCTTCGTCCGCCATGCACACAAGGCGGGGAAGCCGGTGGTCATCATCAACCGGGGCGCGACCCGCGGGGACGACCTGGCGACGCTGCTCATCGACGCCGGCGTCTCCGAGGCGCTGACCTACCTCGCGGACAGGCTGCCCCCGCTGGAGAACTGAGGGCGCACCGCCGGTGTGCGGGGGCCTGCGATTGGCGCGCGTGATCGGTCATCGGGTAGAGTAAGTCCTCGTGATGAGCGCTCCTCCGGGTCTTCCCGGCGCCGCCGCCCTCACGGATTCGGGTCTTTAGCTCAGCTGGTAGAGCGCCACGTTTACACCGTGGATGTCATCGGTTCGATCCCGGTAGGACCCACCGCCGAAAACCCCGCTGCTCGAAGGCCCTCGCCTCGAAGCAGCGGGGTTTTTCGTTTCCCGAGCTCCCGGCGCAGGCACGCGGAAGCTTCGACCCTGACGGAGCAACAGGTGGGGCATAATCGGTGCAGGTCTCAAACTCAGGGGAGCGCGTGGTGGGAAAAAGGAAACGCATACTCGCCGTTGCGGTAGCCGTGATGGCAGTGGCAGCAGTCATCCTGATCGGTTTCACCATCCTCCAGGGGCAGCGGGTGAGTGCGGAGAACCGTGCCGAGGCGTCCCCTCCCGTCCCAAGTCCGGCGCCGTCCACAGCGCCGCCTCCGCCCCGAACCACCGACCCCCTGTCCATCTGGTTCAGCGGCGATTCTCTGACCGTGGGATGGCACGCGACGACTGAGGCGGAGTCCTTCCGCAGCGTCGTGATCACTGATCTGGGTGATCGAGTGGGGGAGACGACGGTGACTGCGAGGGTGGGAGCCACACTTCAAGGAGTGGCCGACGAATTCAAGATTCCTGCGGGGGTGGACCTGGCCGTGGTGGCACTCGGCACCAACGACTTCGGCACCGACCCCGCACTCTTCGGAAAGCAGTACACCGCCTATCTGGGCCGCGTCGTTGAGGCCTCCCCGGATGCGCAACTGATCTGCCTCGGGGCGTGGCAGCCCGGATCCTCCCCTGGAACCAGCGCCCGTGATACTGCCGCCCGGGAGGCGTGCACCGGCCAAAACGGTACGTTCATTCCCCTCACCGGACTGTTCGCGGATGCCTCCCTCCGGGGACCTCAGGGAGCACCAACGTGGGTCGGAGGCGCGGACACCTTCCACCCGAACAGCGCAGGACACCGGAAGATCGCCGATCAGATCCTGGCCTCGATCCACTAGGCCCCCCCCGTAGAGGGTCCTGGGGATTCTGGGTAGGGGGTCCATGGACTTCTGGGTAGAGGGTCCTCGGAATTAGGGTAGAGCGTCGTGCCGATTAGGGTTGCGCGGTACGGATTGCCCCGCCCAGACTGTACCCACTGGGGATCCACCATCGAATCCAGGGGGCATTGGTGCTCGACTCTGTTTTTTTCACACGCCGCGGTCGTGCTGACGGCCGCAGGACTTTCCAACCCGGCTCAGGGCGCAGGGGTGGTCCGCGTCCGCACGGGCTGCTGAACCTGCGCGTCAAGGCATTGCTGACGGCGCTGCTGGTTGCGCTGGGCGCCCTGGTGGTGCCCGTTGCGGCATCGGGTGCCACGGGTGATGTTGGGGTCGAGGGTCCGTCGCATTCGGGGACGGGAACGCCGACGGGCACCAAGCGCGCCACGAGCAATTTGTGGTTCCATGACGGGAACTGGTGGGGGAACCTGTGGGACACCGCCAGCTCGGATTTCCATATCTTCCGGTTCAACCCCTCGACGAACGGGTGGGTCGATACGGGCGTGGCGACGGATACGCGGGCGAGCACCCATCATGACGTGCTGTGGGACGGGACGACCCTGTATGTGGCGAGCTATCGGTTCGTCAACGACGGCCTGCCGGCCGAGCCGAACTTCCCGACGACCATGAAGCGTTACAGCTACAACGCGACCAGCAAGACGTACACGCTGCTGAGTACCACCCAGATCAACAACTCCAAGGTCGAGGTCCTGACCATCGATAAGGACACCACCGGCCGGGTCTGGGCCACGTGGCAGCAGGGCAACCGGATCTACCTGAACGTCACCGGCACCGACGGCAAGACCTGGGGGACGCCTTTCGCGCATCCTGCGTCGCTGAGCAACGTGTCGGTGGACGACACCGCGGCTTTGGTGGCCTATGGACCCGGCAAGATGGGTCTCATGTGGAGCCGGCAGGTCGGGGACTCCACCGACGGGATGTACTTCAGCTTCCACAACGATGGAGAGTCGAACAGCTCCTGGTCGACGCCCGTGGCGGCGGTGAAGGGGCTGCGCAGCGGTGATGACCATATGAACCTGAAGTGGCTTGATTCCTCCGGTGGCCGGGTCTTCGCCGCGATCAAGACGTCGTATACGTCGTCGTCCCAGCCGCTGATCCAGTTGTTGGCCTTGAATAACTCGACGTCGACGTGGTCGGCGCACACCATCGCCACCGTGGCGGAGTGCCCGAACCGGGTGATCGTCCTGATCGACGAGAGCACGCAGAGGCTGCGCACATTCGCCACCTATCCCAAGCCCAGTGGCACGACCAACGCTGGTGCCTGCACCAGCTCCGGGGGTGCGATCTACGAGAAGTCCACGCCGCTCAGCAGCATCAGCTTCAGCACCTCGAAGACGCCACTGATCGTCGACGCCGACCAGTATGTGCACAACGTGACGTCGACAAAGCAGAACCTCAATTCATCACGCACGCCCAACAGCGGTCTGCTGCTGCTCGCCGATGTGAACGCCACGAGCCGGTACTGGCACCACTACGAAGCCGGCGGCGGTACCGGCGGTGGTGATACGACGCCTCCGACTGTGACGACTGTCTCGCCGACCGCTGGTGCGACTGGCGTGGCGGTGGGAACCAACGTGACGGGGACGTTCTCGGAGGCGATGACCGCCTCGACGATCACGCCGTCCACGTTCACGCTGACGACGGGGACGACCACCGTGCCGGCCGCCGTGACCTACAGCGGCAATGTGGCGACGTTGAACCCGAGTGCCGACCTGGCGGCGGGCACCACGTACACGGCGACGATCAAGGGCGGCACCAGCGGGGTCAAGGACGCCGCCGGTAACGCGCTGGCGTCGGACAGGACGTGGACCTTCACCACCGCGTCCGCGGGTACTGGTGATACGACGCCGCCGACGGTGACGGCTGTGTCGCCGAGCGTTGCGACCGGTGTGGCGGTGAGCGCGAACGCGACGGGGACGTTCTCGGAGGCGATGACCGCCTCGACGATCACGCCGTCCACGTTCACGCTGACGACGGGGACGACGACCGTGCCGGCCGCGGTGACCTACAACAGCACCGATCGGGTGGCGACGTTGAACCCGGGCGCGGACCTGGCGGCGGGCACCACGTACACGGCGACGATCAAGGGCGGCACCAGCGGGGTCAAGGACGCCGCCGGCAACGCGCTGGCATCGGACAGGACGTGGACCTTCACCACCGCCGCCGCGGGCGGGGGCACCCCGGGGACCGTGACGCTTACGGCCACCGCCGACAGCTACGTGGAGAGCGGGACGACGGGCACGAACTACGGCACCTCGGCCCTGTTGGGCGTGGACGCCAGCCCGGTGGAGGTCTCCTACCTGAAGTTCGACCTGTCGGCCTTCGCGGGCAGGACCCTGGAGAGTGCGACCCTGCAGCTGCGCAGTGCCGGCAGCGGGTCCACCGGCACCCAGAACGTGAAGCTGGTGGCCAGTGACAGCTGGACCGAGACCGGGATCACCTACAGCAATCGGCCGGCGCTCGGGACCAGCATCGGCACCCTGGGCCCGACCGCGGTCAACACCGACTACCGGGTTCCGCTGACCCTCAGCGCCCTGGCCGGTGAGCTCGGCCAGCAGCTGTCCCTGGGCATGGATTCCACCAGCAGCGACGGCCTGGACCTCAACTCCAGGGAGGCCGGCAGCACCGCCGCACCCAAGCTGGTGCTCACCTTCAGGTAGAGGCAGGCCGCGGCTGGTGCCAGCCTCCAGGTGCCGGGACGTCATCGATTTTGATGGGGTCCCGGCACTGCCTGAATGCGACGGCCGCATGCGTTAACGACAAACGCACCGGAAATATCCGGTGCGTTTGTCGTTTTCAGGCGTGCTGGGCGCTTTCGCGTGCGCTACTCGCCCGCGGCGAGCTGCCCGCAGGCCCCGTCGATCTCCTGGCCGCGCGTATCGCGCAGGGTCGTCGGGATTCCGGCGTCCCGCAGCCGGTTGATGAACTCCGCTGTGACGGCGGGCTCCGAGGCCGTCCAGATCGAGCCCGGGGTGGGGTTCAGCGGGATCGGGTTGACGTGCACCCAGCCCCGGCCGCGCTTGTTGAGCTTCTTCGCCAGCAGGTCCGCCCGCCACGCGTGGTCGTTCATGTCCTTGATCAGCGCGTACTCGATGCTCACCCGGCGGCCCGTCGTGGCGAAATAGTTGTACGCGGCGTCGAGGGCCTCGTCCACCTTCCACTTGGTGTTCACCGGGATCAGTTCGTTCCGCAGTTCGTCGTCGGGCGCGTGCAGGGACAGTGCGAAGGTGACGGGGACGTCCTCGGCCGCGAGCTTGTTGATCGCCGGCACCAGGCCGACCGTTGAGACGGTGATGTGCCGGGCCGACATGCCGAGGCCCTCGGGGGAGTCATCGACGAAGCGGCGGACCGCGGCCATGACGCGCTTGTAATTCGCCAGGGGCTCGCCCATGCCCATGAAAACGATATTTGTGACACGCTCGGCGTCGTGCCCGCCGTCGGTGCGGGTCCCGCCGAGCTCGCCCGCGGCGAGGACGCGGTTCGCCGCGACGACCTGGTCGACGATCTCGGCCGTCGACATGTTGCGCGTCAGCCCGGCCTGGCCGGTGGCGCAGAAGGGGCAGTTCATGCCGCACCCGGCCTGCGAGGAAACGCACAGGGTGACCCGCCCGGGGTAGCGCATCAGGACCGACTCGACGAGTGCGCCGTCGAAGAGGCGCCACAGGAACTTGATGGTGTCGCCGTTGTCGGTCTTGAGCTGCTTGACCTTCGTGAGCAGCGGCGGGAACATCGCCTCCGCCAGCTCGGCCCTGCCGGCCTTGGGCAGGTCGCTCATCAGCTCCGGGTCGGTGGTGTAGTGGGTGAAGTAGTGGGTCGAGAGCTGCTTGGCCCGGTACGCCGGGTGGCCCAGTTCCTTGAGCCGCTCCTGGCGTTCGGCGAGGGTGAGGTCCGCAAGGTGCACCGGCGGCTGCTTCACGCGCGGAGACTTGAACTGCAGGAGCGGACGCCCGTCGCTGCCGACCACCGGGGCGGCACCCTCCACCTCCGGGCGGACCTGCGGGCGGGTGGAACCGGAAGCTGGGGAAAGGGTCACGTCAGTCATCGCTTCCATTCTTTCATGACTGGCCGCCGCATGCCGCGGCCGTGCAGGCCCCTCCGGCATCGCCCCCAGTGGACCCGACGAAGGCTTGCGGGCAATTCCGCACGTGCGGCCGAATGTTACCAAGGCCATAGACCCTCGTGTGGCCTCCGGAGTAGGGCCGGTAATAGGCTGAGCTAAGTGATGGAGGCGAAGAAGCCCCACTCAGTGCAGGCGCAATGGACGCGCCCCGAAGCATCGGAGAGATAAATGAGTGCACAAATTGGAGTGACCGGGCTTGCCGTCATGGGAGCCAACCTCGCCCGCAACCTGGCCCGGAACGGCTACACCGTGGCCCTGCACAACCGATCCGTCGAGAAGACCGACGCACTGCTCGAGAATTACGGCGGCGAGGGTGACTTCATCCGCACCGAAACCCTCCACCAGCTCGTTGACTCCCTGGAGAAGCCGCGCCGGGTCCTGATCATGGTGAAGGCCGGAAAGCCGGTCGACTCGGTCATCGACCAGCTGGTGCCGCTGCTCGAGCCCGAGGACATCATCATCGACGCCGGCAACTCCCACTACGAGGACACCCGCCGGCGCGAAGCGGCGCTCGCCGAGAAGGGCCTGTTCTTCGTCGGCGTCGGCGTCTCCGGCGGCGAGGAGGGCGCCCTGCTGGGGCCCTCGATCATGCCCGGCGGCTCCCGCAAGTCCTACGAGTCCCTCGGCCCCATGCTCGAGAAGATCTCGGCGAAGTACAAGGGGGAACCGTGCTGTGCGTGGATCGGCACCGACGGCGCCGGGCACTTCGTCAAGATGGTGCATAACGGCATCGAGTACGCCGACATGCAGGTCATCGGCGAGGCCTACGACGTCCTCCGCTCCGCTGCCGGGATCGAACCGGCCGAGCAGGCCGACATCTTCACCGAGTGGAACAAGGGCACCCTCTCCTCGTTCCTCATTGAGATCACCGCCGAGGTCCTGCGCCACACCGATCCCCGAACCGGAAAACCCTTCGTTGACGTCCTCGTCGACTCCGCAGGCCAGAAGGGCACCGGCCGCTGGACCGTCGTCTCAGCGCTGGAACTCGGAAGCCCGACGACGGGCATCGCCGAGTCCGTGTTCGCCCGCGGCCTGTCCTCCCGGCGCGAGCAGCGCGAGCTGGCGCAGGAGACGCTGAAGGGCCACGAGGGAAGCGTGGAGCTGCCCGAGTCGTTCGTCGAGGACGTGCGCCTCGCCCTCTACGCCTCCAAGATCGTCAGCTATGCCCAGGGCATTGACATGCTCGATGCCGCCGCGAAGGAATACGGCTGGGAGCTGAAGCTCGATGAGATCGCCTCCCTCTGGCGTGCCGGCTGCATCATCCGCGCCGAACTGCTCGATGACGTCATGAAGGCCTACAGGGGCGCGGACCGTCCGGCCAACCTGCTGCTTGCGCCGGCCTTCACCGACGCAATCGCCGAGGCACTGCCCGCCTGGCGCCGCGTCGTCGCGACGGCGGCCCAGCTGGGCATTCCCGTGCCCGTCTTCTCCTCATCACTTGCCTACTACGACGGCCTGCGCCGCAAGCGCCTCCCCGCCGCCCTGACCCAGGGGCTGCGCGACCTGTTCGGTGCCCACACCTACAGCCGGGTCGACGCCGAAGGCACCTTCCACACCCAGTGGAGCGGGGACCGCTCCGAGATCGAAGCCGAGGACACCCACTAGTCCAGCGGGTTCGACCCAATGAGAAAGGCCCCGGGAAACCGGGGCCTTTCTCATTGGTGGTGGTCAGATATAGATGGCCGGGTCGACGTACTCGGCCGGATCCACCGCGGGGAGGGTCTCCCGGCGGGCGTCGCGGTGGCGGTACGTCGCGGGAATCCCGGTGATGATCGACTCCGGCGGGGTGCTCTTGACGACGACGGCGTTGGCCCCCACGGCGCTGCCGGCCCCGATGGTGATGGGTCCGAGGATCTTCGCCCCGGCGCCGATGGTGACGCCGTCGCCGATGGTGGGGTGGCGCTTCACCTTTTCCAGCGAACGGCCACCCAGGGTCACGCCCTGGTACATCATGACGTCGTCGCCGATCTCGGCGGTGCCGCCGATCACGACGCCCATGCCGTGGTCGATGAAGAAGCGGCGTCCGATGACCGCCGCCGGGTGGATTTCGATGCCCGTCGCCGCCCGGGCCAGCTGGGCCAGGAGGCGCGCCGGCAGGCGCAGCCCCGGCCGGGTCCACATGCGGTGCGTGAGCCGGTGCACCCAGATGGCGTGCAGCCCCGAGTACACAAGGGTGTTCTCCACGGCGCCGCGCGCCGCCGGGTCGTGGGTGCGGGCCGTCTCAAGGTCCTCGCGCAGTCTCCCAATAAAGCTCAAGGCTTCCTCCTCGTAGAGGGCGGGTCAGGCGCGGATGTCGTCGAAGAGCACCGTTGAGATGTACCGTTCGCCGTAGTCGCACACGACCGCCACGATGAGCTTACCGGCGTTTTCGGGCCGCTTGGCCAGCTCGAGGGCGGCCCAGACGATGGCCCCCGAGGAGATGCCGCCGAGGATCCCCTCCTTGGTGCCCAGGGCGCGGGCCACCCGCACCGAGTCCTCGACCGAGGCGTCGATGACCTCGTCGTAGATGTCGGTGTCCAGGATCTCGGGCACGAAGTTCGCCCCAAGGCCTTGGATCTTGTGCGGGCCCGGCGTCCCGCCGTTGAGGATGGGGGAGTCGGCCGGCTCGACGGCGACGATCTGAACGTCGGGCTTGCGCTTCTTGAGGATCTGGCCGACGCCGGTGACGGTGCCGCCGGTGCCGACGCCGGCGACGAAGATGTCGACGGCGCCGGCGGTGTCCTCCCAGACCTCCTCGGCCGTGGTGAGCCGGTGGATCTCCGGGTTGGCGGCGTTGGCGAACTGCTGGGCCCAGATGGCGTTCTCGGTGTTGGCGACGATCTCCTTGGCGCGGTCGACCGCTCCGCGCATTCCCTCGGACCCCGGGGTCAGGACGATCTCGGCGCCGTAGGCGCGGAGCATGACCCTGCGTTCGGTGGACATGGTCTCCGGCATGGTGAGGATGACCTTGTATCCGCGTGCCGCACCGACCATCGCGAGGGCGATGCCCGTGTTGCCGGACGTGCCCTCGACGATGGTGCCGCCCGGGCGCAGCGCGCCCGAGCGTTCGGCGGCGTCGACGATCGCTACGCCGATGCGGTCCTTGACGCTGTTCGTCGGGTTGTAGAACTCGAGCTTGACCACCACGTCGGCCCCGAGGCCCTCCGCCAGGTGGTTGAGGCGCACCAGCGGTGTGCCTCCGACCAGTTGGGTGACGTCGTCGTAAATCCTTGCCATCGGGTTAGCCTGCCTGATCTTGTCTGCCGGGGGGGGGGAGGGGGGAACCAGTTTTTCGCGGGAGGGGGGGGGGGGGGAGAGGGAGGGAGA
>NZ_JBTNDJ010000028.1:0-12318 GCF_054511055.1 Arthrobacter melezitosi
CCTTCTCCCCAGGGGTGTGGCGTCGGGGGGCCCACCCCCCCCCCCCCCGCGGCGGGGTCGACCGCCGATTCGAGGTCCTTCAGGAAGGAGGTGAACTCACCGGACTCGGTCGATACCGGGGCCGCATTGAGCGCCGCCTCGGCGGTGTCGGCCTCCGCCAGCAGGGCGGCGATTCCGGTGCGCTTGACCACCGGAAGCGGGTCGGTCGAGGGGGCGGCGGCGTCGGGCAGTTCCACCGTCACCTCGTAGTGGTGCCGGGCCAGGAACCCGCCGAGGCCGCCCACGGTGACCGCCTCGGCGCGCACGATGACGGCCTCGGGGCCGTATTCGGCCCGGACCTGCTGCCGCAGTCCCTCGATCGACGGGCCGCTAAGGTGAAACCGGTTCAGCGCCACGGACCACTCCTATCGTCTCGATGGGCACGTTGGCCGCCTGGGCCTCCTGGTAGGACAATACCGGCAGTCCCCCCACCCGGGCGGAGACGAGCCTGCGGACCGCGGGGCGGATCAGCGGTGCGCACACCAGGACGGGTTCGTGCCCCTGGTGCCCGGCCGCGGACACCGTGGCGTGGAGGGAGGCCAGGATCGCCTCGATGCGGTTGGCGTCCAGGAGGATCTGGCTGCCGCCCTCGGCCGGGCGCAGGCCCTCAAGCATCGACTGCTCAAGCGCGGGCTCGATCATCACCACGCTCAGCTGGCCGCCGCTGAGGTGGCGCACCGCAAGGGCCGGGCCCAGGGCGCGGCGGGCGGCCTCGATGAGCCCCTCGGGGTCCGCGGAGACCTTGGCCCGCAGGGTGAGCGCCTCGAAGATGCGCGGCAGGTCGTTGATGGGCACATGCTCCTCCAGCAGGCCCTGAAGCACCCGCTGGACCTCGGCGAGCGAGAGCAGCCCGGGGATGAGCTCGTCAACGGCCGACGGGCTCGCCTCCTTGACGCTTTCGGTCAGGAGCCGCACATCCTCGCGGGTCAGCAGGCGCGCCGCGTTCTCGGTGACGATCGAGGAGAGGTGGGTGATGAGCACCGAGACGCGGTCGATGACGGTGGCCCCGGTCATCTGGGCGCTGTGCGCCATGGCGGCCGGCACCCACTTGCCCGGCAGCCCGAACACCGGCTCCATGGTGGCGGTCCCGGGCAGGGCGTCGAGGGCATCGCCCAGGGCGAGCACCTTGCCCGCCGGCGCCTCCCCGCGTCCGGCCTCCACCCCGCCGATGCGGATGGCGTAGGTTCCCGGCGGCAGGTCGATGCTGTCGCGGGCGTTGACCGGGGGCAGGACGAAGCCGAGGTCCATGCCGATCTTCTGCCGCAGGCTGCGCACGCGGGCGAGGAGGTCATCCGAGGCCCCGGTGACGGTATCGACGAGGTCCGCCGCGAGCAGGATCTCGAGGGGCTGGACGCGGAGTTTGCGGATGAGGTCCTCGGGGGACTCCGGCGCCGGCTCGGCGGCGGCCGTGGCCTCGCGCTGGGCGGCGGCGGCGGTGGCGGTCTCGGTGGCCTTGATTTTCCGCGAGGCGAAGATCAGCGCCGCGGCGATGAGCAGGAACGGAAGTTTCGGCATCCCGGGGATCAGGGCCAGCGCCACCGCGGCGGTCCCGGCGATCATCAGCGCGTTGCGCGACTGGGCGACCTGGGTGGAGGCGGTGGTGCCCATGTCGGCTTCGGCGTTGGAGCGGGTGACGATCATGCCGGTCGCCACGGCCATCAGCAGCGCCGGGATCTGGGTCACCAGTCCGTCGCCGATGGTGAGGATCGCGTAGGTGCGCAGCGCCTCCCCGGCGGGCATGCCGTGCATGGCCATGCCGATGGCCACCCCGCCGACGAGGTTGATGATGAGGATCACGATGCCGGCGATCGCGTCGCCCTTCACGAACTTCGAGGCGCCGTCCATCGCGCCGTAGAAGTCGGCCTCCGCGGAGACCTCGGCCCGGCGCTCCTTCGCCTCCTCGTCGGTGACGAGGCCGGCGTTGAGGTCGGCGTCGATCGCCATCTGCTTGCCGGGCATCGCATCGAGGGTGAAGCGGGCACCGACCTCCGCGACGCGTTCGGCGCCCTTGGTGACGACGAGGAACTGGATGACGACGAGGATCAGGAAGATCACGCTGCCGATGATGATGTTTCCGCCCACGGTGACCTGCCCGAACGCCTCGATGATCTTCCCGGCGTGGGCCTCGCCGAGGATCAGGCGGGTCGAGGCGACGTTCAGTCCGAGGCGGAACAGCGTGGCGACCAGCAGCAGGGAGGGGAACACCGAGAAGTCCAGCGGCTTCTTGACGAACATCGAGGTCAGCAGCACCACCAGCGCCAGCAGGATGTTCGCGGCGATCAGGAAGTCGAGCAGTCCGGCCGGGACCGGCACGATGAGCAGCATGATGATGCCGACCACGCCGATCGGCACCGCGAGGCGGGCGAGCTTCAGGTTCATGGGGCTGTCCTTCGGTGGGGAACTCGGGGGAGGATGGCGGTGCGGGGCTCAGTCAAGGAAGGACCCCTTCCGGAAGGCCCGGTGCACGCCGGCGGCGCTCCCGCGGCGTTTCAGCCGCAGGACGAACGCGAGGACGCCGGCGACGGCGGCATAGAACTCGGACGGGATCTCCTGGCCCAGTTCGCAGGCCCCATGCAGGGCCCTGGCCAGGGGGATGTCCTGCACCAGGGGGACCTTCTCCTGTTCGGCCTTTTCACGGATCTTCAGGGCCACCGGGCCGGCGCCCTTGGCCACGACCCGGGGCGCCGAGACCCCTGCCTCGTACTTGAGGGCGACGGCCACGTGGGTGGGGTTGACCAGGACGACGTCGGCGCCGCCGACGGCGGCGATCATGCGGTTCCGGGACAGGGCCATCTGCCGGGCGCGCCGCTGGGACTTGATCAGGGGGTCGCCGTCGGTGCTCTTGTTCTCGTCCTTGACCTCCTTGCGGGTCATCCGGGTCTTCTTCCGGTTGCGCCGGCCCACCACGAAGACGTCGGCGAGGGCCAGCACCACCCCGGCCAGGATGGCGAACCGCAGCAGCGCGGCGACGCCGCCGCCGGTGGCCGAGAGCAGGGCGGCCACCGACATGCCGCCGGCGCTCATCAGCGTGGGCATGAGCCCCTGGACCACCCAGTACAGCACCGCTCCGAGGACCGCCGTCTTGAGCAGGGCCTTCGCCCCGTTCCACAGGGCCTGCATCCCGAAGGTGTTCTTCACCCCGGTGACCAGGTTGAACTGCTCGAACTTGCCCCGGAACTTCTTGAACTGGATCCCGCCCTGCCCGGCCGCTCCGGCGAGGACCGCTCCGACGACGGCGAGGAGCATCGGAAGCAGCGTGCCGGCGATCGAGGCCAGCCCCTCGCCGAGCACGGCCAGGGCGATCCCCGGTTCGGGTGCCGCCGCGATGGTGCGCACGCTGAAGAGCTGGTCCGCCGCCGCGTCGGCGCCCCGGGAAATGGTCGAGGGCAGCATCACCGCGGCCGCGCCGATGCCCAGCCAGGCGGTGAGGTCGGAGGACTTGGACAGCTGCCCCTTGTCGCGGACCTCCTTCATCCGCTTCTCGGTGGCCTGCTCGGTCCGCTCCTGGGAGGAATCGTCGGCCATCTACCCCACACCCCCCAGCAGCGTCAGGGCCTCCTGGGTGAGCGCCGACACCACCCGCGGCAGGGCGAGCATCACGACCGAGCCCAGCGTCAGGGCCATCAGGATCTTCAGCGGAAAGCCGAGGGCGAAGGCGTTCAGGGCCGGGGCGACCCGGTTGAGCAGCCCCAGTCCGACGTCGGCCAGGAAGAACACGACAAGCAGCGGGCCGGCGATCTGCACGGCGGACAGGAACATCCCGGTGGCCGCGTCGATGATCGCCTCGACCGGATCGGCGAGGAACACCCCGCCGCCGAGCGGGATGGCGGTGAAGCTGCGGATGAGCCCGCCGAGGATCAGCTGGTAGGCGTCGGAGGAGAACATCAGGGCCAGCGCGGTCATCTGGAACAGGCGGGTGAACTGGGCGCCGTTGATCAGCGACTGCGGGTCGAAGGCCTGGGCCATCTGGAAGCCGCTCATCAGGTCGATCAGGCCGCCGGCGGACTGGATGGCCGCGAAGACCAGGTACACGAGGAAGCCCATGAGCACCCCGGCGCCGATCTCGAGCACGAGCGCCCCGAAGAACGCCGCGGTGTCCCGTTCGGTGTAGCCGGGGGTGATGGCGGGGGAGACCGCGAGGGCCAGCCCGAGGGCCAGCATCACCTTGATCCGCGCAGGGAACGCGTTGTAGGAGAACGGCGGGGCGATGACCAGGAAGGACACCATGCGCACCCCGGCGAGCATCACCGGCTCGAGCCAGCCGAGGTTCAGGGCGAGTTCCACTCAGCCCCCCTCGAGCAGCGAGGGGATCTTGTCGAACAGGGCGTGGGTGAAGGACACCATCTCGGCGATCATCCAGTGGCCCGAGATCAGCAGGACCACGCCCACCGCCGCGGCCTTGGGCACGAAGGACAGGGTGACTTCCTGGATCTGGGTGATCGACTGCAGCAGCGAAATGCCGAAGCCCACGGCGAGCGCGGTGATCAGCACCGGGGCGGCGAGCTTGGCGGAAATCCAGAGGCCCTGCAGGCCGATGTCCAGGACGGCGTTGGTATCCATGGGTCAGCCGTAGCTTCGGATCAGGGCGGTGACGATCAGGCCCCAGCCGTCGACGAGGATGAACAGGAGGATCTTGAACGGCAGGGAGATCATCACCGGCGGCAGCATCATCATGCCCATCGACATCAGCGCCGAGGAGACGACGAGGTCGATGACCAGGAACGGGATGAAGATGACGAAGCCGATGATGAACGCGGCCCGCAGCTCGGAGATCATGAACGCCGGAATCAGGGTGGTCAGCGGTACGTCCTCGGGGGTGGCCGGGTTCTCAAGGCCCGCCGCCCGCGTCATCAGGGCGATGTCCTCCTCGCGGGTGAACTGCAGCATCCACTGCTGGATGGGGCCGGCGGCCTTGGTGTAGGCCTCCTGGAAGGTAAAGTCGCCCTCGAGGTAGGGCTGCACCGCACCGGTGTTGATGTCCCCCAGGACCGGGCCCATGATGAAGAACGAGAGGAACAGGGCAAGGCCGGCGATGACCTGGTTCGGCGGAATCGAGGGCAGCGACAGGGCGTTGCGCGTCATCACCAGCACCACGAAGATTTTGGTGAACGAACTCATCATCAGCAGCAGGGACGGCGCGACGGTGAGCAGCGTGATCCCGAGCAGGGTCACGACGGCCGAGGACGGGGTGCCGTTGGGTCCGTTGATGACCACCGAGCCGTCGCCGTCGGGCGCCGAGGGATCGGTGGGTGGCGCGGGAGGTGCCGGCTCCACCGGGGCGGTGGGGTTCAGCGGATCCGGTGCGGCCGGTGCCGGCGTTTCGGGGGCCGGCGGGGCGGGCACCACCGGGGCGGGGACGGGGGGCTGCGGCGGGGGAAACTGGACGGCGGAGGCCGCAGCGGGCTGCAGGAGCAGCAGGAGCACGGCCGCCGCGAAACCCAGCAGCGCGAGGGCGGATCGGAGACCGGCGCGGCGCGGCGGGGAGCACCTCACCCCTTCGGCCCGCCGAGGCCGAGGGTGAGGACCTGCTTCAGTGCCGCCGGTGAGAGGACCGGGCCGGTGGGCGCGGCGGAGCGGTGCTTGCCGGCGGTGGCCTGGTGCAGCACGCGCGAGAACGCCTCGGCGCCGGGTTCGGCGGTCTGCGGCGCGGGGGCGTCGGAGGTGGACAGCAGCGTGACCGACTGCTCGGTGACGCCGAGCAGGAGGCGCTGGCCTCCGGTTTCGACGACGACGACGGCGGCCTTCGAGCCGACGCCCTGCCGGGCGAGGACCTTCAGCAGCTTCTCACCGGTCCCGGGACCGGCCGTACGCCGGGCGTACCGGTGCGCAAGCACCAGGACCGCCAGCACGGCGCCCAGGGCGAGCAGCACCCTCAGGATGAGGATGAGCGAATCCATCGTCAGTTAACGCCCTCCGCGACATCGAGGATCTTCGTGATGCGCACGGCGAAGTCCTGGTCCACGACGACGACCTCGCCGTGGGCGATCAGCCGCCCGTTGAGCAGGACATCGGCGGGGGCACCGGCGGACCGGTCCAGCTCCACCACTCCGCCGGGCTCGAGGTTCAGCACGTCCCGGACGGACATGCGGGTCCGCCCGATCTCGACGGTCAGGGCCATCTCGACGTTGTTGATGCGGCCGAGCTTGTCGGCCACCGAATCCCCGGAGACCGGGGTGGGATTGAGGGTGCCATATTCGCGGACCCGGATGGCGAACCAGCCCGCCGTACCGCCCGCGGCGGTGAGTTCGAACACCGTCGTCTCCGGGTCGGCGAACAGGGCCGACGCATCCTCGATCCGGGCCTCGCCGAGCACCCCTCCACCGAGCACCGCGGCCGCCGCCTCGAGGGCGGGTCGCAGGACGTCCTTGAAGGAGACCAGCGGGGTGTCGGTGCCGGCGGCGGCGACGAGGGAGCCGGTGCCCTCAAGGACGACGGCGAGGTCCGCCGAGCGGGTCCCGACGTAGGCGGCGGTCACCGCGCCCGCGGCGCGGGCGGCCGCGGCGGTGCGGTCGAGGGCGGGAACCGCGGTCACCGGGGCCGCGGAGGGAAGCAGCCCGACCAGCGCCTCGGCTGCGGAGTCGTTGAGGGTGGCGGAAATGGTCATGCGGGGTTCTCCTCGGTTTCGACAATCTGGGCCGCCAGGCGGGCGCCGTTCCGGCCCAGGCCGGCCCGGGCGATGCGCTGTCCGGCGATGCGGACCTCGAGGGGCCGCCGTTCGGGATGGTTCAGGGGGATCAGGTCTCCGACCGCGAGGCGCAGGATGGCCTCGGGCCGCACGGCCACGGGCAGCAGGCCCACCGAGACCTCCACGGGGACCCACGCCATCTGCTGGCGCAGCAGGTCCGCGGCGTTCTCCGCGGAGGTGGTCGGGTTGGTCGCACCGAGCTGCGGCAGCACGGTTTCGGCGGGCAGCGCCACGGTCCCCTCGGCGGTGTTCTCTCCGACCCGGAGGGTGAAGTTGGCGACCACCATCAGGTCCGACGGCGCCGCGGCCTGGGCGAACTGGGCGTTGTACTGGATGGAGTTGAAGCTCAGCGGCATGGGCAGCAGGGAGCCGAAGGAATACCGCAGGTCCTCGAGGGCGTCCTCCATGAGCCGCTTCACGAGGGCCTGTTCGATCTGGGTGAACTTCCGGCCCGGAGCCGGCTGGCTCCCGTTGCCGCCGAGCATGCGGCCCACCCAGGCCAGGGCCGAGGAGGTCGGGAACTGGATGACCGCCTGCGGCTCGTAGTCCTCGAGCCGGCACAGCACCATCGCCGTCGTCGCGGGCAGGGACGCCGCGTATTCGTCGTAGGTCTGCATCAGGACCTGGTGGGTGGTGACCTGCGCCTTCACGCGCACCTTGGCCGTCAGCTGGGTGCCCCACTGCCGGGCGAAGGTCTCGAAGGCCACTTCGAGGGCGCGGCTGTGTTCACGGGCGAGCGTCGTCGGCCGGCTGAAGTCGTACACCTCGACCGGCCGGGCGGGCTCGGACAGGAGGGCGTCCTGGTGGTTGGTGGGGGTCACGTCTATCACTATCGGCGGCTTGGCCCGTCCCGTAAGCCGTTGCCGGCGACTCGTCGAGGGCGTGGGCCCCGGCCGCACCCGCGGCCCCGGGCGCGCACTCCGGAAGGCGCCCGTGGAGGGACTCCCGCCGCTCCGCGGGCGGGAGCCGGTGTCAGGACGGGCGCTGCCCGACGACCTCCGGAATCAGGGACCGGACGCTGTCCGGCTGGTCGGAGAGCACGACGATGTCGACGCGGCGGTTCAGTTTCAGGTCCGCCTCGGTCCGGCCCTCGTTCAAGGGCCGGGACTCGCCGTAGCCGCTGGCCTGCATCCGGGTGTTTTCCACCCCGCCCTGTTCGACAAGGTGCCGCACGACGTTGACCGCCCGCGCCGTCGACAGTTCCCAGTCCAGCACGTAGCGGTCGTCGGGGAGCTTGGCGGTGTGGCCCTCCACGGTGACCTGCCGCGTCGTCGTCAGCAGTTCCGGCGCCGTCGCGTCGAGCACGGACTGGGCGGCCTGGGTCAGTTCCGCCCGGTCGGGGTTGAAGAAGGTTTCCGAGCTGACCATGCGCACGGTGAGGCCGCGTTCGTCGAGGGTGAAGCGGACCGTGTCCTCGAGGCCCTCCTTCGTCAGGGCCGCGGTGATGCGCTCCTTGATGGCCTCGAGATCGTCCACCTCCTGGATGGCGAGTTCGAGGTCCGTGAGGTCCTCGCCCTCCTCCTCGGCGAGTTCGGGCGGCAGGACGATGCCCTCGGCGGTGTCGACCTTGCCCACGTTCTCCACGCCGAATCCGGTGGCGAGGGAGTTCTTGAGCTTCTCGAACTTCGCCACGTCCACCGAGGACATGGCGAACAGGACGATGAACAGGCACATGAGCACCGTGACCATGTCGGCGTAGGACACGGCCCAGCGTTCGTCGGCGTGGAACTCCTCGAGCTGGCTGGCGCGGTAGCCGCGGCGCGGGCCCCTGCGGCTCACGCGGCTGCCTCAAGGTCCGAAGCTGTGGGAGGTGTTTCCTTCCGCTTTACGCCCCGCTTGTGGGCGGGGATCATGGCGGTGAGCCGTTCGCCCAGCAGGATGGGCTGGGCCCCCTCCTGCACGGCGAGCAGCCCCTCCATCTGGAGGTTCATCTGTTCGAGCTCGAGTTCGGACAGCCGGGCGAGGCGGGCCCCGATCGGCAGCCAGATGAAGTTCGCCGAGAGCAGGCCCCACAGGGTGGCCACGAACGCGGCGGCGATCATGTGCCCGAGCTCCTCGGGGTTGGAGAGGTTCTCCAGGACGTGGGTCAGCGACACGACGGTGCCCACGATCCCGACCGTCGGGGCGTACCCGCCCAGGCTGTTGAAGAACTTGGACACCGCGTGGTTCGCCTTCCGGCGGGTGCTGATCTCGTCCTCGAGCAGGATCCGCAGGTCCTCGCCGTCGGTGCCGTCGGCGATGTTCTGCAGCCCGTTCTTCATGAACGGGTCGTCGGTCTCCGCGGCCTCGGCCTCGAGGGCCAGCAGCCCGTCGGCGCGGGCCTTCTCCGCGAAGCGGATGATCTGGTCGACGCTGTCCTGGGGGGAGTCGGTCCTGCCGCGGAACGCCTTGGGCAGGGACTTCACCGCCTGGATGACGTCCTTGATCGTCGAGCTGGCGATGCCGATGGCGATGGTGGCGCCGAGCACGAGGATCATCGGGGCGGGCAGCAGCAGGGAGCTCACGTGGGCGCCCTCCATGAAGATCATGGCGTAAAGGGAACCGAACGCGAGGAGGAGACCGATCAGGGTTGCGGGATCCATGGCGCTACTTTCTGGGGCGCTGGCCGGCGGGACCGGGCAGGACGTCGTGCGGGTGGACAATGCTGAGGTGCGTCGGCTCCCGCCCGCCGTCCGGGCGCGTCCCGGGGCCGGGTGCCGGTCCGGTGGCGTTTCCTGCGGCGTTTGCTGCGGCGTCGCCGGCGTCTGTGCCGGGGAGGCGGTGGGCGTAGGTGAGGACCCGTGCGCGGAACTCGACGATGAGCGTGATCACTTCGTCCAGGGACTCGGTGACGATGTGGCGCATCCCGTTGACCATCACCAGCGTGGTGTCGGGGCTGGCATGGATGCGCTCCACGAGATCGGGGTTGATGCCGAACCGGTCGGTGCCGTTCAGCCGGGTCAGGACGATCATGGGTTCCGTTTCCGCGTTCTCGTGTCGGCGGCCCGGACGGGCTGCTCCTTTGTTACAGTCGGCGGCCGCGGCCGGTTCGTTAGGCGCCGGGGCCGGTGCGAAGTCTCTGGAGTGTCCTGCGTGCCCTGCTCTTCGCCGAAACTGCAGCTCACCACGTTTTCCCGGCCCCGAAGGGTGGTGAGCTGCAGTTTCGGTGTGCGCTGCCGCCGGGAAGGGACCTGCCCGCGGATGCGATGACTACCGCTTGAGGTTCGTCAGCTCCTGCAGGACCTCGTCGGAGGTGGTGATGACCCGGGCGTTGGACTGGAAACCGCGCTGGGCCACGATGAGGTTCGTGAACTCCTGCGACAGGTCCACATTCGACATCTCCAGGAAGCCGCTGGCAAGCGTGCCGAATCCGGGTGAGCCGGCGGTGCCCAGGGTCGGGTTGCCGGAGTTGGCGGTGACGCGGAAGGTGGAGCCGCCGGCCTTCTCGAGGCCGCCGGGGTTGGTGAAGGTGGCGAGGGCGATCTGGCCGATGACGATCCGGCTGCCGTTGCTGAACGCCCCGGTGATGCTTCCGTCCTTGCCCAGGGCGAAGGACTCAAGGGTGCCGGCGGCGCGGCCGTCCTGGGCGGAGACCTTCACCGTGCTCAGGCCCGCGAAGCCGGTCACGCCCGTCAGGTCGACGTTGACGCCGCCGACGGCCAGCGCGCCGCCTCCGGTCAGCTTCCCGTCGGTGAAGGTCAGGGCGGTGGTGCCCGTGGCGGCACCGTCGGCCCCGTTGACGTCCCAGCCGCCGGCGGTCCGGGTGAAGGTCAGGGACAGGGTGCGGACGTTGCCCGAGGCGTCGTAGACCTTGACGTCGCGCACCAGCGAGGACCCGACGGCGGTTTCGGCCGGAAGGTTCCCGTCGATGGTGGCGCTGCGGGTCGCGACGGCCGGTGCGGTGTTCTGGCCCAGCACGATGTTGCTGACGGCGCCGCCCTTCTGCACTACGCCGTTGACGGCCGGCCAGCCCTGCAGGAAGGCGCCGTCGGGGGTGACGAGGCGCCCGCGCTCGTCGAAGTCGGCGTCGAAGGAGCCGGCCCGGCTGTACACCTGCTGGCCGCCGGAGTTGAGGACGAAGAAGCCGTCCCCGGAGATCATCAGGTCGGTCGCCTTGCCGGTGGCCCGCGCCGAGCCCTGCGCGAAGTTCGTCGAGATCCCTGCGACCTGCACGCCCAGGCCGACCTGCGCGGGATTGGTGCCGCCGCGGTTGTCGTCCCCGCCGCCGGCTGCCTGCTGCAGCTGCGAGAGGGTGTCCTGGAACTGCACGGAGGAGGACTTGAACCCGTTGGTGTTGACGTTGGCGATGTTGTTGCCGGTGACATCGAGCATGGTCTGGTGGGAGCGCATACCGGAGATGCCGGAGAAGAGTGAGCGGAGCATTGTGCTTCCTTCCGAAAGGGGTGGAGTTCTGGTGGGTGGTGCTAGGAGGCGATGCCGGAAATCTTGTCGAGGGGGACCGTCGCGTCGCCGACCTTCACGCGGGGCACGGCGCCTTCGAAGGACACCGAGGCCGCGGTGCCCGTGACCACCGTGCCGTCGTCCTTGGTGTAATTGACCTTCTTGCCGATGAGGGCAGCGGCCGCGGCGCGCATCTGCAGCCCGAAGGACTCCTCGCCCTGGGCGGAGAGTTCGGTGAGTCTTTCCATCATGGCCAGCTGCGTCGTCTGGCCGATCATGGCGTTGGTGTCCATGGGGGAGCCGGGGTCCTGGTGCTGCAGCTGCGTGACGAGCAGGGTCATGAAGACGTTGCTGTCCATCTTCTGCTGCGGCGCGCGCGGCGGCTGCGTGGTGTACATCCCGCCCGGCGGGGGCGCTGTTATGGGGTCGATGGGCACTGGATCTCCATTTCTCAGGCCATCACGTCGAGTGAGGGCAGGTCGTCGGAAAGGCGGAGGCGGTCGGGCTGCGGGGTGTCATCCTGGGCCCGGCCCGGTGCGGACCGGCCGGGCTGGTGGTGCTGGTGGCCGGGACCTCGCCGTGGGTCCTCCGCGCCCGGCCCGCCGGGCTGGTTCCGGGAGGACAGGTCGAGGCTGGCGTTCAGCCCGGATCCGGACAGGTCCCGCTTGAGGTCCGCCAGCACCGACTTCAGGGCCTCCCGGCCCGCATCGGTCGGGGCGAACAGCTCGAGCCGGACGCTGCTGTCCGCGCCGATGAGCGCGCGGACCGTCACCGGGCCCAGGTCCTCGGGGGTGACCCTGAGGACCATCACGTGATCGCCCGGAGCCCGGCCCGCCAGGGCGGAAACCGGCCGGGACAGCTGGGCGGCGAGGGCGGCCGGCGGCGGGACCGGGACGGCCGAGGCAGTGGCCCCGGCCCCGGCTGCCGCGGAGGCGGTGGCCGGAGCCTGCACCGGCGCGGCGGACACCGGCAGGCCCGGGACCGGCGGCTGCTGCGCGGGCGCCGGTCCCGCGGGGGCGGCCGGTTCCTGGGGTGCTGCTGTCGCGGTGGACCCTGCCGGGGCAGTTGCAGCCTGCACGGTTGGAGCCTGGACCGGTGACGCCTGGCCCGGCAATGGTCCGGCGGCGGCCGCCACCGGACCGTTGGCAGGCGCGGAACCGGGGTGGATCGGAACACCGGCGGGAGACGGGGTGGAGGGGGTGGTGGGGACAAAA
>NZ_JBTNDJ010000029.1:0-11616 GCF_054511055.1 Arthrobacter melezitosi
GGAAATTCCTTGCCGTGGGGTGGTCTTGCTGGGTTTGTTTGGCGGGGAAAGGACGGGGGGACCTTTTCCTGCCGCGGACGGCGGTGAAAGAAAGAAGGCAGGCCCTGGGGCTGCCGAGGTCAGCCTAGTTCCCGGCAACTCCTCCGACTACGCGACGAGCCATTCTGCGTAATATTTGCGCGCCTTGGCGAGCTTGGGGTTGATAATCACCTGGCAGTAGCCCTGCTCGGGGTGCTTCGCGTAGTAGTTCTGGTGGTACTCCTCGGCCTCGTGGAAGGCCCCGAGCCGGGTCAGCTCGGTGACGATCGGATTGCTCCACTTGTCCTGATTGCGCTGGATGGCCTTCTCGAAGACTTCCTGCTGCTCCGCGTCCTGGTAGAACATCGAGGACCGGTACTGGGTGCCGACGTCGTAGCCCTGCCGGTTCAGCGTGGTCGGGTCGTGTGAGATGAAGAACATGTCGAGGATGACTTCCTCCGGGATGATGCTCTCGTCGAAGGTGACGGCGACGACCTCGGCGTGGCCGCTGGTGCCGGCGCTGACCGAGTCGTAGTCGGGGTGGCTCTCATGGCCGCCCGTGTAGCCGGAGACAACCGCCGTTACGCCGCGGGTTTTCTGGTAGAGGGCGTCGAGGCACCAGAAGCAGCCTCCGCCAAGTACAAAAGTTTTCATACCTTGTACAATGCGCGGGACGCCCCAGTAATTCCCATCCGTGGCACGTGTCACAGGCGCATCTTCCGGCTATCCGATACCAGCGCTTCCGGCCGATCCGGGCGCGACACGCCGTACTTGACCGAGACCACATAATTGGTCGGTGGCGCGGAGGGCGGGGTACAACTGGTGCTATGGAAGAGAACCAGCAGCCATCCAGCCCGGAACCGAACGGGACTGAATCGGTTCCGACGGTCGGGGACATCCTCCTGGCCATCGAGGAACTCTGGCCCGAAACCCTCGCCGAGAACTGGGACGCCGTCGGGCTGGTCGCCGGGCGCGCGGACGCCGAAGCCAGCCGTGTCCTCTTCGCCGTCGACCCCACCAGCGAGGTGATCGACGAGGCCCTCGCGTGGGGTGCGCAGCTCATCATCTCCCACCACCCGCTCCTGCTGAAGCCGGTGAATTCGGTGGCCGCCTCCGGCCCCAAGGGGGAGGTGCTCCATCGGCTCATCGAGAGCGGCTGTGCCCTGGCGACCGTCCACACCAACGGGGACAGCGCAGTGGGCGGCGTGTCCGACGTGCTGGCCGATGCCTTCGGGCTGGCCGACGTGAAGCCGCTCGTGCGCTCCCAGGACGGACTGCCCGAGGAGGGCATCGGCCGGGTGGGCGACCTTCCCGAGGCCACGACCCTCGCCGACTTCGCCGAGTCGGTCTTCTCCATCCTTCCCTCGGTGGCCGGCGGGGTGCGGGTCGCCGGGGATAAGGACGGGCTGATCCGCAGGGTTGCCGTCTGCGGCGGCGCCGGCGACACCCTTTTCGACGCCGTGCGCGCCAGCCAGGCCGACGTCTTCGTCACCGCCGACCTGCGCCACCACCCGGCGTCGGAAGCCCGCGAACGCGCCGCGGGCGGGCGCCCCTACCTGATCGACGTCTCCCACTTCGGCAGCGAGTGGCTCTGGCTCACGCCGGCCGCGGCGGCGCTCGGCAACGTCCTGACGGACCAGGGGTTCCTCACCGACATCCGGGTCAGCAGCGTCAACACCGACCCCTGGGACTTCGTCCTCACACCCGGCCATCCCTGAGCGACCCGGGGGCGTTGCCCGGAACGGCCGGCCGCCGGCCCGCGAGGCTGTACGGACCGCGGGCGGGCCGGGGTTACGTGGAGGGCCCGGCCTGCGGTGCAATAGGCTAGAAGGAAAGTCCGTCGCCCACACACCGGAGGTTAACCGTGGCCAAGGCTCCACCAGAGGAACAACTGCGACTGCTGGATCTGCAGGCGCTTGACTCCCGGCTGAACCAGCTCCAGCGGCAGGCAGCGGTGGTGCTCAACAACCCCGGGATCGCCGCCCTCCAGGCGAAGGTCGCCACCGTGGACGGCGAACTGGTCAAGGCCACCACCGAACTGGCGGACCTCGAGCGCGAGTTCACGCGCGCCGAGGACGATGTCCAGGCCGTCGTCGTGCGCCTGGAACGTGACGAGCAGCGGCTCAACAGCGGGCAGGGGACCTCGAAGGACCTCACCGCCCTGCAGAGCGAGGTGGCCTCCCTGACCCGCCGCCGGTCCGACCTCGAAGACGTCGAACTCGACGTCATGGAGCGGCTCGAGCAGGCCCGCACCGACCAGCAGGCCGTCCAGCAGCGCACCGACGCAGTCCGCAGCGAGCTCGCGACCCTCGAGGCCGCCCGCGACGCCGAACTCGAGGACCTTCGGGCCCAGCGCGCCGGGGTGCAGGCCCAGCGCGACGAGCTTGCCGCCACCTTCGAGGCCGGGCTGCTCGGCCTCTACGAAAAGACGCTCGCCCGGCGCGGCGTCGGGGCGGCGCGGCTCTTCCACGGAAAATCCGAGGGTTCGGGCATGCAGCTGAGCCCGGGCGACCTCGCCGACATCTCCAAGGCGGCCCCCGACGACCTCGTGATGTGCCCCGACTCCGGGTCGATCCTCGTGCGCTCCGCGGAGTGGGGACACTGACGCCCGTGGGATTTGATGCTGAACTGTTCGACCCCCACGCCCGTGCCGGTGCCGACCCGTCGGTGGAGGCGCCCCTGTTGATCGTCGAGGCCGACGGCGGTTCCCGCGGGAATCCGGGCCACGCCGGCTACGGGGCCCTGGTGCGCGATCCGAAGACCGGCGCCATCCTCGTCGAGAAGGCCGGGTACATCGGCAAGGCCTCGAACAACGTTGCCGAGTATTCGGGCCTCGTGGCGGGGCTGGAGCTTGCCCACGAGATCAACCCGGTGAGCCGGATCCACGTGAAGATGGATTCCAAGCTCGTCGTGGAGCAGATGTCCGGCCGCTGGCAGATCAAGCACGCCGACATGCGCACCCTGGCCGCCCGGGCCCGGAAGATCGTCGATCCGCGCCGGGTGACCTACGAGTGGATCCCGCGGGAGCGGAACAAGGACGCCGACCGGCTCTCGAACGAGGCGATGGACGCCGGCATGGCGGGGGTTCCGTGGAAACCGCGCACTGTAAAGGGACTAACGGCCACCGCGCCGGCGCCCGACGCCGCCCCCGAGGCCGCGCCGCCGCGCAGGCCCGGAAGGCTCCACCACCTCGAGGTCTGGGTGGCCGACCTCGACGCCGCCCGGCAGAGCCTGGGCTGGCTGCTGGAGCGCCTGGGATTCACCGAGAAGGACTCCTGGGCCCACGGTGTGAGCTACAGCGGGGAGGGGTTCTACCTCGTGCTCGAGGCAGGCCCCGATGTCCAGGCCGCCGCGCACGAGCGCCGCCGGCCGGGGCTGAACCATCTCGCCTTCCAGGCGGGCTCGCGCAGCGAGGTCGACCTCCTGGCCCGGCGTGCCGCCAGCCACGGCTGGACGCTGCTCTTCCCCGACCGGCACCCCTTCGCCGGCGGAGCGGAGCACTACGCCGCGTACCTCGAGAACGCCGAAGGGTTCGAGGTCGAGCTGGTCGCCGGGGAGGCCTGACCCGCCGGTGCACCCCGCCTCAGGCGTCGAGGATGAGGTTCAGCCGCGCCGGCTTATTCCCGGCGGCCGGCTCGAGTTCGGCCCGCCAGTCTTCCTGCGCCGCGGCGAGCAGCTGTGCCGGGGTGGCCGGTGCCTTGCCCCTGCGGGTCAGCAGGTGCCGGGCCAGCGCGCCGCGGGTGTGCTTGGCGAAGTGCGAGACGACGGTGCGCTTTCCGTTCCGCTCGGAGAAGACGTTTACTGTGACAGTGCGTTCCACCGGCGGGGTCCAGGCCGAGGCGTAGGTGCTCGAACGGCAGTCGATGATGAGGTTCCCCTCGGAGTGGGCACGCAGCGGGCCGTCCAGGACGCCCTTCCAGAAGGATCCGAGCCGGCCCGCCCCCGGAAGCGTCACCGACATCGACAGGCGGTAGGCGGGAATCGGGTCGCCGAACCGCACGGCGCCCCAGAGCGCGGAGACGACGACGATGTGCTCGCGGGCCTTGCGTCGCTGCGCGGGCGTCATGCCGTTGTAGTCCAGGGCGTCGTAGAGCACCCCGGTGTAGATGCTGTGGGCCGGGGCCGCCGGTTCGGTGTGCAGGACGGTGTTGCGCAGCACCTCCGCCCCGAGCGATGCGCCCACCCCGAGGACCTCGTGGGCGTCGGCCGCGGCGCTGGCTTCACGGAGGGCCTGCAGGACCTGCGCGCGGGCAGGATTGAGTTCGGGAAAATGGAGGTCGTCAAGGGAGACCGGCACGCCCTGCGCCGCGGCGGACTTGCCTTCGGACGGGGGAAGCAGAATCAGCACCTGTCTACTTTACCGATTCCGGCGGGCGGCCGTGTTCACCGTACACTGGGAAGCGGATGGGTCGACCAGGCGGCCGCGTTGGCTGAGGGTCGAAAGAGCCGCAGCCACCGAGGAACGTCCGGGCTCCGCAGAGCAGGGTGGTGGGTAACGCCCACTCGGGGTAACCCGCAGGCCAGTGCCACAGAAAGCAGACCGCTTTCCACGGCCCTCGAGGCCGTCGGAAGTAAGGGTGAAAAGGTGGTGTAAGAGACCACCAGCGTGCCGGGTGACCGGCATGGCTCGGTAAACCCCACCCGGAGCAAGGCCAGACAGGGCGCGTTCGAGGGCTGCTCGCCCGAGTGTCCGGGTAGGCCGCTGGAGGGCGTCGGCAACGGCGCTCGTAGATGGATGGCCGCCGCTCCCGCACCGGCAACGGCGCGGGAGAACAGAACCCGGCGTACCGGTCGGCCCATCCCCCGAACGGCGCCGGTCGCGGGGCAGGTTACCGCCCGGTAATGCCGACGGGCACAATAGGCAGAATTGGTAAAAGGGTCAACCCGAGCCAAACAATTTCTTTCCGCTGCCCTGCCCGAGTGATAGTAATCACAGCGGCTCCGCTACTCTGTGTCAATGACCGACACCGCCCCGCCGCGCAGGCACCTCCTGGTGCGGAACGCGGACTTCCGGGCGCTGTGGATTTCGGGTACGGCGGGGGTCTTCGGCAATGCGGTGACGGCCGTGGCACTGCCCGTGGTGGCCGCCGTCGAACTCAACGCCAGCAACTTCGAAGTCGCCGCCCTCGCCGGGATGGTGTTCCTGCCCTGGCTGCTCTTCGGCCTCGTCATCGGCGTCTGGGTGGACCGGCTCCCACGGAAGCAGGTGATCCTCTGGTCGCTGGCCGTGCGGGTCGCCGTCCTGCTCACCCTTCCGCTGGCCTACTGGCTCGGCGTCCTCACGACGGTCCACCTCTTCGCGGTCGCGTTCGCGGCCGGCCTCACGTCCGTCTTTTTCAACCTCGCCGACACGGCGCTGGTGCAGCAGGCCGTGTCGAGGGATGAACTCGTCGAGGGCAACGGACTGATGACCGGCTCCGGGGCCGCCGCCGACGCCGCGGGACGCTCGCTGGCCGGTTGGCTGACGACGGTCGCCGGGGCGTCCAACTCGCTCCTGGTGCAGGTGGGGGCCTCACTGGCCTCCCTTGCGGCGGTCTCGCGCCTGAAGGTCCAGGAGGTGAAACCCGTCCGGACCGACCACCGGTTGCTGCGGGACATGGCCGACGGCATGAAGTACACCTTCAGCACGGGACCCCTGCGCGCCATCCTCTTCAATGCGGCGCTGTGGAACCTCGGCGGAAACATCGCCGCCTCCCTGATCGTGCTGCTGGTACTGCGCACCCTCGGCGAGTCCGAGGTGTGGCTGGGCCTGCTGCTCGCCAGCGCCTCGGTGGGAGGGGCCGTCGGGGGAATCACCGCGAAGCCCATGAGCGAGCGGTTCGGGTCCGGCCCGCTGTGGCGCCTGTCGATGGTGCCCGGAGTGCTGGGTTACGGGTCCCTGCTCGCGATGACCCCGGGCTGGGGGATGCTGATCGGCGTACTCGGCATGTTCGTCATGGGCGCGTCCGTGGCCTGGAACATCGTCGTCGGCACGAGTTTCCGCCAGCAGGTCTGCCCGCCCGGGATGATGGGCCGGCTCGGCGCCGCGTCCCGGACGGTGAGCTGGGGCATGCTGGCCCTTGCGAGCTTCGCCGCCGGGACCCTTGCCCACTTCTTCGGAGTGCGCGAAGCGGTCCTGATCGGCGTCCTCATCGCCTGCGGCGCCCCGCTCGTCGCCCTGCTGGGGCCGCTGCGCAGGGTGCGCCGGCTCGAGGACCTCGAACCGGCACCGGAACCGGACAGCGCCCGCGCCTGACGCCGGCCTGATGCCGTCAGCCGCCCGGCCGCCGGCGTGCGGTGGCGTCAGTGGCCGAACGGATCCGGGTCGACCCCCGGCAGCCAGGTGAGGCCCGGAACGCCCCATCCGTTGGTCTTGAGCGCCTTCTTGGCTTTCCGGCCGTGGCGGGCGTTGAGCCGGTCCACGTACAGCTTCCCGTCGAGGTGGTCGTATTCGTGCTGCATGCACCGGGCGAACCAGCCCGTCGCCTCGAACTCGACGGGCTTCCCGTCGCCGTCGACGCCGGTCACCTTCACCCAGTCGGCCCGCTTCAGCGGGTACGCCTCACCCGGCACGGACAGGCACCCCTCGGACTCCTCCTCGGGGTCCGGCTCGGCGCCGGAGATCTTCGAGGTAACAAGCGTGGGGTTGACCAGGACGCCGCGCGGGGGAACGCCGTCGTCGTTGGCCATGCCGTAGACGAAGACGCGCAGCCCCACCCCGATCTGCGGGGCGGCAAGGCCGACGCCGTTCGCCTTGTCCATGGTTTCGAACATGTCGGCGATCAGGGTGCGGAGCTCATCATCGAATCGTTCGACTTCGGCCGCCCTGCGGTGCAGGACGGGTTCTCCGACGATGGTCACTGGGTGAACAGCCATGGGTCCTTCCGGTGGGGCCGGGAGGCAGGCCAGTGGTCCTCCCGGGATGGTGGTCGGTGGTGCGCTACCGGGCGATCGAGCGTCCCACGGTCTCACGCATGATCTCGCTCGTGCCGCCAAAGATGGTCAGCAGGCGCGCGGCGAGGAACGCCTGCGAGACGGGGTACTCGAGGATGTAGCCGTACCCGCCGTGGAGCTGGAGGCAGCGGTCGGTGATGGACTTGACCCGCTCGCTGGCCCAGAGCTTCACGCGCGCCGCGGAGACGGCGTCGAGCCTGCCCTCGTTGAAGGCCGCCACGGCGGAGTCGACATAGGTTTCCGTGACCTCGACCTCGGTGAGGATGTCGGCGAGTTCGAACCGCGTGTTCTGGAAGTCGAGGACCCGCTCGCCGAAGGCGTTGCGCTCACGGGTGTAGGTGAGGGTCTGGGTATAGATCGCGCGGGCGACGGCGGCGGAGGCGACGGCGATGCCCAGCCGGCCCTGGGGGAGCTGCTCGAGGCTGTAGCGCAGGCCGGAGCCCACCTCGCCGACGACGTTGTTGCCCGGCACCCGGACATTGTCGAAGAACAGTTCGGCGGTGTCCGAGGCCTTCAGCCCCATCTTGTCCAGCTGGCGGCCCGTGGAGTACCCCTCGGTCTTCTCCACCATTAACAGCGAGAAGGAGTCGCTGGCGCCGCGCCCGCTCCCGCCGTCGGTGCGGGCGAGTACGAGCGAGGCGTCGCCGGTGATGCCGTTGCCGATGAAGGTCTTCTGCCCGCTCAGCAGCCAGTCGTCGCCGTCGCGCACCGCCTTGGTGCGGATTCCGCGGAGGTCGCTGCCGGCACCGGGTTCGGTCCACGCGACCGAGGTGACCTTCTCCCCGGAGACCATGGCGGGCAGCCATCGCTCCTTCAGGTCATCGGACCCGTAGGCGAGCAGGTGGGGGAGGACCATATCGTCGTGGAGGTGGAAGGCGAGGGCGACGGCGAGGTGGTTGCTCCGGGCGAACTCCTCGTCGAGGACCGCCCGGAACCGGTAATCGGCCATCCCGGCCCCGCCGAACTCCTCCGGCACGGCCATCCCAAGCAGGCCCTGCTCGCCGGCGGCTTCCCACAGCCGGCGCGGCATGCGGTGTTCCTTGTCCCACTGCGCGTAATGGGGAGCGACCTCCCGCACGTTGAACTCCCGGGCAACTTCGCGGAAAAGCTCGTGATCCTCTTCGAACACTCGGCGTTCCATGCGGCATTCCTCCACAGCGGTGTCAATGGTCCGGTACTCCTGCGGGCCTGCGTCGACCCTGAAAAAACAACTGCCGCCCCGGAGGATCTCCGGGGCGGCTTGTTGTGCCGGCCGCTGACGCGTCCGGCCTCTTCGGGTGAGTAACGGGGGTTGAACCCGCGACCTCCTGGACCACAACCAGGCGCTCTGCCAACTGAGCTATACCCACCATGCAGCCTCTTCGTTCCCTGCCCGGTCTTCACCAGGCCCGGAACACTTTGCTAAAGGCAGCGGAAACAAGTTTACACACTTTTTCGGATGCTTTTGCACCACCCCCGTCCAGCGCGCCTTAGCTGGCGTCCGGACCGGCCGGTCAGGCGTCCAGTTCCTGCGCCAGGGCCTTGCTCGCCGCGGAATCCGGACCGGGGCTCGGCACGAATACCGCACGGCGGTAGTAGCGCAGTTCACGGATCGAGTCCTGGATGTCGCCCAGCGCCCGGTGTCCACCGAGCTTGGCCGGTGCCTGGAAGTAGGCGCGGGTGAACCAGCGGCGCGCCAGCTCCTTGATGGTTGAGACATCGATGATCCGGTAGTGGAGGTGGTCGATGACCTCCGGCATGTCCCGGGCGAGGAAGTTGCGGTCCGTCCCGACGGAGTTTCCCGCCAGCTGGGCCTTCCGGGGCTCCGGCACCCACTCCTTGATGTAGGCGAGGACCTTCTCCTGGGCCTCCTCCATCGACATTCCCCCGGGAAGTTCCTCCAGCAGGCCGGAGGTGGTGTGCATCGTGCGGACGAAGTCACCCATCTGCGCCAGGGCTGCCGGGTCCGGGGTGATGACGACGTCGACGCCGTCCCCCAGGACGTTGAGTTCCGAATCGGTGACCAGGACCGCCACCTCGATCAGCGCGTCGGTCTCGAGGTTCAACCCGGTCATTTCGCAGTCGATCCAGACAATATGTTCATTTGAGATTGGCACCCGACCAATGTACCGCGCTGCCGCGGCCCGCCCGGGTGACCACCCGCGGCCCGTCTGGGCTCCCCCCTCGGCCCGCCGCCCGCACCGCCCCCCGGTCCGGTTCCGGACGGCCCGGCCGGCGGGCCCGGTGCTAATCTGGAGGCAGTCTGGGCGATCCCCGCGAAGGGCTGGACCGGAACCTCCGGGCCGCCCGATTCGTGCATCGGGAACCACCGGGTGCCCGCTCGTTCCTCTCCGTCGTCCGATCCCGCGCTGTTGATCGAGGGAAATGGTGCACCCAGCCCCGCCAGTGCCGACCAACGATTGGATATCCGTAGATGACCGCCCAGGTCCCAGTGACTGAGCCCTCATCGGCCCCGCGCGTCGACCGCCCGAACACGGCGATCCTCCAAGGATTCATCGGCTCGATGCTCATGTGGGCCGGCTCGCTTGGCGTCGGGTGGCTCTCCCTCGCCTCGGTCGAACTGCGGCGGATACCGCTGATCATCTGGCTGAGGTTCGAACCGGTCGGGGCCGTGGTGTCGGTGCTGGTGCTGGCGGTCGGCGGGATGCTGCTAGTCCGGTCCTGGCTGCGCCTCGGACAGCGCCTGAACGGATGGGGGCCGGAGACTCGCCCGTACGTCATCAAGGCGGTGATCGCGTGGGCCGCTCCGATGGCTGTTGCGCTGCCGCTGTTCAGCCGCGATGTGTTCGCCTACATCGCCCAGGGGCAGGTGATGGTCGCGGGCCTGAACCCGTACAAGGACGGCTACTCGCAGATTTCGAACTACCTGCAGATCGGCGCCGACGACCTCTGGGCACAGAGTCCGACCCCCTACGGGCCGGTGTTCCTCTGGCTGGAGGAGGCCGTGGTCCGCATCACCGGGGGCCAGCCCGACTTCTCGATCATCCTCTTCCGGGTGCTCGCGCTGGCCGGGGTGGCCCTGTGCGTGCTGATGGTGCCGAAACTCGCTGCCCTTCACGGCATCAACGCGAACCGCGCCCTGTGGCTGACCGCCGCGAATCCGCTGTTCCTCACGAACTTCGTCGCCTCGATCCACAACGATGCGCTGATGCTGGGCCTGGCGCTCGCCGGCCTGTACCTCGCGGCCGTCCGCCGCCCCCTCTGGGGGATCCTCCTGGTCACCCTCTCGGTCGGGATCAAACCGATCACCCTGATATTCCTGCCCTTCATCGGGCTCATGTGGGCCGGCAGGGGCGCCTCATGGCCGCGGAGGTTCCTCTACTGGGGTGTGACCGCCGGGCTCTCGCTCGGCCTGCTGTGGATTCTGGGGCTGATCAACGGGTTCGGGTTCGGCTGGGTCGGGGCGCTGAGCACACCGGGAAGCATCTGGATCTGGTACGCACCGATCGGCTTCCTGGGACTCGTCGTCGCCACCCTCGCCGGCGCCCTGGGGCTGGATGGGTGGTTCCTCGCCGACATCGTGCACAAACTGGCCCGGGCGGCGTCCCTGGTCATCATCGCCTACCAGATTTTCGTCGGCAGCCACTCCCGGCTGGTGCGCCGGCTCGCGCTCGCACTTGCCGCCGTCGTCCTGCTGGCGCCCATCATCCAGTCGTGGTATGTGGTGTGGCTCATCCCACTGTTCGCCGTCACCGGAATCCGCGAGGACTGGCAGGTGATGGCCCTGTACTTCACCGTGGCCTTCTTCATGATCTACGCCATCTCGGACCAGTTGGACATCTTCCCCTACTTCGCGTTCAGCCTCGCGGCCGCGCGCCAGATCGCCGCCGTGGTGGCCTTCGCCTTTGCCTTCTACCTCGTCTTCCTCGACCCGCGCACCAAGGTCCTTTTCCGCCGGCGGTTCCGTCCCCGGGCACCGGGAACGCTGCGCTGAGGAACGCGTCCTGCCGGTCCCGCCGGGCTGTTGGGGAACGATCCGGCATGCGGACACCCCCGTCAGCGGTGATACTTAAGGGATGACCGAATCAGAAGAAACACTGTTCCGCGGCGAATTTGAGATCACCGAATGGGAACCCCAGCCTTACCAGGTGGAGGGAAGCAGCTGCGAGCTGTCCCGGGTGCGGGCAGTGAAAGTGTTCACCGGTGAGATCTCCGGCACGAGCACCGCTGAACTGCTCATGGCGGGTAACGACCTCGGAGCGGGATACGTTGCCTCCGAGCAGTTCACCGGCTATGTCAGCGGACGCTCGGGCACGATGACCGTCCAGCACTGGGGCGTGGCGCACGGCTCCGAAGCCGCCGCCTCCGGGCACATCGTTCCCGGCTCCGGGACCGACGAACTCGCCGGAATCTCCGGCAAGGCCATGTACTCCCAGGACCCCGACGGCCAGCACCGGCTGGAGCTCAAGGTTTCCTTCGAACCCACCAGCTAGTTCCCACGGCGTGCCCTCCGGCCCCGGATGCATCCGGACCGTCCCGCACGGCATAGTAAACTGGCCGTGCTGCCTCCGTAGCTCAGGGGATAGAGCAGGGGCCTTCTAATCCTCTGGTCGCAGGTTCGAATCCTGCCGGGGGCACCTCAAAAGCGGCCCAAACAGGGACCCCACCCCTTCGGGCCGCTCTTTTTTTGAACCGAACCCCCCCAGACCAAAGTCCGCCCCCGCC
>NZ_JBTNDJ010000003.1:0-314429 GCF_054511055.1 Arthrobacter melezitosi
AGAACCCTCCCGGCCCTCTCCCCCCCCCCCCCCCCCTTGCTCTCCCCGTTTCCCCCCCTCCCCCCAAGAGAGGAACCCCCCGCGAACCGGGAGCACGCCCGGGCCCGCTTCCCTCAAGACAGCGCCGGAGGGCGTGCGGCGCGAGTTCACTGCAAGCGATACTCGGTCCCGGCGGCGCCGATGTGGTGAACAATGGGCCCATGGCGAATGTACTTGGACGCACCCCTTCCCGTGACGAAGGCCGCACCCTGCCGCGCGGTGAGACCGTGGGCCGCTACACGGCCTACCTCGAGGCGCAGAAGGCCGTTGACTACCTCGCCGACCACAAGTTTCCGGTCGAGCGCGTCTCGATCATCGGCAACGACCTGAAGACCGTCGAACGGGTCACCGGACGGCTCAGCTACCCGCGGGTGGCCCTGGCCAGCGCGGCAACCGGCGCGTGGTTCGGCTTCTTCGTCGGGCTGATCCTCACGCTCTTCGGCGGCAGCGAACCGTACAGCAGCGTGCTCTCCTCGATGGCGCTCGGCGCCATGTTCTGGCTTCTGTTCGGGGTGATCACCTACGCATTCCAGCGCGGCAAGCGTGATTTCACCTCCACGAGCCAGGTCATCGCCACCAGCTACGACGTGATCGTCGATCCGTCGGTCGCCGGTGAGGCGCGCCGCCGGCTCCAGCAGCTGCCCATGAACGGGCAGGCGCTGCACCCCGGCGGACCCGCGGCCGGATGGGACCGGCCCGCCGAGGGCCCGGCCGGTGGATTCCAGCCCCCCGCCCCGCAGGGCGGATTCCCCCCGGGGGCGCCGGAGGTGCCCCCCGGGCCGGCCGCTGCCGGCGCGCCGGCTCCGGCCGGCTCCCCGGGCGAAACCGCCGAACCTGCGGCGCCCCGGCGCGGCAGGTACCCCGACCTGCCCGACGGCCGGCCCCAGTACGGGGTCCGGGTCGACACCCCCGTGGAGGACCGCCCGCGGCCCGAAGGCACCCCCGGCGGGGATACCCCCGCCGCAGCGACGGAGGAACCGGCCGGCGGTCACGGCCAGCACGGCTCGACGAGGGTCGAGCCTCCCCGCGACGGCCGGTAGGACCCCGGCGGCAGACAAAGAGCCCGGCACCGAATGGTGCCGGGCTCTTTGTCTGCCGGTTCGGGCGGCGGTGGAGCGGCTACTCCCCGGTCGGGCTGTAGATGCCCGCCATCCAGGCTTCGACGTCGTCCGGGTCGCGCGGCAGGGCGGCGCTGAGGTTGACCGGTCCGTCAGCGGTCATGAGGATGTCGTCCTCGATGCGTACGCCGATACCGCGGTACTCCTCGGGCACCGAGAGGTCCTCGGCCTTGAAGTACAGGCCCGGTTCGATGGTGAACACCATCCCTTCGGTGAGCACGCCGTCGAGGTAGAGCTCCCGGCGGGCCTGCGCGCAGTCGTGGACGTCCATGCCGAGGTGGTGGCTCGTGCCGTGGGGCATCCACCGCCGGTGCTGCTGGCCTTCCGGGGCGAGCACCTCCTCGAGCGGCACGGGAAGCAGGCCCCAGTCGTTGAGCCGCTCGGCGAGGACCGTGACGGCCGCGGTGTGGATGTCGCGGAACCTGCGCCCGGGCCGGGCCGCGGCGAAGGCCGCGTCGGCGGCTTCAAGGACCGCCGAGTAGATCCTGCGCTGGACCTCGGAGTAGGTGCCGTTCACCGGCAGGGTCCGGGTGACGTCGGCGGTGTAGAGGCTTTCGGCCTCCACCCCGGCGTCCAGCAGGAGCAGGTCCCCGGCCGAAACCCGGCCGTTGTTCCGGATCCAGTGGAGCACCGTCGCATTGTTGCCCGAGGCGGCGATGGTGTCGTAGCCGAGGTCGTTGCCCTCCTCCCGGGCACGGGTGAAGAACGCGCCCTCCACCACGCGCTCCCCGCGGGGGTGGGAGATGGCCCGGGGGAGCTGCTTCACCACTTCGTGGAAGCCGTTGACTGTGGCGTCCACGGCGGCCTGGAGCTGCTCGACCTCCCAGGAGTCCTTGATCAGGCGCAGCTCCGACAGGGCTTCGGCAAGTTTTGCATCGAGGGCGTCGGACTTCTCGAGGTCCACCCCGGTGTTGATGCGCGAGGTGTCCACGAGCGCGTCGGCATTGAGGTCGACCTCGCGCAGCAGCCGGATGGCGATGCCGCCGATCTGCGGCACGCCGGCGTCCTTGGTCACTGCCGTCTCGAGGTCGTCCAGATCGGCCGTCTGGAGTCCGAGCAGGGCCGAGACCTGGGCGCGGGAAAGGCGCGGGCCGATCCAGAACTCGCCGTAGCGCGCATCGGCGTAGAATTCGGCGCTGTCCCGGCCCGCCAGCTCCCGGAAGTACAGGGTGGCTTCGTGGTTGCCGCCGTCGTCGCCGGTCCCCGGCTCGACGGGTTCCATCACCAGTACCGCGTCCGGCTCATGGTCAAGGCCCAGTCCGGTCAGGTGGGCGAACCCGGAGTGCGGGCGGAAACGGTAGTCGGTGTCGTTGGATCGGACCTTCAGCGGTCCGGCCGGGATGACCAGCCGCTCGCCCGGGAACTGCTCCGAGATGGTGCGGCGGCGCTGCGCGGCGAAGCGGGCCACGGGAGCCTCCTCGGGAAGGCCGGCGTCGGAGGGGGCCCAGCTGCCCGCCATGAAGGCCTTGAACGCGGCGGAATCCGGGCGCTGGGACCGGTTCTCGTTGCGGCTCGACAGCGGCTGGTCTTCGGGGGTGACCGGGGTGGCGTCGGCCCCGGTCCTGGACACGTTCGGAATCTCTGCTGTACTCACGAGTCAATGGTCCCACCGGTCCCGCGGGCGGCCAAACACGCGGTCGCGGCGGCACGGCGTTCCGGTGCGGGCCGTTCGTCCCGGGAAGGGGGAATCGGCCTCCGCTGGCGTAGATTGGGTTGGTGAGAATCGACCTGCACACGCACTCCAACGTCTCGGACGGTACTGAAGACCCCGCGGTGCTGATCGCCTCGGCACGGCGTGCCGGCCTCGATGCCGTCGCACTGACAGATCACGACTCGACGGCGGGGTGGGCCGAGGCCGCGGAAGCCGCCGCGGCCGAAGGGATCCAATTCATCCCCGGCATGGAGGTTTCCTGCCAGAGCGACACCGGCATCAGCGTGCATGTGCTTTCCTACCTGCACGACCCCGCGCACGCGGGCCTGCTGGCCGAGGTAGAGAAGTCGCGGGCGGCGCGGCTGTCCCGCGCGCAGCGCATGGTCGAACGGCTCGCCGATGATTTCCCCATCAGCTGGGAACTGGTCCAGGACCACGTGGCGGAGGGGGCGACGGTGGGACGCCCCCACATCGCCGACGCCCTCGTCGCCCTGAACGTCGTCGCGGACCGCTCCGAGGCCTTCGAACGGATCCTCACCGTGCGCTCGAAATACTGGGTGGGACATTACGCACCGCACCCGGCGGTCGCGGTGGAACTGATCCGGCAGGCCGGGGGCGTGCCGGTGTTCGCCCATCCCTCGGCATTCGCCCGGGGGCGGGTGATCGGCGACGCGGTCCTCAACGAAATGATCGATGCGGGCCTGCTGGGCCTGGAGATCGACCACCGCGACAACCCGGAGGACGCGCGGGCCGCGCTCCGGCGCACCGCGGCCGAACACGACCTGCTCATCACCGGCTCCAGCGACTACCACGGCGCCGGCAAGCCGAACCTGCTCGGGGAGAACCTGACCGCTCCGGAAGCCCTCGAACGGATCATCGAGCGCGCGGGCGGCCGTCCCGTCCGGTAGGGGCGCGCCCGGCCGCGGTCGAGGCGGGCCCCCTCAGGCGCTGCTGCGCCCGGCCGGTTCGCAGTAGGGCGCAAGGCGCCGGCGCATGATCTCCACGGCCTGCGGGTTCTGGTCCACGCACACGAACCGGCGCCCCAGCTTCGCGGCGACGGCGCCCAGGGTGCCCGAGCCGGCGAAGAAGTCGAGGACCCAGTCGCCTTCGCGGCTGCTCGCGGCGACCGCCCGGCGCAGCAGGCCCTCCGGTTTCTGCGTCGGGTAGCCCGTCTTTTCCCGGCCGGTGGGCGAGACGATGGTGTGCCACCACACGTCTGTGGGGAGTTTGCCGAGTGCGGCCTTCTCCGCGGTGACCAGCCCCGGCGCCATGTACGGTTCCCGGTCCACCTCCGCGCTGTCGAAGTGGTACCGGGCGGGGTCCTTGACGTAGACGAGGATATTGTCGTGCTTCGCCGGCCACTTCCGCTTGGCTCGGGCCCCGTAGTCGTACGCCCAGATGATCTCGTTGAGGAAGCACTCCCGGCCGAACAGCGCATCGAGCATCACCTTGGCGTAGTGCACCTCGCGGTAGTCGAGGTGCAGGTACAGGGTGCCGTCATCGGCCAGGAGGCGCCAGGCCTCGATCAGCCGCGGGGCGAGGAAGTCCCAGTAGTCCTCGAACGCGTCGTCGTAGCTGGCGAGCATCCCCTTGACGGTGGAGTAGCTCAACCCCTTGAACCCGACCCGGTCCCCGGTGCCGTCCGCATTGCGGACCATGCTCATCTGCTGCCGGCGCTGGGCCCGCCCCGTGTTGAAGGGCGGGTCGACGTAGATCATGGTGAAGGCGCCGTCGGGCAGCGTGGGAAGGTAGGCGGCGTTGTCTGCGTGGACCACCAGGTTGCTGCCGCCCGGGGTCCAGGCAGGTGCGGTCATCGGGTGCTACTCCTCCGAGCCGCGGGCGGGGTTGGCGACGACTTCGCCGTTGCGCCGGCGGGTGCGGGTGCGGCGGGTCCGCTCGGCGGAGGCGGTCTTCGGCGCGCCCGTGTCGGCCGCGCCCTCGGCCGCGGGGGAGCGGCGGCGGCGGGCCGCGCCGTTCTCGCCGGCCTCGTCCGGGGAGGACTGGCCGGCGGAGCTGCGGGCGCCGGAGCGGGAACGCGAACGGCTGCGTCCGCCGTCACTGCGTCCGCCGTCGCCGCGGGCGCCGTTACGTGCGGGACCGTCGCCGCGGCCGGCCGGTGCGCCGGTGCGGGCCTTCTTGCCGGTCTCGCCGAGGTCCTCGAGCACCTCGGCGTCGATGCCGGCCAGTTTGCGGGCGCCGCGCGGGAGCCGACCCTTGGTGCCCTCCGGGATGTCGAGGTCGGTGAACAGGTGGGGCGAGGAGGAGTAGGTTTCGATCGGCTCGGGCGAATCGAGCCCCAGGGCCTTGTTGATCAGGCCCCAGCGCGGCACGTCGTCCCAGTCGACGAACGTGACGGCCGTGCCCTTCTTGCCGGCGCGGCCGGTGCGGCCGACGCGGTGCAGGTAGGCCTTCTCGTCCTCGGGGCACTGGTAGTTGATCACGTGGGTGATGTCCTCGACGTCGATGCCGCGGGCGGCGACCTCGGTGGCCACGAGCACATCGATCTTGTCGCCGCGGAAGGCGCGCAGGGCCTGCTCTCGGGCGCCCTGGCCGAGGTCGCCGTGGATGGCACCGGCGGCGAAGCCGCGGTCGATGAGTTCCTCGGAGAGCTTCGCGGCGGTGCGCTTGGTCTTGGTGAAGATGATGGTGCGGCCGCGTCCGCGGGCCTGCAGGATCCGTGCGACGACCTCGGCCTTGTCGAGGTTGTGGGCGCGGTAGATGACCTGGCGGATGTCCTTCTTGGTGATGCCCTCGTCCTCGGGGTCCGCGGCGCGGATGTGGGTGGGCTGGGTCATGTACCGGCGGGCCATGGCGACCACGGGTCCGGGCATGGTGGCGGAGAAGAGCAGCGTCTGGCGCACCGGGGGCGTGGCGGCGATCAGCGTCTCGACGTCGGGCAGGAAGCCGAGGTCGAGCATCTCGTCGGCCTCGTCGAGCACGACGATCTTGACGTTCTTCAGCACGAGCAGCTTCTGGCGGTGCAGGTCGATGAGGCGTCCCGGGGTGCCGACGACGACCTCGACCCCGCGCTGCAGCGCCTCGATCTGCGGCTCGTAGGCGCGGCCGCCGTAGATGGTGACGATGCGGGCGTTGCGCTTCTTCGCCGCCGTGGTGAGGTCGCCGGCGACCTGCACGGCGAGCTCGCGGGTGGGGACGACGACGAGGGCCTGGGGCGCGCCGGGGACGGGGAGCTTGTCGTAGCCCTCATCGTCGGGGCCGACGACGCGCTGCAGGGCCGGGATGCCGAAGCCGAGCGTCTTGCCGGTTCCGGTCTTGGCCTGGCCGATGATGTCGTGGCCGCCCAGCGCGATCGACAGGGTCATCGCCTGGATGGGGAAGGGGTGGAGGATTCCCGCGTCGGCCAGGGACTCGACGATATCGGGGCGCACGTTGAAGTCGGCGAAGGTCTCGGGGACCTCCTTGTGGGGCTCTTCGGTGGTGACGAGCGTGTCCTCGACGTCGATGGCGTCGTCGCTGTTATCGGCAAGGAGGTGGTGCGAATCCGCAACCGGGCTGTTCTGAGTGTTCAATTACGTACCGTTCATTAAGGCCGAGCGGCCACCGAGGCTCAACGGGTGGCTGGGATTGGCATCCAGCTCGGAGCACATCGGAGGCGCAGGGCGTCCAGTGGAAGCCGATCGCGGGCTTGCAACTGCGTGCCGGCTGGGAGGCGAAGCGCCAGCGCCGACTGGGAAAAACTCGGGACCGAGTAGGTACTGCGGGTCATCGGGGTAGATCGATAACGACCGGGCATCCATTACTACGAGGCAAGTCTACCCTGTGGGCGTGGTGGGAACGGGCACCGCGCCGTCCGTGGCGCCGGGTGCGGCAAGTTCGAAGCGCACGGTGCGGCGGGCGGTGTCGGCCTCGACGAGCCGCACGCTGACCAGGGAGCCCGCGGTGAGCTCGCCGTAGCACTTCGCCTCGATGGCCGGATCGATCAGCTGCACGGTGCCCGACGGGCGGCTGCGCGGGCCGGCGTCGCCGTTGCCGTGCCGCGACCCGGTCAGCACCACGGCCCGGAAGTGCTTGCCCACATCATCGCGCAGGAGCGCGGCAGCCAGGGCGTCCATGGCGCCGGACTCCATCCGCGCCGAGGTCGAGTTCGCGGCGGCCATCTGGGCGTTCAGCTCGGGCAGCGCCTCGCGCGCCCACTGCGGCACCGGCCGGCCGGCGCACAGGGCCTCGCAGATCACCAGCACGAACCGGTCCACGAGGCGGCGCAGCGGCGCGGTCGTGTGGGCGTAGGGTGCGGCGATGGCGGCCTGCACCACGGCCTCCGGCACCTCCCCGTCAAAGGCCGTGTACCCGGCGCCACGGAACAGCGACGCGGCGGCGTGCATCAGGGCCAGCTGCTCGGGCCGGTCGGTGTCGAGGCTGCGCAGGAACCCCCCGTACGCCATTCCCTCGGGCCAGGCCCTGCCGCAGGCGGCGGCCTGCCGGCGGAACTTCGCCAGCGCCGCCTCGTCCGGAGCCGGCATGGTGCGCAGGATGCCGATGCGGCCCTCGATCATGATCTGCGCGGCCGCCATCCCGGTCATCAGGGAGATCTGGGCGTTCCAGTCCTCCGAGGGCAGGGCCGGGGCGGTCACCAGGAAGTATCGGCCCCGCTCGAAGCCGATCTCCTGCGCGGGCAGGTTGAGGCTGGCCCCGCCGCGCTGCAGTTCGAGCTCGATGCGCTTGAGGCCGATCTCGCGCAGCAGCAGGAGGTTCTCCGGTGCCCGGCCGGAGCGGAGGCTTTCCTCGACCTCCGCGTAGGTCAGCTGCGTGCGGCTGAGCACCGAGGCGCGCCGCACGGACGCGGAGGTCACCGCGCCGGAGGAATCCAGGTCGAACTCCCAGACGTAGGCCCCGCGCACCACCTGAGGCAGCAGGCTTGCGGCGTTCTCGGCGATGACTTCCGGGTGCAGGGAGATCCGCCCGTCCGGGGCGTACACAGTCTGGCCGCGCAGGCGCGCCTCCGCATCGACGGCTCCACCCGGCCGGACGAAACCCGGAACGTCGGCAATGGCGTACCAGACCCGGTAGCCCGTTCCCCGGCGCCGCAGGTGCACGGCCTGGTCGAGGTCGACCGATCCGGGCGGATCGATGGTGATGAAGTCGAGGTCGGTGAGGTCCTCGCCGGGGGGCTGATAGGCCGCGACCGCGGCTTCGGCCTCGGCCAGCACCTCCGGCGGAAAGGCGATCCGCAGCTCAAGTTCGTCCCGCAGGGCGCGCAGGGCACCGGTCAGGTGATGCTGTGAGGCGCTGTCCCCGGGATCCAGATGCGAATACGGCACACGCTCACCGTAATACAAGCGCCCGGCTCCCGGCAGGGGAGGCAGGCGGTCCGGCCGCTCCACGGGCCGTGCCGGCGGCGCGCGGCCCACGGAGGCCAGGCACCTGCGGCCCTTCTGTAGTGTTAGCAGCATGAACAACCGCACGAACGAAGGCGTCCCCTTCGCCCCGGATGGAGCCGGAGCCTCCGCTCCGGCGGACGCCCCCGGCCGGGTGGAAAACCCCCGCTACGCCCGCTTCATCGCCGACCTGCTGGGGGTCATCGCCTACGGGGAGCTCTCCGGATTCGAACGGCTTTCCTCGGACGCGCGGTTCTCCCCAACGCTCGCCGACCGGGCGGGCATCGGACGCCTGGCCGTGCAGGAGTTCCAGCACTTCGAACTGGTCAGCAGCCACCTCGCGGAGCGCGGGGTCGACGTCGAGCAGGCGATGGCTCCGTTCGTGGCCTCGGTGGACGCCTTCCACGAGCGGACCCGGCCGGCGGACTGGTTCGAATCCCTGATGAAGGCCTATGTCATCGATGCGATCTCGGGGGATTTCTACCGGGCGCTGGCGGACCGGCTCGACGACGACACGCGGGGACTGATCGGCAGGATCGACGCCGACGACGATACCCCGCTGCTTGGCCGGCGCCTCAAGGAGGCGCTCGCGGACGACCCCCGGCTCGCTTCCCGGCTGGCCCTGTGGGGGCGGCGGCTCGTGGGGGAGGCCCTGACCCAGGCCCAGCGGATCGGGATTGAGCGCGAATTCCTCGGCGGGCTGCTGTTCGCCGATACGGCGGACCCGGCCGCGCACACGACGGCGCTGTTCGCCCAGCTCACGCGCAACCATTCGCGCCGGATGAGCGCCCTGGGCCTGACGGCCTGACGCCCCGGCCCGCCGCCGGCGGGCCGGGGAGGAAGCCCTAGAGGGCCCCGAAACCGACGCGGCGCTGCTCTTCGGCGCCGATCTCGACATAGCCCAGGACCTTCGAGGGAACGATCACCGTGCGGCCCTTCGAATCGGTGAGCCGGAGCTCGGATCCGCCGTTCATCGCCGAGGCGACCACCTCCGCGATCGCTTCGGCGGACTCCGAGGACTCCAGAACAATCTCCCTGTTGACGTTCTGAATACCGATCTTTACTTCCACGGCGGGTGCCTCCTGTGTAGTGAACCTATAAGCCCTTGGAAACCTACTCTAGATCTCCTTGGGGAACCGACTGATTCCGCGCCAAGCTAAACGGTAGATCAGCTCACTGGCCGTATCGATGTCGAGGCTGCCGTCGGTCTCCAGCCAGAACCGGGCGCTGATCTGCGCCATGCCGGCCAGTCCGCGTCCGAGCAGGGTCGCCTCCACCACCGACAGTTGGGTGTCTTCGGCGATGACCTCGGCGATGGCGCTGGCGAAGTGGGCGTTGAACGCTTCAAGGCGGGCGCTGACCTCCGGGTCATTGCTGACGTCGGATTCGAACACGAGGCGGTGGGCCTTGCTGTCGCGGGCGATGAAGGAGAAATAGGCACGCATCGTGGCCTGCACCCGGACCTTGTTGTCTCCGGTGGATCGGAGGGCTTCAAAGAGCAGGTCGGTCAGTTCGGCGAGGTGGTTCTCCAGCAGCGCCAGGTACAGTTCGCGCTTGCCGGGGAAGTGCTGGTACAGCACCGGTTTGCTGACCTTGGCCGCCTCGGCGATGTCGTCCATGGCGGCGCCGTGGAAACCATGGGCCACGAAGACTTCGTGCGCGGCACTGAGGAGCTGGCGGCGGCGCTCGTCGCGCGGCAGCCGAAGCGCTTTTCCGTTTGGCGAAACTTCTGCGCTCACGTCCTGCAACCTCTGTTCTGTGGTCCGTCCCGGCCTAGTTTACCCAGCGTGCCCGCCGGGGCCGATTCGGCTGGCAGGGACGAGCGCGCGGGCATACATTGAAGGCATGAGCGCACACCCTCGAACCGCCGGCGCGCCGGGGCTTCCTCCGCTGCCGCCGCTGGTCGATCCGCACCCCGGACTGACCGACGAGGAGGTCATCCGGTACTCCCGCCACCTGCTCATCCCCGAATTCGGCCTTCAGGCCCAGCGGCGGCTCAAGAACGCCAGGGTGCTGGTCATCGGGGCCGGGGGCCTCGGCTCGCCCGTCCTGCAGTACCTCGCCGCCGCCGGCGTGGGCACCCTGGGCATCGTCGACGACGACACAGTGGAGATCTCCAACCTGCAGCGCCAGGTGATCCACGGGGTCACCGACCTGGGCGACCTCAAGGCCGCCTCGGCGCAGCGCAGCCTGGCCGAACTCAATCCGCTCGTGGAGGTGGTCCTGCACACCGAACGGCTGACCGCCGGAAACGCCCTTGATGTGATGGGCCGGTACGACCTCGCCGTGGACGGCACCGACAACTTCTCCACCCGCTACCTCGTCAACGACGCCGCCGCACTGCTTGGAATGCCCTACGTATGGGGTTCGATCCTCCGCTTCGACGGGCAGGTGAGCGTGTTCTGGGAGAAGCACGGCCCCGGCTACCGGGACCTGTACCCGGAGGCGCCGCCGCCCGGCTCGGTCCCGTCCTGCGCCGAGGGCGGGGTCCTGGGCGTCCTGTGCGCCTCCATCGGCTCCCTCATGGGCACCGAGGCCGTCAAGCTCATCACCGGCGTGGGACGGACCCTGCTCGGGCGGGTGCTGATCTTCAACGCCCTCGAGATGTCCTGGCAGGAGATCACGGTGCGGAAGGACCCCACGGCGCCGCCGGTCACCGGGCTGGTCGACTACGACGCATTCTGCGGGCTGGGGCCGGCCGCCGCGGAGGAGGTGCCGTCGATCGGGGTGCGCGAACTCGCGGAACTGCTGCGCGGCAGGGAACGGGGCGAGGAGGCGTTCGACCTGATCGACGTCCGGGAACCCGGCGAGTACGGCATCGTCCGGATCGAGGGCGCCCGGCTGATCCCGAAGGACGAGGTCCTGGCCGGTGGCTACACCCCGGAGCCCTCCCTGCCGGTCTACGTGCACTGCAAGTCCGGCAAACGTTCGGCGGAGGTGGTGCGCCACCTGAGGGGCCAGGGGCACCGTCAGGTCTTCAACGTCGACGGCGGCATCCTGGCGTGGGTGTCCACTGTGGAACCGGGCCAGCCGGTCTACTGACGGAGGGTTGTCCGGGCCGCGGCGGTCAGGCTGAGGCGGCCGCGGGCGGCTCGTGGCTGATCGGGCACTGCGCCGCGTCGCCGCTGCCGGCCGGGTGCGGAATGCCCGCCGGGTGGAGTGCCGGGCGTGCGGGCGCCCCGGAGGGTGCCGCCGGGGCCGATGCCTCGGCCGGGCGCAGGTCGATGCCGTAGAGGGCCTCGAGCGCTGCGGTGTAATCGTCCTGGCGTCCCTCGGCGGCGAGCTCACGGGCACGCACGGTGGGGATGTGGAGCAGCTGGCGCACCATGCGGCGCAGGGCCAGCTCGACCTCCTCTGCCGCGGCGGTGCAGCCGTGCTGGGCACGCACCCGGTCCATCTCCGCATCGAGCACCTGCTGCGTGTGCCTGCGCAGGGCGACGATCGCGGCGTCCATCGCGCGGGTGTTCTGCTGCTCCTCGAAGGCCTCGGCCGCCTGCTGCACCAGTTCGCCGGCCTGGCGCAGGGTCTCCGCCTGCTCCTCGGGGGCGGCGAGCCGGACCGACTCGAGGGTGATCAGCTCGACGTTGTCGAGATTGGCCACGGCGGGATCGAAATCATGGCTCAGCGCCAGGTCGATCACCACCAGGGGGCTGCTTACGCCCTCCCGGATCGCCGCGAGGTCCGAGGCCTCGATGCGGGCGTCGCTGCCGCTGCAGCCGAGAATCACGTCGGCCCCGCGGATGGCCCCGGCCAGGGAGTCGGCGTCCAGGGCACGGCCCCCGCGGGAGGCGACGAACGCCTCCGCGCGGCCGGAGGAGGAAAACACGGCGATCCCGCCGGCCTTCTTTTCATTGAGCAGGGCCATCGTGGCACCGGCATAGGCGCCGGTCCCGAACAGGACAACCGATTTCTGCGACCAGTCGGCGCTGCCGGAGATGTCGCCGGCGAGTTCGAGGGCCACCGAGACGACCGAACGGCCGTCGCTGCCGAGCACGGTGCGGGCCCCGACGTCCTTGGCGGTCCGGGAGGCGGCTTGGAAGAGGCGCACCAGCCCCTTGCTGGCCGCGCCCGAGGCCTGCGCCTCGATCAGGGCACGGCGGACCTGCCCGGCGATTTCGCGCTCGCCGACGACGGCCGAGTCGAGGCCGGCACCGACGGCGAACAGGTGCTTGGCCACCGAGCCACCCTTCTTGGTGACGAAGGCGGAGGACACCGAGGACTCGGGGACGCCGGAATAGCTGCTGATCGTGGAGATGATGGCGGAGCGGGCGGCCTCGGCGTCCTCTTCGGACGGGGCCTCGAAGTAGATCTCGAAGCGGTTGCAGGTCGACAGCACGACGGCGCCGGACACCGGGCGGCCGTCCGCGAGCACGACTGAGGGGACCTGGGGCGCTCCCACGCTGAGGCGGGCAACGGTTTCCAGGTCCACATTCGAGTGAGTCGCAACGAGAGAAAGTAGAACCACAGCTCTCCAAGCATAGCGATCCGATGGTTGCGGATGGTAATAGGAAACCCTAAGTGGAGCCCTTGTTTCACGGCGTTCCGGGGCCCGACCGCGGAATCCCGGGGGCGCGGGCGGGGGTGATTTTCGCCACCCCGCAGGGTGCCGCGGGCGGTGCCGGTTAACGATCGCCGGTGATCTTCGGCAGAATCAGGGTATGACCCTTGGAGCATCACACCCGCTGGTGGACGGCCGCACCGCGAATTCCCCGCTGATCTCGGCCTACCGCGGGCGGAAACCGGCCCGCAGGCCCGTCTGGTTCATGCGCCAGGCCGGCAGGTCCCTGCCGGAGTACCGGGCGCTGCGCGAGGGAACGGCGATGCTCGAGGCCTGCCTCGATCCGGCGATGGCCGCCGAGATCACCCTCCAGCCAGTGCGCCGCCACGACGTCGACGCCGCGATCTTCTTCTCCGACATCGTGATCCCGCTCAAGCTCGCCGGGGTCGACGTCGACATCGTCCCGGGGGTGGGCCCGGTCCTTGGGACGCCGGTCCGGACCGCCGCCGACGTCGCGGCCCTTCCCGTGCTCACCGACGAGGCCCTCGAACCGATCCGCGAGGCCGTGGCCCGGACCGTCGCCGAACTGGGCAGCACCCCGCTCATCGGCTTCGCCGGGGCGCCCTTCACCCTGGCCGCCTACATGGTCGAGGGAAAGCCCTCCCGCGACCACCTTGGCCCGCGCACGATGATGCACTCCGATCCGGAGACGTGGCGGGCCCTTAGCGAGTGGGCCGCCGACGCCTCCGGGCGGTTCCTGCGCGCCCAACTCGAGGCCGGCGCGAGCGCGGCGCAGCTCTTCGATTCCTGGGCGGGTTCCCTGGGGCTCGCCGACTACGTGCAGCACGCCGCGCCGGCCTCGGCCCGGGCGCTGGACCACGTCCGCGGCCTCGGTGCGCCGCTGATCCACTTCGGTACCGGGACCTCCGAGCTGCTCGGGGCGATGCGCGACGTCGGCGTCGATGTGATCGGCGTCGACTACCGGCTGGATCTCGGGGAGGCCAACCGGAGGCTCGACGGGAGCGTCCCGCTGCAGGGCAACATCGACCCGGCCCTGCTCGGCGCTCCCTGGCCGGTGCTTGAAAAGCACGTCCGGTCCGTGCTGGAGGCGGGGGCCGCGGCGCCGGGCCATGTGGTGAACCTCGGCCACGGCGTCCCGCCGGAGACCGACCCCGACGTGCTGACGCGTGTGGTGAAGCTGATCCACTCGGTGGAGCCCTAGCCATGGCGGCGGGCAGCGCACGACCGGCAGTCGTCGTCGTCGGCGGTGGGCTGGCCGGCCTCGTCGCGGCACGGGTGCTGATGCTGCGCGGGGCCCAGGTCACGGTGCTCGAGCGCTCGGAAGCCTTCGGCGGCAACCTCGGCGGACGCGAACTCGGAGGGTTCGTCCTCGACAGCGGCGCCGAGTCATTCTCCACCCGCTCGGCCACCGTGCCCGACCTCGCCGCCGAACTGGGCCTTGCGGACCGCATCGTCACCCCCGAGGCGCCCGGGGCCTGGGTGCAGCTGCCGGCGCGGGACCTCCCCTCGGGGGCCCACCCGCTGCCCGCCTCGGGCATCCTCGGCATTCCCGCCGACCCGGCCGAGCCCGGCACCGCCGCCCTGATCGGACGCGCCGGGGTGCTGCGCGCCGCCCTGGACAAGGTGCTGCCCCCGGGCGCGCTGGCCACCCGCCCCGCGGTGAGCCTCGGCGAACTCGTCCGGACCCGCATGGGCGAGGAGGTCCTGCAGCGGCTGGTGGCGCCCGTCGCCGGAGGAGTCTTCTCGGCGGACCCCGACACCCTCGACGTCGACTCGGTCGCCCCGGGCCTGCGGCCGGCCATGGCGCGGCTCGGTTCCCTCGGTGCCGCCGCCGGTGCCCTGCGGCAGGCCGCGCCGGCGGGATCGGCAGTGGCGGGGCTGCGCGGCGGCATGGTCCAGCTGCGCGATGCGCTCGTCGCCTCCCTCCGCGACGGCGGGGCCGACCTGCGCACCTCCGAGACCGTCCTGGCGCTCCGGCGCACGCCCGGGGGCGGGTGGAGCGTCTCCACCGAACACTCAACCCTCCAGCGCAGCGTCAGCGCCTCCGCGGTGGTGCTCGCCGCCGACGGGCAGGGCGCCGTCGACCTGCTCTCGGGGGTGCTGCCGCAGGTCGCCGCGGACCGCCCCGACCCGGTGCCCGGAGTCGCCCTGGTCACCCTCATCGTCGACCAGCCCGAGCTCGACGCCAGCCCGCGGGGCACCGGCGTCCTGGTGGCACGCGGCGTCGCCGGCGTCCGGGCGAAGGCACTGACCCACTCCACGGCCAAATGGCAATGGCTGCGCGAGCAGGCCGGTCCCGGCTCGCACATCCTGCGGGTCTCCTACGGGCGGGCCGGGGACCCTCCCGGCGCCGCCGGCGCGTCCCTGCGCGACGAGGACCTGTTCGGGCACGCGCTCGCCGACGCCTCAGCGCTGCTCGGGGTGCCCCTGGAGGCCGCCGACGTCGTCGATTGGGATATCGTGCGCTGGGCCGGTGCGCTCCCGCACGCCGCCGTGGGCCACCGGGAGCGCGTGGCCCGGCTCCGGACCGCGGTGGCCCCGCTCGCGGCCCTGGAGGTGACAGGCGGCTGGCTCGCAGGCACCGGACTGGTATCGGTCATCGACGACGCCGCCGCCCGGGCCCGCGCCCTGGCCGGGGAACTGGGCCTCCCGGAGGGCCCGCAGGAGGCCCCGCTGTGATCTTGCTCACTTTCTACATCTTGTAGAACATCGAGATTTTCTTTGCTCCAGCGCAGGGGGCAGACTAGTAGCATGAGCGAGCTAACCGGCGACCGGGTCTCCCAGACCACTTCCTCCGAACCTTCCGGAAGCGCCGGTGACGAGCCGCAGGCGGCGCAGTTCTTCACCCTGTGGACCGTCTTCCGGCGCGCGGCGTCCGGTTCCGGCGCGGCCGCGGCGGGCCTGCCGCTGGCGGAGGTCCTGGCCACCTTCGGCGGCAACGGGGTCACCGTCCGCGGGTTCTACGACGTCTCGGCAATGCGCGAGGACGCCGACGTGATGGTCTGGCTGCACGGCCCGCGCCCGGAGGACCTGCAGGCCGCCGTGCGCCGCATCCGCCGGTCCGAAACCTTCGCCGGCACCACCATCGCCTGGTCGGCCATGGGCGTCCACCGCGACGCCGAGTTCTCCAAGAGCCACGTCCCCGCCTTCGCCCGGGGCATCGAGCCGGCGGAATGGGTCTGCGTCTACCCGTTCGTGCGCTCCTACGACTGGTACATCCTGCCCACCGAGGAACGCCGCGAGATGCTCTACGACCACGGCATGAAGGGCAGGCAGTATCCCCAGGTCATCTCCAACACCGTCTCCTCCTTCGCGCTGGGGGACTGGGAGTGGATCCTCGCCCTCGAGGCCCCCGAGCTCGTCGACCTGGTCGACCTCATGCGCCACCTGCGCGAAACCGAAGCGCGCCGCCACGTGCGGGAGGAAGTCCCCTTCTACACCGGCCGGCGCATCACCCCCGACGAGATCGCAGAGGTGCTCAAGTGACCCAGACCTTCCACCCGCTCGACGGCGTCGACGAATCCGGCCGGATGGCCCCGAAGAACTACGACGCGATCGTCCTCGCCTCCTTCGGTGGACCCGAGGGCCAGGACGACGTCCTGCCCTTCCTGCGCAACGTCACCCGCGGGCGCGGGATCCCCGATGAGCGCCTCGAGGAGGTCTCCCACCACTACCGCGCCTTCGGCGGAATCAGCCCGATCAACGGGCAGAACCGCGCGCTGCGGGCCGCCATGGAGGCCGAACTGCGCCGGCGCGGCATCGACCTGCCCGTGTACTGGGGCAACCGCAACTGGGCGCCGTTCATCGCCGACACCCTGCGCGAGGCCTACGACGCCGGTCACCGGCGCATCCTCGCCGTCACCACGAGCGCCTACTCCTCCTACTCGAGCTGCCGGCAGTACCGCGAGGACCTCGGCATGGCCCTCGTGGAGACCGGCCTCGAAGGCCTGCTCGAAGTGGACAAGACCCGACAGTACTTCGACCACCCCGGCTTCGTCGAGCCCTTCGTCGAAGGCGTGACCGAAGGCCTCCGGAAGGTCCGTGCGTCCCTGGCCGAACGCGGCGAGGCCGACGCCCCCGTGCACATCATGTTCGCCACCCACTCGATCCCCACCGGCGACGCCGAGGCCTCAGGCCCCCGCGCCGCCGAGGGCGGCCCGGCCTACGAGGACGGCGCCTACGTCGCCCAGCACCTGGCCACCGCGCAGGCGGTCCTCGACCGCATCCCCGAGGCCGAAGGGGTGGACTGGTCGCTGGTCTACCAGTCCCGCTCCGGCGCCCCGCACATCCCGTGGCTCGAACCCGACGTGAACGACGCGCTGCGCGAACGCGCCGAAGCCGGCGTCCGCGGGGTCGTGATCGTGCCGCTGGGCTTCGTCAGCGACCACATGGAGGTGGCCTGGGACCTCGACACGGAGGCGCTCGAAACCTGCCGCGAGCTGGGCCTGGCCGCCGACCGGGTTCCCACCCCCGCCACCCACGAGAAGTTCGTCGCCGGCCTGATCGACCTGGTCTCCGAGCGCACGATCGAGAACAACATCGCCGAAAGGCCCGCAACGACCGCCCTGGGCCCCTGGTTCGACGTCTGCCGGCCGAACTGCTGCGCCAACCGCCGGGGCGAGAAGCCGACGATCGCCGCCGTGGATTCGACCGTGGGAACGCCCCTTCCCAACCCCGGATCGTAATGTCCCCGGACATCCGAGTCGGCACGCGGGGCAGCGCCCTGGCCCTCACCCAGACGACCACCGTCGCCGAGCGGGTCGCCGAACTGGCCGGCCGGAACTACGAGCTGGTGCGGATCCGCACCGACGGCGACGTGCTGACCGGGCCCCTGTCCCAGATGGGCGGCACCGGGGTCTTCGTCGTGGCGCTGCGCGAGGCGCTCCTTGACGGCCGGTGCGATCTCGCCGTCCACTCCCTGAAGGACCTCCCCACGACCCCCGCCCCCGGGCTGCGGGTCGCCGCGGTGCCCGAGCGCGCCGATACCCGCGACGCCCTGTGCGCCCGCGACGGGCTGACCCTGGCCACCCTGCCAGACGGCGCCCGCGTGGGCACCGGCTCCCCGCGCCGGGCCGCCCAGCTGCGGGCCGCCCGCCCCGGGCTTGAGGTCGTGGACATCCGTGGCAATGTCGACACCCGCCTGGGCCGGGTGGTCGGCGCCGGGACCGGTCCCGGAGACCTCGACGCCGTCGTCCTGGCCGCCGCGGGGCTTTTCCGGCTCGGCCGGCACGCCGCCATCACCGAATACATCGACCCCGCCGTCATGCTGCCCGCCCCGGGGCAGGGCGCCCTGGCCGTCGAATTCCGGACCGGCGATGAGGACGGCGACCTGGCGGCCGCCCTGGCCGCCTACGACCACGCCGACACCCGCGCCGCCGTCACCGCCGAGCGGGCCGTGCTGCTGCGCCTTGAGGCCGGCTGCTCCGCCCCGATCGGGGCCCTGGCCTCCGTGCAGGGCGACACGCTGACCCTCGAGGCCGTGGTGGCCGGCCTCGACGGCACGCGCCTGCTGCGGCGCAGCCGCTCCACCGCCAACGACGGTCCCGAGGCCGCGGCCCGGCTGGGCGTCGCCCTCGCCGAGGAACTCCTCGAGGCCGGGGCGGCCCGGATCGCGCCCCTGGGCAGCTGAGGGCCGTGCCGTTGCCCGCGAGCCAGGACCTCGGCGGCCTCCGGGTGGTCCTGACGCGCACCCCGGGCCGCTCGGCGGGCTTCGCCGACGAGTTCACCCGGCGCGGGGCGCTCCCGCTGTGCCTGCCGCTGATCGATTTCGAACGGCCCGCCGACCCTGCCCCGCTTGACCGGGCCCTGGCACGGCTCGCCGCCGGCGGGTACGACTGGCTGGTGGTCACCAGCGCCACCACGGTGACCGCCCTCGAAGCCTGCGCGCGGCGCACCGGCTCGACCCTGGCCGGCGTCCTGCCCGCCGCGACCCGGGTCGCCGCCGTGGGGGAGGCCACCGCGGCCGCGCTGGCCCGTGCCGGGATCCGGGTGTCGCTCACCCCGCACGGGAGTTCAGCGCAGGGCCTGCTCGCGGAGCTTCCGGCCGGTCCCGGAACGCTCCTCCTGCCGCAGGCGTCCCTCGCCGACGGGACGCTGGACTCCGGCCTCGCCGGCCGGCGGTGGCAGGTGGACCGCGTCGAGGCCTACCGCACCGTCGACTACCCGGCCGATCCCGCACGCCGCCTGGCCGAACCCGGGCCGCCGTCGGCCGGTGCGCCGGCCGTGCTCGACGGCGCCGCCTACCGCGAGCTGGCCGGTGCCGGCACCCACGCCGTGGTCCTCACGTCGCCGAGCACCGCGCGCCGGTTCGCCGCCCTGCTCGGGGGCGCCTTCCCCGCCGGCCTGGCCGCGGTCGCCATCGGACCCAGCACGGCCGCCGAAACCGCCCGGGTGGGGCTGCCGCTCGCCGCCACGGCCGGGGCGCCGACGCCCCGGGGCGTCGCCGACGCCGTGGCCGGCGCCATCCACCCGTTACCACCGACGAACGGAGTTTCCCCATGAGCTTTCCCCAGCACCGGCCGCGCCGGCTGCGCAGGACACCGGCGGTCCGCCGGCTCACCGCCGAATACCGGCTCAACCCCGCCGAGCTGATCCTCCCGGCGTTCATCCGGGAGGGCCTGAGCGAGCCCGCGCCCATCTCCTCGATGCCCGGCGTCGTCCAGCACACCACCGACACCCTCCGGCGCGCCGCGGCCGAGGCCGTCGGTCTCGGCGTCGGCGGCATCATGCTCTTCGGCATCCCGGCGCGCCGGGACGCCACCGGCAGCGCGGGCATCGACCCCGACGGGGTGCTCAACCGGGCTATCGCCGACGTGCGCGCCGAGGTCGGCGACGACCTCGTGGTCATGAGCGATGTGTGCCTTGACGAATTCACCGACCACGGACACTGCGGCGTCCTCGCCGCGGACGGCTCGGTGGACAATGACGCAACCCTGGCCGTCTACGCGCAGATGGCCGTGGAACAGGCCAACGCCGGCGCGCACGTGCTCGGCCCCTCCGGCATGATGGACGGACAGGTCGCCGTGATCCGGCAGGCCCTCGACGCCGCCGGACACGCCGACACGGGCGTGCTCGCCTACTCGGCGAAATACGCCTCGGCGTTCTACGGCCCCTTCCGGGAGGCCGTCGACTCCCAGCTCACTGGGGACCGCCGCACCTACCAGATGGACGCCGCGAACCGGCGCGAGGCCCTGCTCGAGGTCGAACTCGACCTCGAGGAAGGCGCCGACATGGTCATGGTCAAGCCGGCCATGAGCTACCTCGACATCCTGGCCGACGTCGCCGCGATGTCCCCGGTCCCGGTCGCCGCGTACCAGGTCTCCGGGGAGTACGCCATGATCGAGGCCGCCGCCGCGAACGGCTGGATCGACCGGCGCCGGGCCATCGAGGAATCCGTCCTCGGCATCCGCCGGGCCGGAGCCGACATGATCCTGACCTACTGGGCCGCCGAGCTGGCGCTCTGGCTCAACGAAACCCGCAGCTGAAGGAAGAGACAATGAGCACCTCGGAAGAACTCTACGACCGCGCCCGGGCCCTCATGCCCGGCGGCGTCAACTCGCCCGTGCGGGCCTTCGGCTCGGTCGGCGGCACCCCGCGCTTCCTCGTCGACGCCCACGGCGCGCGCGTCACCGACGCCGACGGGAAAACCTACGTCGACCTCGTCGGCTCCTGGGGCCCGGCCCTGCTCGGACACTCCCACCCGGCGGTGATCGAGGCCGTGCACCGCGCCGTCGACCACGGGCTCACCTTCGGCGCCTCCACCCCGGCCGAGGCCGACCTCGCCGAACTCGTGAAGGAACGCGTCCCCGCCGTCGAACTGCTCCGCATGGTCTCCACCGGCACCGAGGCCACGATGACGGCGGTGCGCCTGGCCCGCGGCTTCACCGGCCGCAGCCTGATCATCAAGTTCGCCGGCTGCTACCACGGGCACGTCGACAGCCTGCTCGCCGCGGCCGGCTCCGGGGTGGCCACCCTCGCCCTGCCCGGCTCGGCCGGGGTGACCGAGGCGACGACCGCCGAGACCCTGGTGCTTCCCTACAACGACACCGCCGCCGTCGAGGAGGCGTTCCGCGAACACGGGGAGCGGATCGCCGCGGTCATCACGGAGGCGGCGCCGGCGAACATGGGCGTGGTGACCCCGGGGAAGGGTTTCAACGCCTTCCTCTCCCGCATCACCACCGAACACGGCGCCCTGTTCATCGTCGACGAGGTGATGACCGGGTTCCGGACCCACCCCGGCGGATACTGGCGCCTGACCGGGGGAGCGGCCGATGCCGCCGAGCCGTGGACGCCGGACCTGCTGACCTTCGGCAAGGTGATCGGCGGGGGCATCCCCGCGGCGGCCCTGGGCGGCCGGGCCGACGTGATGAACCACCTCGCCCCGCTCGGGCCCGTCTACCAGGCCGGGACGCTCTCGGGGAACCCGCTGGCCATGGCCGCCGGCGTCGCGACCCTGACCGCCGCGACCGACGAGGTCTACCGGAACATCGACGCCCGCTCGCTCGAACTGTCCACGGCGCTCTCGGCCGAACTCGACCGTGCCGGGGTCGACCACTCGATCCAGCGTGCCGGGAACCTCTTCAGTGTCGCCTTCGGCACCTCGGCGCGGGGCGTGAGCAACTACGCCGACGCCCAGGGCCAGGAGTCCTACCGCTACGGGCCGTTCTTCCACTCCATGCTCGACTCCGGGGTGTACCTGCCGCCGTCGGTCTTCGAGGCCTGGTTCCTCTCCGCGGCGCACGATGACGCCGCGATGGAGGAGATCTTCGCGGCGCTGCCCGCAGCCGCCAAGGCCGCGGCGGCCGCCCAACCCGCATAAAGGCCGTTAAACGCATCCACTGCGCAGTACGTACCGGAAGAACCCGTCGGGGCCGGTTGCTACTGCGCAGTGGATTTTTTTGGCGGATGAGGTCGAGCGGATGCCCGTTCCGCCTAGAAGGCCGGAGTCACATCTCCGCTGGGCCACTCCTGCTCGATGAAGGCGCGGACCTCATCGGAGTGGAGCAGCTCGTCGAGCTTCTCGATCCGGGCATCCCCCTCGGAGGAGGTGTTCCAGGCCAGGAAGTTCGCGTACGGGTTCTCCTCGGTGGACTCGACGATCAGGGCGTCCTCCGTGTTCAGGCCCGCGTCGAGGATGTAGTTCCCGTTGATGATCGCCAGGTCCACGGAGGGATCCTTGACGTCGTTGAGCAGCAGTTCGGGCTGGTTCTCGACGAACTCGTAGCCGTTCGGATTCTGCGCGTCGGTGAGCGCGAGGACCGAGGCGTCCTCCTCGATGCCCGTGAGCAGTCCGGCGTCCTGGAGCAGGGTCAGTGCCCGGGCCTGGTTCGAGGGGTCGTTCGTGATGGCGATCCGCGCGCCCTCGGGCAGCCCGGAGACGTCGTCGTGCTTTTCGGAGAAGGCGGCGTACGGCTCGATGTGGACGCCCTCCCCGTGGGAGAACTCGTAGCCCTGACCCTCGACCTGCTGCTCGAAGTAGGGCAGGTGCTGGAAGTAGTTGGCGTCGAGGTCCCCGTCCTTCAGGGCGATGTTCGGGGTCGTGTAATCGTCGAACTCGACGATCTCCAGGTCGATGCCGGTGTCCTTGGTCAGGTTCTCGTCGACGAACTCGAGGATGCGGGCGTGCGGCAGCGGGCTGGCTCCGACCGTGACGATGGCCGGATCGGCCGGATCGAGGGAATCGACGGTTCCGCTGTCGGCCGCGTTGGCGCCGCAGGCGGAGAGCGTGAGGGAGGCTGCAAGGCCGGTGGCGGCAAGGGAGAGGAGTTTACGCACGGGTGCGTCCTTTCGGGTGTCCGGCGCCCAGGGGCCGGAAACGGGGCAGCTAGCGGCTACTGGCTGCCGATCCGCAGTGGCCGGACGCGGGTCCGGTCTGCGGAAACTTTGGAGGGGCGGGAATCCGCCTAGGCGGAGACCTCGGGGGTCCGCCGGCGGCGCCGTCCGGCTCCCGCGGTGGCGGCGTTGCGGTGGTCCACCCGGGCCATCGCGCGGTCCCCGACCAGCTGGATCAGCTGGACGATCGCGACGATGATCACGATGATGACGACCATGACGGTGGTGTCGAAGCGTTGGAGCCCGTAGTTGTAGGCGAGCCGCCCGAGTCCGCCGCCGCCGATGATTCCCGCCATCGCGGAGTATCCGACGAGGGCCACCAGGGTGGAGGTGAAGCCCGCAATGAGGCCGGGCAGGGCCTCGCGCAGGAGCACCTTGGTGATCACCTGCATCCGGGTGGAGCCCATGACCAGCGCCGCATCGACCTTGCCGGCGGCGACGTCGCGCAGGCTCGTCTCGACGATGCGGGCGAAGAACGGAATGCTGCCGATGCTCAGGGACACCGAGGCCGCGACCGGACCGATGGAGGTTCCGGTGATCAGGCGCGCGAGCGGGATGAGCGAGACCATCAGGATCGCGAACGGGATGGAGCGCGTGATGTTCACGACGACGTCCGAGAGGATGCGGTGGGCCACCGGCATCGGGCGGAGGCCGCCCGGCGCGCTGGCGATCAGGAAGACCCCGAGGGGAAGGCCGATGAGCACCGTGAAGAAGCCGGAGATCGAGATCATCTGGATCGTGGCGGCGAATTCCTTGGGCAGCGCCTCGGTCAGCCCGGGGTTGGTGGTGATTTCCTCGAGGAAGTTCACGCTGCCACCTCCACGGTCACGCCGCGGGCCCGGAGGTGGGACACGACATCGTTCAAGGCGAGGGGCTCCTCCGGGGCGGAGCCGCCGGCGGGGGCGGGTTCCAGCCCGACGCGCATCCGGGAGAACTGCTCGCCGGCGAGGGTCTCGACGCTTCCCGCGAGGAGGGTGACATCGAGGGAGAAGCGCCGGGAGAGCTCGGAGAGCACGGGTCCCGAGCCGGAGCCGCCGGCCGTGAGCAGGTCGAGCACATGGCCCGAAGCGGCCGGGTCGAGCGGCGGCAGCGGCAGGAGGGCCTGGACGAGCCGGCCGTTCAGGGATCCGGCCACCTCGCGCAGGAGTCCCTGCTCGACGACGCGGCCCTTCTCAAGCAGGGACACGGAGTCGCAGATCCGCTTCACGACGTTCATCTCGTGCGTGATGATCAGCACGGTCAGGCCGAGGGTGTCCGAGAGCCGGCGGATCAGGTCGAGGATCTCATCGGTGGTGGCGGGGTCGAGCGCCGAGGTGGGCTCGTCGCACAGGAGCACCGTGGGGTCGGCGGCGAGCGCCCGGGCGATGCCCACGCGCTGCTTCTGGCCGCCGGAGAGCTGGGACGGGTAGGCGTCGGCGAATTCCGCAAGGCCGACGAGGTCCAGCAGGCGGGCGACCTTCGCGTTCCGCTCGCCCTTGGGAATCCGCACGAGTTCGAGCGGCAGGGCGACGTTGCCGGCCGCGGTGCGCGAGTCGAGGAGGTTGGCGTGCTGGAAGACCATGCCGATCCGCCGCCGCGCGGAGCGCACCTCGGATTCCTTCACCGAGGTGAGGTCCCGGCCGTCGATGGCGACCGATCCGGAGGTGGGGCGGTCGAGCAGGGTCAGGCAGCGCACCAGCGTGGACTTGCCGGCTCCGGAATGGCCGATCACGCCGTGGATCGTCCCGCGCGGGACCTCAAGGCTGACGCCGTCGAGGGCGGCGATGGTGCGCCCGCCCTGACGGTAGGACTTGCGCAGCTCGGTAACCGTAATCATGTGTCCTCATGGCTTGGCTGGCGATGGATTCGGCGCGGCGCTGCGGCAGGAAGGTGACTCATCGATGTTCGCATGGACGCGGAACGCCGCGAAATTGTGTGGGTCGAATCACATGGGCCGCGTCATCTGCCGTAAGAAAGCCCGGTGCGGGCGGTTCCCTGCGCCGGGCCGGCCGGCAGCGGGAGCAGGCAGGGCCCTTCCGGAGCGGAACCGACCGGGCCGGCCGCTGGAAGAATCAGCCGGCGATGAGGAAGGACTCCTCGGCCGGGTCCGGGATCACCGGCCAGGCGCGCTCCACCACGGCGTCGGGATCGGCGCGGCGCAGGTACTCCTCGAGGTTCGCCGCCTGCCGGTCCGCCCAGACCACCTGCGCCTCGTGCAGGTCCGCCGCGGGACGGGCGAGGGTTGGATAGCGGACCGCGAGGGCCTCGGCGACCCGCAGGGTGGCCAGCACGTCCGCCGCCGAGGTGTGGGCGTTCTCGAACCCGATGCCGTAGTGGGCGCACATTGCGGTCAGGGTCCGCTTTCCACGCCGGTAGCGGTCCACCTGCTTGTCCATCACGTAGGGGTCGAGCACCGGTGCCGGCGTCGGCGCGGCAAGGCCGTGCCGGGCGCTCTCGCGGGCCAGGACCGTGAAGTCGTACCGGGCGTTGAACGCCAGCACGGGAATGCCGGCGCCGAACAGCCGCCGCAGGACCGCCCCCGCCTCGGCCACCACGGTCCCGGCCGGCTGGCCGTGGGCACGGGCGTGGGCGGTGCTGACACCGTGGATCGCCGCTGCCTCCTCGGGGATGGGGATCCCCGGATCCGCAAGCCACTCATGCTCCTCGACCACCGACCCGCCGCCATCGACCACGAGGATGGAGGCCGTGACGATGCGCGCCTCCAGCGGGTCGCGCCCGGTGGTCTCGAGGTCGAACGCTGCCCGGGGGGAGGAATGCCAGCTGGTCATGGAGCCCACGCTAGCGGCCCCCGCCGACGTTTCCGGCGGCGACGCTCCGGCTAGGCTTGAACCCATGAGGAGAACGGCCGACTACCGCGAGTCGGTGCTCGATGTGGCCCGGCTCATTCCGCCCGGACACGTGCTGACCTACGGGGACATCGCCGAACTGCTCGAGGCCGGCGGACCACGGCAGGTCGGAGCGGCGATGAGCGGCAGCGGACCGGCGGTGCCCTGGTGGCGGGTGATCCGGGCGGGCGGCCTTCCCCCGCGCGGGCTCGGAGGGGAGGCCCAGCCCCGGTATGCCGCCGAAGGCACCCCGCTGCGGCGGTCCGGAAGCGGCCGGCCCGAGGACGGCGGGTACGCGGTCGAGCTGCGCACCGCCCGCTGGACGCCGTCCGCGGCGGAGATGGGGGAGGTGGCGCGGATCCGGGAGCGGCTGCGCGGGCAGCCCCAGACCGACACAGCGCCCACCCTCGCCTGAATTGTCGGTAACGCGTGATGGGCTTAAGGCATGACCACCACCCTTGCCGGCCCCGGAACCGACGCCCCCTCCGGCCCGTTCCCGGACGCGCGGGCCTCCGGCGGCCCCCGCGGCCTCGCGGACGCGGCGTCGGTCGTCACCGCCCCGCCCGGCCCCGGGGGGACGCTGGTACTCGGCGGCCCGGGCTCCGGGAAGTCCCGGCTGCTGGTCGACCTGGCGGTCCACCGCATCAACTCCGGCCAGCTCGAGCCGTCCGGGCTCCTGCTCCTGGCGCCCACCCGCGCCGCGGCCGCACGGCTGCGCGATGAGCTGACCAGCAGCCTCGACCGCAGCCTCAGCACCGCCCCGGCGCGCACGTGGGGGTCCTATGCGTTCGACCTGATCCGGCGGGCGAAGATCGAGGGCCGGATGCCCCACCTGAGCCGTCCGCCCCGGCTGCTCTCCGGCGCCGAACAGGACCTCATCATCAAGGAACTCCTCGCGGGGCACGGCGGCGGCGGCGCCCCCGCACCGGCCTGGCCGGCCAGCCTTGCCCTCGCCCTTGGCACGCGGGGGTTCCGGCAGGAAATCCGCGAACTGTTCGACCGCGTCAGCGAATACGGAGCCTCGGCGGAGGAACTCCACGAGTGGGGCCTGCGCTTTGACCGGCCCGACTGGTCGGCGGCCGCCTCCCTCTACCAGGAGTACCGCGACGTCCTCGACCTGAGGATGCCCGAGGCCTTCGACCCGGCCGGCATCCTCACCGGGGCGCGGCAGCTGCTTGAGCAGGATCCGGAGTTCCTCGCGGAGGAACGGGAGCGGTTGAAGCTGGTCCTCGTCGACGACTACCAGGAGGCGAACCCGGCGATCCATGCCCTGCTGGGGCTGCTGGCCCGGGGCAGCGAAGCGGTCATCACCTCCTGTCCCGACACCGCCGTTCAGGGCTTCCGCGGGGCCCGCCCCGAACTCACCGGGCGGCTCGAGGAACTGCTCGACGCCGGCCGGGGGCTGCGCACAGTGGTGCTGCCCACCTCCTTCACCCTGCACGAACCGCTCCTGGCCGCGTGGCGGAACGTCGCCTCCCGCATCGCCACGGCCGGCGCCGGGAGCGCCTACCGGCAGCTGGCGGGCCGGCCGGCACCGGAGGGCGCCCGGCCGGGACCGGCCCACGCCGGCCCCGGGACGGCGGCGGGGGAGGGGACGCCGGGAGTCGAGGTCCACCTCGTCGACTCCGTCTTCCACGAACAGCGCTACCTCACCCAGCGGATCCTCGAGGCGCACCTGTACGACGGGCGGAGCTTCGATGACATCGCCGTCATCGTGCGCAACGGCGGCCAGGTCCAGGCGGTGCAGCGTTTCCTGACAGCCCAGGGGCTCGCCGTCAACGTGCCGGCCGCCGAAACGGCGATCCGGGACGAACCGGCCGTCCGGCCCCTCCTGGACATCTTCTCGGTGGTCGTCGGCGCCACCGAAATCACCCCCGAGCTGTGTGTGTCGCTGCTGACCTCGCGCATCGGCGGCGCGAGCCCGCTCGAGCTGCGGCGCCTGCGCCAGGTGCTGCGCCGGGAGGAACTCACCGAAGGCGGGGGGCGCACCAGCGACGAACTCCTCGTCGAGCTGCTGTCGGCGCCGGTGCCGGCGGGCACCCTGCCCCGGGAGGCGCGTCCGGTCCAACGCGTCGCCCGGATGATCCAGGCCGGCCGGGACGCGCTCGCCGCCGCCGGCGACCCGGCGTCGGTGGTGTGGGCCCTGTGGTCCGCCTCGGGGTTGTCCGCCACCTGGTCCGCGGCCGCCGTCGCCGAGGGGCCTTCCTCGGCACGTGCCGACCGCGACCTGGACGCTGTCCTCGCCCTGTTCCAGGCCGCCGAGCGTTTCGTCGACCAGATGCCGGGGGCCCCGGCCGGGCTCTTCCTCGAGTACCTCCTGAGCCAGGAACTCCCGATGGACACCCTCGCCCCCCGCGCCCACCGCAGGGCCTCGGTGTCCGTCCTGACCCCCGCCAGTGCCGCCGGGCGGCACTGGCCCCTGGTGATCGTCGCGGGGCTGCAGGAGGGGGTGTGGCCCAACCTCAGGCTGCGCGGGGAGCTGCTCGGCTCGGGCGAACTCCGGGCTTTGCTCGACCACGGCCCCTCCTTCCGCCGGCACCGCGATCCGCTGAGCCTGCTGCAGGACATTCGGTTCGACGAGCTGCGGACCTTCTCCACCGCGGTGTCCCGCGCCACCGAGCAGCTGCTGTGCATCGGGGTGTCCTCCCCGGACGAGCAGCCCTCGCAGTTCCTCGACCTGGTGGACCCGCTGCCGCCCGGGGTGGACGAACGCGCCCGCACCGAGGTGCAGCGGCCGCTGACCCTGCGGGCCCTGGTGGCCGAGCTGCGGAAGTTCGTCCAGGACCCGGGCCGCAGCCCGGGACTTGCCGCGGAGGCGGCACTGCACCTGGGCCGGATGGCCGGGGTCTCGCCCCCGGTGCCCGGCGCGCACCCCTCCCAGTGGTGGGGGCTGCTGCCGCTGAGCTCCGATGACCCGGTGGTGCCGCCCGACGCGGCCATCCCGGTATCCCCCTCCAAGGTCGAAGCGGTGCTCCGTTCCCCGCTGAACTGGTTCGTCTCGGCCGCGGGAGGGGAACCGGCAACCGACTTCGCCCGCTCCCTGGGAACCCTCGTGCACCAGATCGCCCAGGACCTGCCGCAGGCCAGCGGCGGGGAGTACCTCGCCGAACTGCAGCGCCGGTGGCCCACGCTGGGCATGAAGGAGAACTGGGAGGGCAAGATCGATTACCGGCGGGCCGAAACGATGGTGCGCAAGCTCGCCGCCTACGTCGTGGACGCCCGCCAGGCGGGCCGCTCGCTCGTCGCGACCGAGGTCGACTTCACCGTCGATATCCCCGTGGCCGCCGGCGACGCCGAACGCACCGCGCGGCTCAAGGGCCAGATCGACCGGCTCGAGATCGACGCCGCGGGGCGCCTCGTGGTGGTGGACCTCAAGACCGGCAAGTCGGCGCCGGCCAAGGCCGAGCTCGGCCAGCACCCCCAGCTGGCGGCGTACCAGGCCGCGGTGAGCGGGGGCGGACTGCTCGAGGCCGCCGGCTCGGACACCCCGGGCGGCGCGGCGCTGGTGCAGCTCGGGACGACGGCCAAGGGCGCCGCCGTGCAGGAGCAGCCTCCCCTGGAGCCGGGGGACACCTGGGCGACGGACATGATCGGGCAGGCGGCGCTGCTGATGGCCGCGGCCCAGTTCGACTCGGTGCACGACCCGGGCCGGTCCGGTTTCGGCGGCAGCGGGTGCCGGCTCCCGGAGATCTGCCCGCTGTGCGCCGAGGGAAAGCAGGTGACCGAATGACCCGGGTCCAGGACCAGCCGGCCGGCCGGCACGCAGAAGGCACGGACGGCGCTGCCGGCACCCCGGCGGAAGGCATGCGGTTCTCGGCCCGCGCGCTGGCCGAGCTGCTCCACACCGACCCGGGCTCGCCCGTGCAGTACCCCACGCCCGACCAGGCCCGCGTCATCGAGGCGCCGCTGGAGCCGCTGCTCGTGATCGCCGGAGCGGGGTCGGGCAAGACCAAGACCATGGCGGACCGGGTGGTGTGGCTCGTGGCCAACGAGCTGGTGCGCCCCGAGCAGATCCTCGGGGTGACCTTCACCCGCAAGGCCGCCGGGGAGCTCGGGACCCGGATCCGGCAGCGCCTGGCGGCCCTGTACCGCACCCTCGACGGGCCGGACGCCGCGGGGCCGGACCGGCTCGACCCCACCGTGTCGACCTACCATTCGTTCGCCAACGGGATCGTCCAGGACTATGGGCTCCGCATCGGGGTGGAGCGCGATTCGGTCATGCTCGGAACGGCACAGGCCTGGCAGCTGGCGGTGTCGGTCGTCGAGGCGTACAGCGGGGAGTGGAGCCACTTCACCGCGGCGAAGTCGACGCTGGTGAACGCCGTCCTCGGCATGGCCGGGGAGTGCGCCGAACACCTCACGCCCCCCTCGGCGGTGCGCGCGGCCCTGCGGGAGCACATCGACGCCATCGAGCGGCTGCAGTCCGCCCCGTCCGCGCGCAGGCCCACGCTGGCGGCGGTGAACCTCCTGAACAAGCTGAAAACGAGGGTGAGCGTCACCGAACTGGTCGACCAGTACGCGGCGGCGAAGCTGGCCCGGAGGCAGCTCGACTTCGGTGACCTGGTGGCGCTGGCGGCGAGGATCGCCCAGGAGATCCCCGAGGCGACCGAGATGGAACGGCAGAAATATCAGGTGGTCCTGCTCGATGAGTTCCAGGACACCTCCCACGCCCAGATGGTCCTGTTCTCGCGTCTTTTCGCGGACGGCAGGGCCGTCACGGCCGTCGGGGATCCCCACCAGTCCATCTACGGCTTCCGGGGAGCGTCGGCGGGCCAGTTGGGCACCTTCCGCACCGCGTTCCCGGTGGGGGCGCCGGGCGGGCCCCTGGCGCCGTCCCCGGTATCGAACCTCTCCGTCGCCTGGCGGAACTCGACGGCGATCCTGGCGGCCGCGAACACCGTCTCGGCCGCCCTGAACGTGCCCGCACCGTGGCTCCGGTCCGCGCCGTCACTGACGGTACCCGGACTGGTTGCCCGGCCCGGCGCACCGGTGGGGGAGGTGCGGATCGGCAGGTTCCTCGCGGACGCGCCCGCTGGCGGCCCCGCCGCGGGTGGACCCGGGCCGGTGCCCAGCGGACCCCGGCGGCCCGCCACCGAGGCCGAGGCCGTTGCGGCCGAGGTGATGTTCCACTCCCGCCGGAGCTTCGAGCGCGACGAACAGGGCGACAAGCTGCGCCCGACCATCGCGGTCCTGTGCCGGGGCCGGAAGCAGTTCGAGCCGATCCGCCGCGAGCTCGAGCGGAACGGCGTTCCAGTGCAGATCGTCGGGCTGGGCGGGCTGCTGCGGACCCCCGAAATCGTCGAAATGCTCGCGGTGCTGCGGGTCCTTGGCGATCCCGACCGGTCCGACTCAATGCTCCGGCTGCTCGCCGGGGCCCGCTGGCGGCTCGGCCCGGCCGACCTCATGGCGCTCGGTGACTGGTCACGCCAGCTCGCCCGCAGCCGGGAGGCGGCCGGGCGCCCGGCGCGCGCGGCGGAGGAGCCGGCCGGGGACGGCGCCGTCATCGCGCCGGACGCCGCCGAGAGCGGCAGCCTGGTCGAGGCCGTTGACCACCTCCCGCCGGACGGCTGGGAGTCCGCGGCCGGCCGCAGCCTGAGCGCCGCGGGACGGGAACGGCTCGCGCGCCTCCGCGACGAGCTGCGGCGGCTGCGGGACTACGTGGGGGACGACCTCGGCACGATCATCGGGGAGGTGGAACGCAGCATCCTCCTGGACATCGAGGTGGCGGCCAAGCCCGGTGTGGGGATCCACGACGCCCGCCGGAACCTCGATGCCTTCTCCGAAGCGGTGGCCGGATTCACCTCGACGGCGGAGCGGGTCGACCTGCCCGCCTTCCTGGCCTGGCTCGAGGCGGCCGACGCCGAGGAGGACGGGCTTCCGGTCACCCAGCTCGAGGCCAGCCGCGATGCGGTCCAACTGCTCACCGTGCACGCCTCCAAGGGCCTCGAATGGGATGTGGTTCTCGTTCCGGGGCTCAATGACGGGTCCTTCCCGAGCGGGACCGCCTCGCGGTGGAGCAGCGGCGATTCGGCCATACCCTGGACGCTGCGCGGCGACGCGCCCGAGCTGCCCCACTGGGACTGGGACCAGCCCGACCCCAAGGAGTGGCTCGAGAGCGAAAAACGCTACGCCGACGACGCCCGCGCCCACGCCGAACGCGAGGAACGCAGGCTCGCCTATGTGGCCTTCACCCGGGCCAAGCACGTGCTGGTCTGCACCTCCTCCGCGTGGGGCGGCGGACGCACCCGCCCGACCCCGGCCTCGGGCTACCTGCTGGACCTGCTGACCCTGGCCGAGAAGGGGGAGGAAGGGTTCACGGTCCTGCACTGGCTCGCCGGCGACGAGGAGGGCGATGAGAATCCGGCCGCCGCCGTCCCGCAGCGCGCGGCCTGGCCCGTGGATCCGCTCGGTCCGCGGCGGCCGGCCCTGACCGGGGCGGCGGACGCCGTCGCGCACGCGGCGCGGGCCTTCGCGGAGGCCGACGCGCAGGCCCGGGAGGCATGGGCGGCTCCGGACGGCAGGTGGAGCCGGGAGGTGGAACTCGCCCTTGCCCGGCGCGCCCAGGACGAGGAAAAACTCCCGGTGACGCTGCCGGCCCACATTTCGGCCTCAACGCTCGTCGAGCTGGGGGAGGACCCCGCCGCGGTGCTGGCGCAGCTGCGCCGGCCGGTGCCGCGCCAGCCCGGCTCCGCGGCCCGCAAGGGAACCGCCTTCCACGCCTGGATCGAGGAGTTCTACGGCACCAGCGGCATGCTCGACCTGGGGGAGTACCCGGGCGCCGCCGATGCCCATGTCGACGAGGCGCTGGGACTCGAAGACATGGCGGAGATCTTCCGCAACTCGACCTGGGCCGCCCGGACCCCCGCCGGGATCGAGGTGCCGATCGAGACGAAGGTGGGAGGCGTCATCGTGCGCGGGCGCATCGATGCGGTGTTCCGGGACGCCGACGGAACCTGGGACCTGATCGACTGGAAGACCGGGCGGCCGCCCAGCGAGGCCAAACGGGCCGCCAAGTCGGTCCAGCTCGCCCTCTACCGGCTGGCCTGGGCCCGGCTCAAGGAGGTTCCGCTCGAGTCCGTCCGGGCGGCGTTCTTCTATGTCGCGGACAACGCACTGATCCGCCCGCACGACCTCGCCGGGGAGGCGGAACTCGAAAGCATCATCGCCGCCGCCGTCGAACTCGGCGGGTAGGACCGCTCCGGGAGGCGGGCCGCCGGGACCGGGTGGGACAGGACCGCTCTGGGGGGCGGGCCGGGGCCGGGCGGCTCAGGGGCCGGCCCTGAGAGCGGGCCGGGGAGCCGGCGGACCCTAGCGGTGCGAGGAGATGATCGGCAGGGCCGACGTGGCCAGGTGGTCGGTCGACCCACCGGCCGGGGCGGCCCCCGCCGGGCGGAGCAGGGTCACCGCCGGAAGAGTGTCCTGCGGGCTGCCGGGGTGCCCGCCGGAGGCCCCGGCGGCGGCCCGGCTGCCGGTCCGCTGGCCCTGGGAGTCCGCTCCGGCGCTGCCGGCCGGCTCGTCCCCGGAGCGCTCCGCCGGACCGTCCTGCGCATCGGCCGGTCCGTCATCAGGCCGCCCGGGCGCCGACACCGGGGCGGCCGGTGCCGGGACAACCGTAGGGGGAACGACGATCGGTGCGATCATCGCCGGGGTGATCACGGTGGGTGCCACCGTCGCCTCCGGCCCTCCGGTGCTGCCTGCCGCCGTCGTCGTGCCGGCCGCCGCCGCTGCCGGGTTGGAGGCCGCGGACGTGGCGCCGCCTGGAGCGCCGTTCCCGACCCCGCCCTGCGGGGCCGAGTCGAACGCGACGACATCCGCCTCGAGGGAGGCCATCATGTCGTGGGCCTCGGCGATCATCTGGGGATCCTCCATGGCCAGCCCGCGCACCATCCACTGCGCCAGGGCGAACTCCGCGGCCAGGGACGCACGCCGGGCCAGGTGCGGGTCGGCCGCCCCGCGGGCCTTGGCGTAGGCGGCGTAGACCGAATCAACGAACGCCGGGTCGGCGACGGCGGCGAGCCAGGCGAAATCGTCGGCGGGGTCGCCGATGCGCAGGTCGGTCCACCCCGTCACGGCGGAGATCCGGCTGCCCGAGACGAAGAGGTGGTCCTCGTGCAGGTCCCCGTGGACAACGGTGGGGCTGAACCGCCACAGGGTGACGTCCTCCAGGGCGTGCTCCCACCGCCGCAGCAGGACCGAGGGGATGCGGCCGGTCGTCGCCGCCTGGTCGAGTTCGTTGAGCTTGCGCTGCCGGAACTCGTTCGCCTCGTAGCTTGGCAGGTTGGCCCGCTGCACGAGGGCCTTGGGCAGTTCGTGGATGGCCGCCAGCGCCCGGCCGATCTCGGCCGCCATGCCGCGGCCCCCCGCAGCGAGGGATTCGAGGTCTCGAGTGCTGCCCTCGAGGTGCGAATAGACGAATGTGCTCAGGTTGCCCTGGCGGACACTCCCGGCGATGTGCGGGATGAGGAAGGGAAGCTCGGCCCGGACGGCGGGGGTGAACGCCCGCAGGGCCTGCAGCTCGGTCTCGAGGCGCATGCTGGCCTCGGGGTGGCGGGGGGAGCGGACCCTCCATTGCTTGCCGGCGGCGTCGACCAGCAGGGCGGCATCGAAATCGGCGCTGTCATCCGGGGCTCCGGTAACACCGGTGGGTGCGAGCCCAGGCACAGCGGCGCTGGCAATGGCAGCAAGTTCCATGGGAGTCCGTTTCACATTGTCAACGGTAGGTGCATCAGTGCACGACGGGAGAATCCAGCGGCGGCGAGTCGCCAGATGCCTTGAATATCCGCGACTTCTCCTCCACCGCCGCGGGGGCCAAATGTCTTTTGGGAGACCGAGTTAGTACCGTAGATGCATGAGCGAACCCCTGCGCACCCTCCTCCAGCCGCCGCTCGTTTCCCTTCCCCTCGCCCGCTCCCACGCCGACCGCGGCTCCGATTTCCGGCTCACCCCAAACCTCTTCGGGCTGCTGTGGGACGCGCCCGGGACCCTGGTGCTGGTCCTGGCCGACGGGCGCACCCCGCTCGCCGGCGGGGCGCTGCGGCTCTTCGGGACGGCCGAGGTGGCGCGGCCGGAGAACCCGGTCTACCTGGGCCGGATCCTGCCCGGCGCCCCGGCGGCCGGCAGCCACGTGGTGCTGGTGATGCTCGATGGGGTCGATGAAGCCCTTGCGCCCCGGGAGGACTGGCACGGCCTGCGCGACGTCGCCGCCTCCCTCGACGCCCGCGACGCCGGCCTGTTCGTCGAGGCGGCAGCCCTGGCGCACTGGCACCGGACCCACACCCACTGTCCCCGCTGCGGCAGCCCCACCGTGCCCGAGGACGGCGGGTGGGTGCGCCGCTGCCCCCTCGATGACTCCCTCCACTACCCGCGCACCGACCCCGCGATCATCGTCTCGGTCATCGACGACGCCGACAGGATCCTGCTGGGCTCCGCGGTGTCCTGGCCCGAGAACCGGTTCTCGACCCTCGCCGGCTTCGTCGAACCCGGCGAGTCACTGGAGTCGGCCGTTGTCCGCGAGGTGGCCGAGGAATCCGGCGTCGACGTGCACTCCCCGCAGTACCTCGGATCCCAACCCTGGCCGTTTCCCGCCTCCCTGATGCTCGGCTACACCGCCGTGGCGGCGGGGACCTCCCTGACCCCGGACGGCATCGAGATCGAAACCCTGAGGTGGTTCACCCGCCGGGAGCTGCACGAGGAACTCCGCGACGGAAAGATCACCGTGGCGGGGGAGATCTCCATCGCCCGCGCCCTGATCGAGCGCTGGTACGGCGGACCGCTTGAGCACGAACCGGACGGGGCCCGCCTGCCGTGAACGACCAGCCGTTGGAAGAACGCATCCTCGAGGGCCTGGACAACGAACAACGCGCGGTGGCCACCACGCTCGCCGGGCCCCTGTGCGTCCTGGCCGGGGCCGGCACGGGCAAGACCCGGGCCATTACGCACCGCATCGCCTACGGCGTCCACACCGGGGTCTACAAGCCCCAGCAGGTCCTCGCCGTCACCTTCACCGCCCGGGCGGCCGCCGAAATGCGGACACGGCTGCGCGACCTGGGCGCCGGCGGGGTCCAGGCGCGCACCTTCCACGCCGCGGCCCTGCGCCAGCTCCAGTACTTCTGGCCCTCGGCCGTCGGCGGGCCGCTGCCGGCGCTCGTCGACCACAAGGCCCAACTGATCGCCGAGGCCGCGCGGCGGCTGCGCCTCTCGACCGACCGTGCGGCCATCCGCGACGTCGCCGCCGAAATCGAGTGGGCGAAGGTGTCGATGCTGATGCCGGACAGCTATGTCGCGGCCGCCGCGGGACGCTCCGAACCCGCCGGCATGGACCTCACCACGGTCGCCCGGATCTTCTCGGCCTATGAGGACCTCAAGCTCGACCGGAACCTGATCGACTTCGAGGACGTCCTGCTCACCACCGTCGGGATCCTGCAGGAGGACGAGAAGGTCGCGGCGACCGTCCGCGGCCAGTACCGCCACTTCGTGGTCGACGAATACCAGGACGTTTCCCCGCTGCAGCAGCGCCTCCTCGACCTGTGGCTCGGCGACCGGCAGGAGCTGTGCGTCGTCGGCGATGCCAGCCAGACCATCTACTCCTTCACCGGCGCGACCTCGCGGCACCTGCTCGAGTTCACCCGCCGCTACGAGGGCGCCCAGGTGGTGCGCCTGGTGCGCGACTACCGCTCGACGCCGCAGGTCGTCCGGCTGGCCAACACGCTCCTCGCCGCGCGCAGCAGCGAGGTGGACCGCCGGGCCGGGGCCACCTCCTGGTCGGCGCCGCTCGAACTCATCGCCCAGCGCCCGGCAGGGCCCGAACCGGTGTTCACCGAATGCAGCGACGACGACGCCGAGGCCGCCGAGGTCGCCCGGAAGATCGGCGAACTGCTGGCCGCCGGGGTGCCGGCGAGCGAAATCGCGATCCTCTACCGGACCAACGGGCAGTCCGAGGCCTACGAGCAGGCGCTCGCGAGCGTCGGCATCGGCTACCAGCTGCGCGGCGGGGAACGCTTCTTCGCCCGCCGCGAGGTGCGGGACGCGCTGCTGCAGCTCCGGGCGGCGGCCCGGACCGAAGGCAACGACGACGTCCCCCAGCAGGTGCGCGATGTCCTTGCCTCCCTCGGCTACACCTCAACGGCGCCGCAGACCTCGGGGGCGGTCCGGGAAAAGTGGGAATCCCTTGCCGCGCTCGTCGGCCTGGCCGACGAGCTCTCCCGGACCCGGGAGGCGTTCTCCCTCCGGATGTTCGTCGCGGAACTCGAGGAGCGGGCGGCCGCCCAGCACGCGCCGACGGTTCAGGGCGTCACCCTCGCCTCGCTGCACTCCGCCAAGGGCCTCGAATGGGATGCGGTGTTCCTCGTGGGCCTGAGCGAGGGGCTCATGCCGATCTCCTTCGCCGACACCCAGGAAGCGGTCGACGAGGAACGCCGGCTGCTCTACGTCGGCATCACCCGGGCGCGGGCCCACCTTGCGCTGTCCTGGTCGACGTCGCGCTCACCCGGGGGGCGGGCCAGCCGGAAACCGTCGAGGTTCCTCGACGCCCTCCGCCCCGCCGGGGCGGGCGGCCGTCCGTTCCGGCAGCCGGCCGCGCGCAAGGCACGCAAGGCCGCGGCACCGGCGGTGTGCCGGGTGTGCGGGAAGGCGCTCAGCACGGGCTCCGAGCGCAAGATGGGCCGCTGCGGCGACTGCCCGGCAACGTACCGCGAGGAGACGTTCGAGGCGCTCCGCGGCTGGCGCCTCGAGGAGGCGCGGGACAAGGATGTTCCGGCGTTCGTCGTCTTCACCGACGCCACCCTGATCGCCATCGCCGAGGCCAAGCCGCAGACCCTGGAGGAGCTCGGTGAACTGGCGGGGGTCGGCTCGGCCAAACTCGAACGCTACGGCGAAGCGGTCATCGACATCATCAGCCGCAATGACTGAGCCGGCGGCCCCGGCCGGGCCACTGCCGGTCGAGGTGCGCCGGTCGGCGCGGCGCCGGCGCACGGTGAGCGCCGACGTGCGCAACGGGACGGTGATCGTTTCCATCCCCGCCTCCTTCACCCGGGCCCAGGAGCAGGAGTGGGTCGCCCGGATGGTGTCGAAGCTCCAGGGCCGCGGCGCCGCGACGGACGCCGACCCCAGTGCCCTCGCGCAGCGCGCCCGGCAGCTGGCCGGGCGCTACCTGGGGGGCCGGGGCATCCCCGACACCATCGCCTGGGTCACCAACCAGAACACCCGGTGGGGCTCGGCCACCCCGGCGCACCGGTCGATCCGGCTCTCGCACAAGCTCCAGGGGATGCCCGGCTGGGTGGTCGACTACGTGATCCTGCACGAGATGGCGCACCTGATCGAATCGTCCCACGGCCGGGCCTTCTGGCGCCTGCTGGAGTCCTATCCGGAGACCGAGAAGGCGAAGGCCTTCCTCGCCGGGGCGGCTTTCGCGGCCGACCACGGCCTGGCTGGGCGCTAACCGCACCCGGAGGCGCTCCCCGGGATCGCCGGGCGACGAACGCGGCACCTCACGACGAACGCGCCACTTAACGACGAACGCACCGGCAATAACCGGTGCGTTTGTCGTTAACGGGTCCGTCCGCCGCTATGGAGTGCGTCCGTCGGTGCCGCCGTCCCCGGCCGGAGGCTCATCCCCGCCGTCGGGCCCCTCCTCGGGGGCAGCGGGCTTCTCGAAGTCGCCCGCGAGCAGGCGCTCCAGTGCCGCGTCGACGTCGGATCCTGCCGATTCGATGAGTTGCCGGCGTGCGGTGAAGCCCGCCGGATCGTCGAGGTCCTCGGCGGTGGGCAGCAGGTCCGGGTGCTCCCAGATCGCGTCGCGGCCCTCGAGTCCGCGCTCCTCGGTGAGATGGGCCCACAGCGCTGCGGCGTCGCGCAGCCGGCGCGGACGCAGCTCAAGCCCCACAAGGGAGGCGAAGGCGTGCTCGGCCGGCCCGCCGCTCGCCCGGCGCCGCCGCACGGTCTCGCGCAGCGCCGCCGCCGCAGGGAGGTTGACCGTGGCCGCCGCGGTGATCTCGTCGACCCACCCCTCAACCAGGGCCAGCACCGTCTCGAGCCGGGACAGCGCCGCGTCCTGCTCCGCCGTGCGCTCGGGCATGAAGACCCCCTGGGAGAGGGCCGCCTGCATTGATTCGGGGTTGGTGGGGTCGATGTCGCGGGCGGCGTCCTCGATCTTCGTCATGTCGATGTGGATGCCGCGGGCATACCGTTCGATGGTGCCCATGAGGTGCCCGGCCAGCCAGGGCACCTGGGTGAACAGGCGCACGTGGGCGGCCTCGCGGACCGCCAGGAACAGGGTCACCTCCTGCTCGGGGATGTCCAGGCCCTCCCCGAAGGAGCGCACGTTCGCGGGGAGCAGCGCCATCTGCCCGTCCGCAAGGGGGACGCCGATGTCGGTCGAGCCGAGCACCTCCTTGGAGAGCGCGCCCACGGCCTGGCCGAGCTGCATCCCGAACATCGCCCCGCCCATGTTCTGGAACATCGACGCGCCGCCGCCTGCCATCCCCAGGATCGACTTCATCTCATCGGGCAGCTGCTCCGAGAGCGTGTCCGAGAGCGCCTTGGAGATGCTCACGGCCACCGGCTCGGTCAGCTGCCGCCAGGTGCCCATCGTCGCTTCGATCCATTCGGCCCTGGACCAGGCCCGGCCGAGCTGACCGGTGGCGGGGAACGCGGTGAACGGGTCGATCCACATTTCGGCGAGGCGGAGGGCCTCGTCGATGGATCGGCGCTGCAGGGACGTCACCGAAGGGTCGTTTTCCGACGCGGCCACCCGCCGGGCGTGCTCGTGCGCCAGCTGCCAGTTCACGGGTCCGCTGCTGGGGGCCGAGAACATGGCCTGCACCTGCTGCATCATCATCGCCATCGCCTGGGGGTCCGACGGCAGTCCGGCCGCCTTCGCGATCTCCCGCGGGTCGAATCCCTCGGCGTCGCCGCCGAGCAGCCTCGCGATCATTTCCGACAGCGGATCCTTGGGGGAGTCGTCGCCGTTGGAGGGGTTGGATGGGTTGGTCACTAATACCACCGGTCCTGGAAGTCGCTGAAAAGGCCTGCCCGTCCTGCATGCCGTGGCACCGGTCCGCGCAGTTGTTGTGCCAACGTTACCGGCAGGGGAGCGGGCTTGTCCTAGAACCCCTCCGGGAGTTCGCTGAGGGCAAATACCGCGCCCGGGACGGTGCCGGGACGTGAACCGTTTAGGGTTGTAGAGCAGATTCCCCCGTCATCCCGTGCCCCGCTGGCGCAGCCCGAACAGGCCGTGCCAGGGAAAAGGAAACCGTATCGTGTCACAGCCCGTCCGCTCCGGAACCTACGAGCCCGTGGAGCCGGAGCGCCCCCGCGACCCCCGGGTCAGGGCCATGGTGACCTCCGGCGCGCTCACGCTGGCGCTTGGCGCCGCGGCGGTCCTGCTGCCCGCCCCGTACGTCCTGGAAGCCCCCGGCCCGACGTTCAACACCATCGGGGAGGCAAGGTCGCAGCCCCTGATCGAAATCTCCGGCCGGGAAACCTTCACCCCCGAAGGACAGCTGGACCTGACCACCGTGTACGTCAGCGGCGGACCCAACGGTGACGTCAGCATCTTCGACGCCTTCCGGGCGTGGATCGACCCGGAGCAAACAGTGCGCCCCGAGGAGCTCGTCTACGCCCCGGGGACGACACGGTCGCAGATCGAGGAACGCAACACCGTCTCGATGATCTCCTCGCAGGAATCCGCCATCGCCGCGGCGCTGGGCCACCTCGACATCCCCTACGAGGAGTCGCTGACGGTCGTGGACCTGGCCGAAGGGTCGGCGTCCGAGGGCCTCCTCGAGCCCGGCGACACCATCACCTCCATCTCGGGCACCGCCGTGCGCAACATCGACACCCTGCGCAGCACCCTGGCCGACACCGGCGGCGCCGGGGTCGACCTCGGGGTCCTCCGGGCCGGCTCCCCCGAGAAGGTATCGGTTACGCCGAAGCAGTCACCGGAAGGGGACTACCAGCTGGGGGTCCTGCTGACCTCGGAGTTCGAGTTCCCCTTCGACGTCACGATCGCCCTTGACAATGTCGGGGGTCCCTCGGCCGGATCGATGTTCGCCCTGGGGATCATCGACATGCTCACCGAGGGGGACCTCACCGGCGGCCGCCACTTCGCGGGCACCGGCACCATCGACTCCACCGGGGCGATCGGCGGGATCGGCGGGATCCAGCAGAAGCTGGTCGGCGCGCGCGACGACGGCGCCGAGTTCTTCCTCGCCCCCGCCGAGAACTGCGCGGAGGTGATCGGCCACGTACCGGACGGGCTGAAGGTGGTCAAGGTGGCGACCCTCGAGGAAGCGGTCAACGCCGTGGAGGTGCTGGGCTCGGGCCGGGACGGTTCCGGGCTGCCGACCTGCCGCTGACCTCCTCTGTCGCCGGCGTCCGGCCCCGGTTCAGGACACGATTGTGGAACGATTCCGGGTGAAGCGGCGTAATTGGACACCCAGTTGCACCGCCCGCGCGGGAACAGGGCAGAATGGAACCACGAAGGCAGAGACTGCGCCATGTTTCCGGCCCGTGGGGCCTGCGGCAGACCGTTGTGTGCTCGTCGTCGTGACCCACAGCCGCCAACGATGAGGTAAATGTGACATCCGGACCAGACCGGCCCTTCGGCAGCAGGCCGAGCCCCTCGAGTTCAACCGCGACCGCACCCGCCCGACGACGCAGCCCCCTGATTCCCACGGCGATCGTGCTCGCGGTCATCGTCATCGCCTTCGTGTACCTGTCGCAGGTCTACGCCGACATCCTCTGGTACAACCAGCTGGGCTTCCTGGGCGTCTTCCTCACCGAAAACCTCGCCCGCATCGCCCTGTTCGTGGCCGCCTTCGTGATCATGGCCGGCGCGGTGTACGCGAGCCTGCGCATCGCCTACGGCAGCCGGCCGATCTACGCGCCGGACAGCATCATGCAGGACAACCTCAACCGCTACCAGGCGCAGCTTGAGCCGATCCGCAAACTGCTCATGCTCGGCATCCCCCTCGTCCTGGGCGCCTTCGCCGGAACGGCCGCCGCCTCCCAGTGGCAGCAGGTCCTCCTGTTCATCAACCAGGAGCCCTTCGGCGACACCGACCCGGAGTTCGGCCTGGACTTCTCCTTCTACATGTTCTCCCTGCCGTTCTACGGCTTCCTCATCGGTTTCCTCACCAGCGTCGCCATCATCAGCGCGATCGCCGCGGTGCTCACCCACTACCTCTACGGCGGGATCCGGCTCGAGGAGAAGGGCCTGTTCACCACCAGGGCCGCCCGGGTCCAGATCGCCGTCGTCGCGGCGTTGTTCCTCGTCCTGCAGGGCCTGAACTACTGGCTCGACCGGTATGCGACCCTGCAGAACACCGGCGGACGCTGGACCGGCGCCCTGTACACCGACGTCAACGCCGTCATCCCCACCAAGGCCATCCTCGCGGTCGCCGCCATTCTCGTGGCCGTGCTGTTCATCGTGGCCGCAGTCATCGGCCGGTGGCGGCTGCCGATCATCGGGACGGCGATGCTCATCATCACCGCGATCCTCGCCGGGGGTGTCTACCCCTGGGTGGTCCAGCGCTTCCAGGTCACCCCGTCGGAGCTGACCCTGGAGCGGGAGTACATCCAGCGCAACATCGACCTGACCCGGGTGGCCTACGGGCTGGACAAGGTCGAGGCGATTCCCTACAACGCGACGACGGACGCGGAGCCGGGGGCGCTGCGCGAGGACGCGGAGACGACGGCGAACATCCGCCTCCTCGATCCGAACCTCGTCTCCGACGCCTTCAGCCAGCTCGAGCAGTTCCGGCAGTACTACCAGTTCCCGCCGACCCTGAACGTCGACCGGTACACGGTCGACGGCGAGGTCCAGGACACCGTGATCGCCGCCCGCGAACTCAACCCCGAGGGCGTTCCCGCCGGCTGGGTCAACGAGCACGTGCTCTACACCCACGGCTACGGCGTCGTCGCGGCCCGCGGTTCGGTCGTCGAGGCCGACGGCAAGCCCTCCTTCACCCTCTCCGGCATCCCCTCCTCGGGGGTGCTCGGCAGCGATGAGTCCTACGAGCCGCGGATCTACTTCGGCGAAGCGTCCCCCGAATACTCGATTGTCGGTGCCCCCGAGGGCGCGGAGCCCCGCGAGATCGACCGCCCGCAGAGCGACGATTCCGACGAGGAGTCCAAGAACACCTTCGCGGGCGAGGGCGGCCCGAGCGTCGGGAACTTCTTCAACAAACTCGTCTACGCCATCAAGTTCCAGTCGACGGACCTGATGCTCTCGGACGCGGTCAACAGCGAGTCGCAGATCCTCTACGACCGCACCCCGCGCGAGCGCGTCGAGAAGCTCGCGCCGTACCTGACGGTCGACGGGAACTCCTACCCGGCCATCGTCGACGGACGGGTCAAGTGGATCGTCGACGGGTACACGACGAACGAGTTCTTCCCCTACTCCACGCAGCAGGAACTCGAGTCGGCGACCATCGACTCGCAGACGGCGGACAACCTCTCAACCCCGCTGCCGGCCGACCAGGTCAACTACATCCGCAACGCCGTGAAGGCGACCGTCGATGCCTACGACGGCTCGGTCGAGCTCTACGCGTGGGACGACCAGGACCCGGTCCTGAAGGCATGGAGCAAGGTCTTCCCCACCACCATCAAGCCCTACACCGAGATGTCGGCCGAGCTGATGGCCCACGTGCGCTACCCCGAGGACCAGTTCAAGGTGCAGCGGGAACTGCTGGCCCGCTACCACGTCACCAACGTCGACGTGTTCTTCGCCAACAGCGACGCCTGGAGCGTTCCCGACGACCCCACGGAGGGTGAGAGCGCCGACGTCAAGCAGCCGCCGTTCTACCTCTCCCTGAAGGTGCCCGGCCAGGACGAGGCGGCGTTCTCCCTCACCACCCCGTTCATCCCCTTCGTCGAGCCCGGCGGGGAAGCCCGCAACGTGCTGTACGGGTTCCTTTCGGCCGTCGGCGACGCCGGCAACGAGGCCGGGGTGAAATCGGAGGACTACGGCAAGCTGCGGCTCCTCGAGCTGCCGCGCTCGACCTCGGTGCCCGGCCCCGGCCAGGCGCAGAACCGCTTCAACTCCGACCCGACGGTATCCAACGCGCTTAACCTGCTGCGGCAGGGTGCCTCCGAGGTGATCAACGGAAACCTGCTGAGCCTGCCCGTCGGCGGCGGCCTGCTGTACGTGCAGCCGGTCTACGTCCAGTCCTCCGGGGCGTCGTCCTATCCGACGCTCCAGCGGGTGCTGGCGAGCTTCGGTGAGAAGGTCGGCTTCGCCCCGACCCTCGATGAGGCGCTCGACCAGGTGTTCGGCGGCGACTCCGGTGCCAGCGCCGGCGACTCGGAGAACGCGGGGGAGACCCCGCCCGCCCCCGGCACGCCGGAGGCCCCCGCCGAGGATCCGACCGCCCAGCAGGCCCTGCGCGATGCGCTCACCGAGGCGAACGAGGCCATCGAGGAGGGCCGGACCGCACTGGCCGAGGGCGACTTCGCGGCCTACGGTGCAGCCCAGGACAAGCTGAACGCCGCCCTGCAGCGCGCGCTGGACGCCGAAGGCGCCATCACCGGCACCGTCGTTCCCCCGGCCGAGGGGGAGGCCCCGGCAGAGGGCGAGGCCCCGGCCGAGGGTGAGGGCTCCGGAGAGCAGGCCGAAGGCGGCAACGGCTAGACCGCCCGGCACGGGCACCGATTTGCCTCTCCACTCCGCGGCCGGTAATGTTGAGACCGCGCCGCGGGGTGGAGCAGTTCGGTAGCTCGCTGGGCTCATAACCCAGAGGTCACAGGTTCAAATCCTGTCCCCGCAACGAAAAGAAGGTCCCTGCCAGGAAACTGGCAGGGACCTTCTGCTTTAACCACAGGCCCAATCCTGGGACTGCCGCCCCAGAGGCGGCTCAGCCGCTGCCGAGGGCCTTGAACGCGGCCAGCGCGCGCTGACGGGACTCGGCGAGGTCCACCACGGGCGGCGGATAGCCCGGAGCGGAGCCCTTCCACGGCTCGTGCAGGTTCTCGGCGTCGGCCAGTTCCGGTACGTAGCGCAGCACGTAGGCGCCGTCCGGGTCGAACTTCTTCGACTGGGTGACAGGGTTGAAAATCCGGAAGTAGGGGCTTGCATCGGCTCCAGACCCCGCCACCCACTGCCAGTTCGCGGCGTTGCTCGCGGCGTCCGCATCGACCAGCGCGTCCCAGAAGAACTGCTCACCGACCCGCCAGTCGATCAGGAGGTTCTTGATCAGGAACGATCCCGTCGCCATCCGCACCCGGTTGTGCATCCAGCCGATCTGCCACATCTGCCGCATTCCGGCGTCGATCAGGGGGTAGCCGGTGCGGCCCCGCTGCCACGCCTTCAGCTCGGCGCCGGTATCGGCCTCCCACGCGAAGGCGTTGAACTCCGGCCGGTAGTTCACCGTCGCGAGGTCCGGGTTGAAGTACAGGAGCTGCCAGCAGAACTCGCGCCAGCCGATCTCCGAAAGGTAGGAGCGGATGTCCTCGGCGAGCGGGCCGGAACTGCGCGCCCGGGCCGCGTGCCACACGGTGAACGGGCTGATTTCGCCATGGCGCAGGTACGGCGAGAGCCGGCTGGTGCCGTCGACGGCGGGAAGGTCCCGGTTGGTGGCGTAGCCCTCGACGAGGGAGTCGAGGAAGTCCGCGAGGCGGGCGGTGGCCCCCGCCTCGCCGGGGACCCAGATCTCCCGCAGGCCCTGCGCCCAGTCGGGGGTGGGGAGAAGCCCCCAGTCCTCCAGATCGTCCGAGGGCACCGCCGGGCCGGTGAGGCGCTCCGGGGTGGGCAGCGGCTGCCGCGGCTCCGGTTCCCGCAGGCAGGCGCGCCAGAAGGGGGAGAATACGCGGAAGGGCTCGCCCGATCCGGTGCGTACCTGCCAGGGCTCGAAGAGCAGGTTGGCCTGGAAGCTCGAGGCCTCGACGCCGGACTCCGCGCACTCCGCCTTGAGGGAGGCGTCAAGTTCCCGTTCGGCGAGCCCGTAGCGCCGGTTCCACAGCACGGCCTCGGCGCCGGTTTCCCTGATCAGGGCGGGCAGGACGGTTCCGGCGGGACCGCGGCGGAGCACCAGGGGGACGCCAATGGATTCGAGGGACTCGGCGAGGGCGGCGAGGGAGTGGTGAAGCCACCACCGGGAGGCGCCGCCCGGTGGCCGGATGCCGGGGGATTCCTCATCCAGGATGTAGGCCACAACGACCTCCCCACCGCGGGATGCCGCCTCGTGGAGTGCGGGATTGTCGGACAGTCGCAGGTCATCTCGGAGCCACACAACGGTTACGGCCATGGTCCCCAATGTACCCGCCGGCCGGGTGCTGCGGGCCGGAGATCCAGGCGGCCGGGCCGGGCACGCCGGCGCCGGGACGCTGCGTCCGCCGCAGCAGCCTCGCCGGTACCGGTCACAGCCGCCTCACCGCCCCACCGCACCAGGCACCGGCTCCCGGACGTCTTTGCAGAAAGAGAGCCGCAGCGCGGACGCTGCGGCTCTCTTTCCGGGTGCTGCGCTACGGCGCAGGGGCTACGGGGCGGTCGTCTCCGTGCCCTGGCTGATGGCCGACTGCGGCTGGGCCGGGGCGCCGGACTTCAGCGCGGCGAGCCGTGCCTCGATCTCCGACTGCTCCCCGAGGTCCTCGAGGCTCTCGAACTGCGAATCGAGGCTTGAGCTGGCGAGCTCCTGCTGCCCGCGCACCTTGGCTTCTTCCCGCCGAATCTTCTCCTCGAAACGCCCCACCTCGCTCGTGGGGTCGAGGAAGTCGATGCTCTTGACGGCGTCGTGGACCTGCTGCTGGGCCTGGGCGGTGCGGGCGCGGGCGATGAGCTGGTCCCGCTTGGACGTGAGTTCGCCCAGCTTGCCCTTCATCTGGTTCAGGCCGGTCTTCAGCTTGTCGACGATCTCGGTCTGGGAGGCGATGGTGGGCTCTGCACCCTTGGCCTCGTTCTCCGCGGCAATCTGCCGCTGGATGGCGACCTTGGCGAGGTTGTCGAACTTCTCGGCGTCGACGGCGTCGCCGGAGCTGCGGTACTCGTCCGCCCGCTTCGACGCGGCCAGCGCCTTGTTGCCCCAGCTTCGGGCGTTCTCCATGTCCTCGTTGTAGTCGTCCTGGATCATCCGGAGGTTGCCGATGGTCTGGGCGACGGCGCTTTCGGCCTCGGCGATGCTGTTGGTGTAGTCGCGGACCATCTGGTCCAGCATCTTCTGCGGATCCTCCGCCTGGTCGAGCACGGAGTTGATGTTTGCCTTCGCCAGCTGGGCGATCCGGCCGAAAATTGACTGCTTTACCATGAGGTTCCCTCTCGATCTGTGAATGTTTCCCGTGAGTACTGGTGCGGCGGCGCCGGAGCTGCCGCCGCGGGATTAGAAGTCGCCTCCACCTCCGTCGAAGCCGCCGAAGCCTCCGCCTCCGCCCTCGAAGCCGCCGAAACCTCCGCCGCCGAAGACATCCCCGCCGCCGTCGCCTCCGCCGCCGAAGAGTCCGCCGCCGCCGTTGAGGAGCCCGCCGAGCAGGATCCCGCCGAGCAGGGCTCCACCCATCCCGTCACCACCGCCGCGCCGGCCTCCGTACCCGCCGTAGCCGCCGTACCCGCGTCCGCCGAAGCCCGAGACGTCCTGCTCGGCCAGCTGTGCCGCCTGCTCGGCGAGCATCACCGCCTGCTGGGCATGGGACAGGGCGGTGACGGGGTCGGAGTCCTGGATGCCGACGGCGTAGTCGAGGTTGCGCCCGGCTTCCGCAAGGCGCGTGCGGGCCTCGCTGCCGACGCCGCCGCGGCGTGCGCGGATGTAGTCCTCGGTCCCCGAGATGCGCGAGTGAGCCGCCAGGAGGGTGTGCTGGAGGGATTCGCGGGCCCGCCGGGCCTGCTCGCTCTGGTCGCGCACTCCGCCGATCGCCGCGTCGAGCTGGCGGTGGGCGCCCTCGACCCGTTCGAGCAGGGCGATCGGGTCGATCGGGCCGGCCTGGCGCTGCGAGCGCACAGTCTGCAGCGCCGACTCCGCCGCCGCCACCGGCCCGACGAGGTCGTCGTGGCGCCCGGTGCGCACCATGGCGGTCGCCTGGGCGAGGTCCTGCACGGTGTCGGTGACCGCCCGGTCAAGCTCCTCCTGGGCGGCCTCGAGTTCGGCGGCCCGCTTGTCGATGGCATCGAGCAGCAGGTTGGCCTGGCTGACGGACTCCTCGGCGGCGCGCACGGCGACGACGGCGGGTCCGGTTTCACCGGCGTCCATCCGCGTCCGGGCCTCGGCGGCGGCGCTCTCCACGAAGGCGAGGCGCTCGCGGGCCTGATCGACGTTGTCCTGCACCTGGGAGGTGGCCGTGCCGGCGTACCGGCGCCGCAGGGCGGTCAGGCGCTCCTCCGCGGCGACGAACCGGGTGCCGGCCGCGTTGGCGGCGCTGCGTGCGGCCTCGAGGGCCTGCGGGGCGTTCCGCTCGAGCTCCCGCAGCGAATCGAAGTCGGCCTTGTGCGCCTGCAGGGACTCATTGACCGCCTCGCAGCGCCGGATGATGTCCCCAAGCCAGGCGCGCTGCTGTTCCTCGGTGTCGGGGATGTGGTCATCGAGCTGCTGCTGCAGTTTGAACGACTCGCTCATGTGCACCTTGGCGGCGGCGATGTCGGCGGCGAAGGGCTTGACCGCTGCCTCGCCGTAGGACGCCTCGGCGAAGCCGAGCTCCTGCTCGCTGGACTTGATGGCGTCGTCGGCGGCGACGAGCAGGCTTCCTGCCCGCTTGCGCAGGTCCTCCACGCTGAGCGAGGCGAGCGGGTCGACGACGGCGCCGTCGGGAGCCTGCCCCGGACCGTAGGTGATCTCCTTGGGCGCGGCCTGCCGCCGCCGGCGCGAACGCATGAAGAAGTAGCTGCCGGCACCGGCGAGTGCCACGAGGCCGATGAGGAACCCTGCGCCGCCCCCGCCGCCGTCGCCCGCCGTTCCTGCACCTGGGCCGCCGCCGGGGTCGGCCAGGACCGCCTCGGTCCCCTCCACGGCGGCGATACCCGCCTCCGCGTAGTTCTGCCCGTCGAGCTGGGGGTCGATCTGCTGGCTGAAGATCTCACCGGTCCGGGGCTCGACCTCGGTGCCGTTGCTGGCGATGAACCGTGCCTGGCCCGAGTCGACGGCGACAGCGAGCAGTGCGTCATCCGCTCCGAGGTTGCTTGCCTGTGCTGTCTCGATGGCCCACGACAGCGGATCGGAGGGGCTGGTGAAGGTGTCCACGTACACCACGTTGACGGTGTACCCGTATTCGGCCTCAAGGTCGGAGATGGCTGCTTCGACGTCGCTCACGTCGGTGGGCTGGAGCACCCCGGCCTGGTCGACCACCGTCTCGCCGTCCGGGAAGTCGATGGGATCCGCGGCGTGGGCCACCCCCGGCGACAGTGGCAGCGCGATCAGGGCGCTGAGTCCCGCGGCGGCGACGATCCGCCTGGTCATCCGTTGCATTCAGTACCCTTCAGCATGTTCCCCGGCCACGCCCGTCGGGAAGAAAGGCGACGGACGCCGGGGCTCCCTGAATTTTGATTCTATGGCCGGTGCTTTGGGCCGTCCACCGGCAGGAGGGGCCCGCACCTAAGCCTCGAGCGAAACACCCCCTTCGCACCGTCCCGGTTCCCGGGAGGACCCGGCCCCCACCGTGTGCCGGGATGAAAGACCCGGCGCGAAGGGGGAATAATGGGTAGCGGGGCCTTCGACTTCCGGCTGCTTCCCAGCGGATGTCCAGCAAAAGCTCCCTCAAGGTTCAGTCTCCCTCGCCATAGTGGAGACAACCGCGATGAAAGGAATTCGAATGGCTGACCAGTTTGGGGGACCTGCCGGTCCTGAACGCCCGATCCCGCCCCGACCGGCCAACCCTCCGACGGCAGAGCAGGCGCAGGTCGCCGGGCCCGCTGCCGCTCCGCATGCCTCCGGGAACCGCAGCGGCGGGTCCGGGCAGGCCGGTGCGGACGACACGGCGGCGCTTCCCGCGGGTCATGCCTCCCGGCACGGCGCTTCCTACGGCCAGGGCGCCTTCGGGCAGGCTCCCAACCAGCAGGGCGCCTTCCGGCAGGGTTCCTTCGGCCAGCCGCTGCCTCCTTCCCAGCCGCCCTCCCAGGTCTGGGGACAGCCCTCCGGCCAGCACGCATCCATCCGCACCAGGGACAAGAAACGCATTGGGGTTCCGGCCTTCCTGGCCGGTGTCCTCGCGGCGGGCCTGCTCGGCGGCGGCATCGCGGCCGGCACCGCCGGTTTGTTCGATACCGGGCCGGCGGCCGGATCCGATTCGGGCGGGCGCAGCGAGTCGGTGATCGTCAACAATTCCGACAGCGTCAACGAAATCACCGCCGCCGCCGTCAAGGCATCGCCCAGCGTCGTCACCATCGCCGTCAGCGGCAACGGCTCCGGTGGGTCGGGTTCGGGCATCATCCTCGACGAGGAAGGGCACATCCTCACGAACACCCACGTCGTCACCCTCGGCGGGCAGGTCGCCGACGCGGCCGTGGAGGTCAAGACCAACGACGGGCGGGTCTTCCGGGCCGAGATCGTCGGCACCGACCCGCTGTCGGACCTGGCGGTGATCAAGATCGAGGCGCCGGACCTGACCCCCGCGGCACTCGGAGATTCCGAGGAGCTGAACGTCGGCGACACGGCCATCGCGATCGGGGCGCCCTTGGGCCTAAGCGGCACGGTGACCGACGGCATCATCTCCACCCTCAACCGCACCATCAGCGTTGCGTCCTCGGCGGTGCCCGAGGAGCAGTCGGACGCCCCGGAGGAACAGGAGGGCGATGGCTTCAACTTCCTGCCCCCGGACGGGTCGCGGAACCCCCAGCCGCAGTCCCAGGGCTCCATCTACCTCAACGTCATCCAGACCGACGCCGCCATCAACCAGGGGAACTCCGGCGGCGCGCTCGTCGATTCGCAGGGCCGGGTCATCGGGGTCAACGTCGCCATCGCCTCCAGCGGAAGCGATGAGAGCGCCGGGAACATCGGCGTCGGCTTCTCCATTCCGATCTCCTACGCGGAGCGGGTGGCCGACGACATCATCGAGAACGGCCGGGCCAGCCACGGATTCCTCGGCGTGACGGTGGAGCCGGCGCCCGGGGAGAACGCCTCCTCCGGGTCAACCTTCTCCGTCGGCGCCCAGGTGGCCGGGGTCGAGGCCGGATCGCCGGCCGCCGACGCCAAGCTCCGCGAGGGCGACATCATCACCAAGGTGGGGGATTCGCCGATCGGCGACCCCCAGTCGCTCACCGCGGCGGTGCGCATGCAGCCGGTCGGTGAGACGGTTCCCGTGGAGGTGCGCCGCGGCGGGGAGAGCCTCACCATCGACGTGACCCTCGCCGAGGCCCCCGCAGCCTGACCCGACGGGGCGCCGACCGGGTGACCCGGCCGGATCGGGCCGCAACAACTTTATGGTTAGCTAGACCGCGGGACAGACTGCCACCTCAGGAAGGTTTCTCATGGACGAGGCCCCGACTCCGGGACTGAATATTGCCGTACTGGTCAAGCACGTGCCCGACGCGCAGTTTGACCGGCACCTCAACGGCCCCCGCAACACCACCGAGCGTTCCGAGAGCATCCTCTCCGAACTCGACGAGTACGCCCTCGAAGCGGCCCTCCAGCTCGTTGAGCAGCGGGGCGGGGAAGCGGCAGGGCACCGGATCACGGCGGTGACCATGGGCCCGGCCCAGGCCGCCAGCGCCGTGAAGAAGGCCCTGCAGATGGGCGCCGGTGAAGGGGTCCACCTCGCCGACGACGCCCTGGCCGGATCCGACGCCTCGGCGACGTCCAGGGCGCTGGCTGCGCTGCTTGGGCACCTCGGGACCTTCGACCTGGTCCTGACCGGAATGGCCTCCACGGACGGCGAGACGTCCCTGGTCCCGGCCCAGTTGGCCGAGCGGCTGGGCCTTCCCCAGGTGACCTTCGCCGCCGCCCTCGACCTCGAGGCCGGGGAGCAGGGGTGGACGCTCACGGCGCGCCGCGACGGTGACGCCTACTCCGAGACGGTGACCTGCCCCCTGCCGGCCCTGGTGTCGGTCACGGACCAGATCAACGAGCCGCGCTACCCGAACTTCAAGGGGATTATGGCGGCGAAGAAGAAGCCGCTGCGCACCCTGTCCCTGGCCGACATAGGGCTCTCCCCCGAGGAGGTGGGGTTCGCCGGATCCTGGACGGCCGTGGAGGCCGCCGAGCCGCGTCCTCCCCGCAGCCAGGGCATCCTGATCACGGACGAAGGGGACGCCGGCCTGCGGCTCGTTGACTTCCTCGCGGGGCAGAAGCTCCTCTAGCCCGCCTCCTCCCACCTCTTCTTCGAAAAGGAACCCCGCATGCCCACGGTACTTGTCTTCCTCCACGACCCCGGTGCGGTGCTCGCCAAGAGCGACCGCGAGCTGCTCACCCTGGCGGGGACCCTCGGCGATCCGGTCGCAGCGGTGGCCGCCGACACCGGAAGGCCCTTCCTTGAGGGCATTGGCTCATACGGGGTCGCAACCTGCTACCTCCCGGCCGATCCGTCGGTGAGCCAGTCCCTCGTCGCGGGCAAGGCAGCCTTCCTGGCCGAGGCGGTGCGCGCCGCCGGGGCGGATGTGGTCCTGCTCGGCAACGCCTACGAGGCGAAGGAGATCGCCGCCCGCGCCGGCGTCCGGCTGGAGTCGGGGGTGATCACCGACGTCGTCGCGGTGGCCGGCGACCTGACCGCCACCAAGTCCGTCTTCGCCGGGTCCTACACCTCGCAGTGCAGGGTCACCACCGGCATCCCGATCCTCACAGTGAAGCCGAACAGCGTCGAAGCGGCCGAGGCCGGGCTGCCAGCCCTGCCCGAAACCGTCAGCGTCGAGGTTCCCGCCCCGGCCGCCGCCGCAGTGATCACCGGGCGCGTCGAGAAGCCGGCCACGGGCCGCCCGGACCTCACCGATGCACGCGTCATCGTGGCCGGAGGCCGCGGGGTCGACGGCAATTTCGCGCCCATCGAGGAACTCGCCGACCTCCTCGGCGGTGCCGTCGGCGCGTCCCGGGCCGCAACGGACGCCGGGTGGATCGAACACTCGGCGCAGATCGGCCAGACCGGCAAGACGGTGTCCCCCCAGCTGTACATCTCGGCGGGCATCTCGGGGGCGGTGCAGCAGAAGGCCGGCATGCAGACCTCCCAGGTGATTGTCGCCATCAACAAGGACCCCGATTCGCCCGTCTTCGAGATCGCCGACTTCGGCGTCGTGGGCGACCTCTTCACCGTGCTGCCCCAGGCCGCCGAGGAAATCCGGAAGCGCAGGGCCTGAGGTGGCACCGGACGCCCCGCCCGCCGGCGGCATCCGCCGGGTGCTGTGCTTCGCCGCCCACCCCGACGACCTGGACTTCGGCGCGGCCGGCACCGTCGCCGCATGGACCGCGGCCGGGGTCGAAGTGAGCTACTGCATCCTCACCGACGGCGACGCCGGAGGCTTCTCCGAGGAGCACCGCAGCACCATCGTGGAGACCCGCCACGAGGAACAGCGCCAGGCGGCGCGCCTGGTGGGCGTCGAGGATGTGAGCTTCCTCGGTGAACGCGACGGCTACCTGAGCCCGACCGAGGCGGTGCTCCGCGGCATCGTGGCACGCATCCGCGAAGTGCGGCCCGACATCGTGGTCTCCTCCCACCCCGAGCGGAACTGGGACCGGATCCAGAAGAGCCACCCCGACCACCTGGCGTGCGGGGAGGCCGTCACCCGGGCGGTGTACCCGGCCGTGGAGAACCCGTATGCCTTCCCGGAGCTGGCCGCCGAGGGCCTTGAGGCCTACAAGGTGCCGTGGCTGTGGTTCTACGGGGGGCCCGAGGAGAGGGAGAACACCTTCGTCGACATCACCGGGTACGAGGACGTCAAGCTCCAGGCGATCCGGGCCCACATCAGCCAGCACCCCGACATCGACAGGATGGACGCCGCGGTGCGCGGCATGCTTGCGGGAAACGCAGTGCGCGGAGGACTTCCCGCCGGGCGCAGCGCCGAGGGCTTCCACGCCGTCGCCGTGAACTCCGAGCGGACGATCGCCGGTTTCTAGGCCGCACACGGAAGGGCCCGGGAGCGCACTCCCGGGCCCTTCCGCGTGCTCCGGCCGGATCGCCGGCCCGGTTCGGCTCAGGTGCGGAAGGGAATCTCCGCGATCACGGGCGTGGTGGGTGTCGGCGAGCCGCCGTCGGGTTCGACGGTGATGGCGATGCCGCGGAATGAACTGATCCCCTCGACCTCGGTCACCTTCGTTCCGGCGACGTCCTCGGCGTCCATCGTGCTCACCGAGACCGGGGCCGAACCGTCGGCGGGCAGCCGCCACATCTGGTAGACGGACCCTTCCGGCGGGGCCGGAACGCCCTTCAGCGTCACGACGGCGGCGTCCTCCTCCTCGGAAAGCGCGAGGCCGGCGGTGCCGCCGGCCGGAATCACGTAGGAGCCGGTGACCACGTCGGAGGCCTCAAGGACCTCCTGCTCAATGGAGGTCTGGCCAAGGTTCTGGGCGACGGTGACGCCCCCGACGGCCACCAGCACGGCGGCCGCGGCGGCGGTCAGCCAGCGGGCCGCGGGGGAGGCCCACAGGCCCTTCGCCTTCCGCCGGCCTGCAAGCTCGTCGCCGGCGGCAGCCCCGCCGGCGGTGCCCGCGGGAGCGGGGCCGGACGGCGCCGGGGCGGTGCCCGTCCCGGCGCCGGTGCCTGCCGCCGGGGCGTCGGGAATCTGGCTCAGGATCCTCTCGAGCAGCCCTGCGGGAGGTTCGGCCTCCTGGGAGGCATACGTGGAGGCGATCGTCTCGCGGTTCGACCGGACCCGGTCGGTGAAGGCCTGCTGGAGGGCGCTGTCGCGGGTCAGGAACTCGTCGATGGCTGCGCGCTCGTCGTCCGTCACCGCGTCCAGGGCGTACATCTCGGCCCACTCGAGCACGTGCCCGCGTTGGAGGTCCTGCTGAAGGTCTTCTGCGAATTGTCTGTTCATGTCCTTGTCCTGCAATCAAACCACCCCCAGGCATGCCTTGAGCCGCAGCAAGCCGTCCCGGATCCTCGACTTGATGGTGGGCACCGCCACACCGAGCTTTTCGGCGACTTCCCGGTAGGTCAATCCACCGTAGTAGGCGAGCCTGACAGATTCCTGTTGGGTGGCTGTGAGGGTGTCGAGGCATTTCACGACGCTCTCGGCCTCGAGCCGCTGAGTCACCGTGTCGACGACGTCGTCGTGGTCGGGGGTCTGGGTCGCCGCACCGTACCTGGCCTCACGGTCGGTGGAGCTCTGCTCGGACCGGACCTTGTCCACGGCCCGCCGGTGGGCCAGAGTCATCAGCCAGGCCATCGGGCTTCCCGCCGCCGGGTCGAACCGGGCGGCGCTGTTCCAGACCTGGAGATAGACCTCCTGGGTGGCGTCCTCGCTGAGCTCCGGGTCGATCAGGACCCGCCGCGCCAGGCCGTAGACCCGCCGGGAGGTCTGCCCGTAGAACGCGGCGAACGCCTCCCGGTCCTGCTGGGCGATCCGCAGCAGGAGGTCGGTCAGCGTCGGCTCGGCGGCCGTGCCGGCGGCAGGATTATCGGCCGGCCCACCGGCGGGGGTTCTCCCCGCTGTGGCCCGGCTTACTCGTGGCGTGTCCATAGGGTCCAAGCATAGAGCGCCGACGGACCGGTGCCGAGCATTCCCCGCAGGGGCGCGGTGCACCGCAGGCAGCCGTTCCAAGACCCGATTCACCTCATCCACCACCCTCAATGTGCTCCGGAAACCGCTCAGGCCGCTGCATCCGCACCGTCGGCGCGGATGGAGCCCCGGACCGGCGGTCGCTGCTGGTCCGGAGCGTTGCTGATGCTAGGAATTCGGAGCCGCGGGGCGCCCGGATGGGCCGCCCGGGGCAATCGGACGCCGCGGATCCCGCCCGGTCAGGAGGGGGAGGGGCCGGGTTCGGCGAGGCGGGCCGTGGCGACGAGGGAGTCGGCGTTCAGCACGAAGTCCCCACCCAGCAGGGCGGTGAACCGCTCACGGATCCGCCCGCGCAGCTCCGGCGCCACGGGGAGCACCGTGCGGTAGCCGCTGCCGAGCACCAGCGACCAGGCCATCTCCGGTTCCAGGGGAACCGACAGGGCGACCTCCTGCACGTCGACCTCGCCGAAGCCATGCCCCCCGAGCCAGTCCCGGAGCTTCTCCTCCGAGGCCAGCTTCTCCCAGTTCGCGGTGAACTCCGGACGGTCCTGCCGGGCGGTGCCGGGCTGTTCCGCGGCGCAGGCCTCGAGCAGGATCGCCTCGAACCCCTCAAGGGCGCCCTCGTTCCAGGTGCTCAGGGCGAAGCGCCCGCCGGGGCGCAGGAGCCCGGCCATCCGGGAGGTGGTCCCGGCCATGTCCGGGACCAGGAAGAGCCCATAGCAGCACAGGACGGCGTCGTACGGATCGGCGGTCCAGTGCGCCGGATCGTCGACGGTGAAGCGGATGTTCTCGAGGTTCAGCGCCTCGGCCTTGGCCCGCGCCAGGTCAAGCATGGCCGCTGACGGGTCGACGGCGTCGACGACGCCGTCCGGGCCGCACAGCTGGGCCGCGGGGATGGTTCCGGCGCCGGTGCCGGCCCAGGCGTCGAGGATGCGCTCGCCGAGCAGGACGTCGGCGGCGGCGACCACGGCGTTGGCGATCGGGTTCCACAGGGCCGGTGCCAGCAGCTCGAAGTCCTCCGCTCCCTGGTCCGGCAGGGCTGAGGCGTGGCGTGGGGTCATCTGTGGGCTCCTAGGGTGGGTTCAGCGGTCGGCGCCGGCGAAGCCGTGCTGGCGCCAGGCCTCATAGAGGGCGATCGAGGCGGTATTGGCAAGGTTGAGTGAACGCCGCGCGGCGAGCATCGGAAGCCGCACCCTCGCTGTGACGTGGGGGTCGTGCTTGACCTCTTCGGGCAGGCCCACCGATTCCGGACCGAACAGGAGCACGTCCGAGGGCCGGTAGCTGATGTCCGTGTACGACACGTCTCCCTCCGCGGTGAACGCGTACACCCTCTCGGGGGCGAGCGCCCGCCAGGCGGACTCGAGGTCGGGGTGCACGCGCAGGACGGCCAGGTCGTGGTAGTCGAGGCCCGCGCGGCGCAGCTTGGAGTCCTCGAGGCTGAACCCGAGCGGCTCCACGAGGTGCAGTTCGGCTCCGGCTACTGCGGCGAGGCGGATCGCATTGCCGGTGTTGCCCGGGATTTCGGGGGAGTGGAAGAGGATACGGAACACCGCTCCATCCTAGCTCCCGGCCGCCGCAAGCAGCCGACCCAGCACCGGAAGCTGCACGGTATTGGGTTGGGGCCCGGCGGCCAGGAAGGCCTTGAGCGTGCGGGCGGCGGTCCCGGCGTTGACCACCTGCACCAGCGAGGGGGTCGAGCGGTCGAACCCGGGCGGGGTGTCGATGACGGGGTCGAAGGGATTGTCGCGGGCGCCGTGGACCAGGATCCAGCCGGTGACGTTGCATTCGGGGAAGAGTTCCTGGACCTCCCTCACCGTGGCGGGCATGCGCAGCGTCACGGGACGGCCCTGGTGGCGCAGGGAGCGGCCGTCCCAGTGGAAGTTCCCGGGGGTCGCGGTGAATGAATCGATCACCGCGATCCGGTACCCGGCGAGCACCGCGTGGCCGGCGGCGGTCCGGGCGCGGTTGGCGAATACGAGGCCGTTCACGAGGCGCGCCGCCGGGAACCCCTCAAGCACCGCCGCCTCCACCAGGGCCGCGGTGCGCTGCTCCCCGTCCCAGCGGGCCCGCGCCTCCGCGCCGAGCCGCGCGATCAGCCCGGGTTGGCGCGCGGCGCCGTGCGCCTGCCGGCCGGCGAGGACCAGCGGCAGCACCGGGGGCTGGTCGGGTGAAAAGGGCGGAAGGTAGATGGGCGGGCGGGTGTGGACGCCGTCGCTGGCGGCCCCGGGGCCGGCTCCGCGGGGAGCGGGCCCGGCCGTGCCGAAGGTGCGGGCCCCCGTGCCGTCCGGGCGTGGGGGTGCGCCGAACCGCCCGCGCTTGTCGTACTGCTCCCGCCGCGCCGGGTCGGAGAGCGTCTCGTAGGCGACCGCCACCGAATGGAAGAGCTCCTCACTGCCGCCGAGGTCGGGGTGGGCCGTCCGGGCGGCCCGGCGGTAGGCGTCCTTGACCTGCTTGGGCGTGGCACCCGGCGCTATGCCCAGGATGTCGTAGTAGGAGGGGTCCGGCCGCTCGGGCATCGCACACCTTTCATTGCAGGAAACTTCGACGACTTGGGAAACCAGGGCACCGCCGGGGCCTCAGGTTCGAACGTACCGCGCATACAACGCCGAATCCTCGGAGAGAAGGGAGGCGAGCCGCAGCGGCGCCGGCTGCCCGAGTCCCGCGCCGTTGGAGATCCGCGGCCCGGCACCGCCCACGAGCAGCGGGCTCAGGGAGAGGCACAGTTCGTCGACGAGGCCGGCGGCCGTGAAGGAGGCCAGGACCGCCGGCCCTCCCTCGCACAGCACGCGGGGGAGTCCGCGCCCGGACAGGTACCGCACCACCCCGGCCGGGTCCACCTGCGAGTCGCCGCAGTCGACGACGTCGGCGACCGCCTCCAGCGCGCGGCGCCGCCCGGGGTCCGCCCCGGTGGTGGTGAAGACAAGGGGGCGGACCGGCGCCGCGGAAAAGACGCCGGATTCGGGGTCAAGGCCGAGCGAACCGGAGATCAGCGCGATGGCGGGATGGTCCGCCCGGCCCGCGGCCCGGCGCGCGGCCTGGGCTCCGGGATCGATGAGCTCGCCCTCGTAGCCTTCCGCCCGGACGGTGCCAGCACCGACGACGATGACGTCGGCGAGCCGCCGCAGGAGGGCGAAGATCCGCCGGTCGCCGTCGTTGCCCAGCCCTCCGGAGCGGCCGGCGGAGGCGGCGGCACCGTCGGCCGAGGCGATGAAATTGAACCGCACGACGGGCCTTCCGGACGGCGGGTAGGCGTACGCGGCCAGCAGGTCCGCCTCCGTCAGCGGGTCCGGGGCGCCGGGGAGCAGCGAGGTGATCATCGCCCGTCGGGTCCGTTCCGCTCACCCATGTTGTGCCGCAGGTATGCCGGGGCCCGGAAACCCAGGACGGCCTCGGTGAGGCGCAGGGCCGACCGGGCCGCGGCGACGTCGTGCATCCGCACGATCCTCGCCCCGCCCAGGATGCAGATCACCGCCGCCGCCAGGGAGCCCTCGGTCCGGGCGTCCCTGGGCAGGTCGAGGGTCTCGCCGATGAAGTCCTTGTTCGAGACGGCGGCCAGGGTGGGGAAACCGAGCCCGGCGATCTCGGCGAAGCGCCGGGTGATCTCCAGGGACTGCAGGGTGTTCTTATTGAGGTCGTGCCCGGGGTCGAGGAGGATGCGCTCCTCGGGGATGCCCCGGGACACGGCCGTGTCCACCCGGCGCAGCAGGAAGTCGGCGACCTCCCGGGCGACGTCGGCGTAGCGGGGCCGGGGGTAGTTCGTGCGGGGTTCGGCGAGGCTGTGGGTGATGATGAGGTGGGCGCCGGCCTCCGCAACCACCGCCGCGAGGTCGGGATTCCGCAGGCCCGTCGTGTCGTTGACGACGTTGGCGCCGGCCGCCAGGGCCGCGGCCGCCACCGAGGGGTGGAACGTGTCCGCGGAGATGATCACATCGCTTGCCTCCCGCACCGCCTCGATCACCGGGACGATCCGCCCGGCCTCCTCCGCCTCCGGGATCGGTTCCCCCGGTGCGAAGGGCGCACCGCCGATGTCGATCCAGTCGGCGCCCTCGGCCACCGCCGCGAGGGAGGCGTCGATGGCTGCGCCGAGGCCGAAGGTCCGGCCCGCGTCGTAGAACGAATCGGGGGTCCGGTTGATGATGGCCATGAGGGCCACCTGCCGGTCGAAGTCCACGGTGCGGGACCCGAAGGCGTGGACCGGATGCCGGAAGGCCGGCACGAAGATTCCCGGTGGCTCCGAGGCCACGGCAGTTCTGTCCACGTGCTATTTCTACCAGACCCACTCCCGGCCCGGGCGGGGCGGGAGGCGCCCTGTGCCGGGCGGGCCGGGACCGGCCCGGCCGCGGCGCCGCCGGCGGGGTACCCGCAGCCTTTGCTGAGCCGGAAAAGGGAACCCCTGCGGCCTCCTAATTGCCCGGCGGATTCGTTGCCGAAATGTCACCGAATTGGCGCATGCTTTTTACCGTGTTCCGCAGGATTCCCCCTCGGCGGTCCATTTATGCTTGGCGGAATTCGGGCCCGTTCACGGTCCGCTGGTATTACAATTCCAATGGGGGAAATAAATGGCTGTACTCCGCCGCGCGGTTTTTCCGGTCGCCTGGCTTCTCATCTTCCTGATAATCGCCGCGGCGCTTGTCAAAATTGCTTTCTTTTCGGGTGCCGAACCTCCCTCGTCGGGTGAATTCCCGGCGGCGGAGGTGCTGACGCCCACGGTCCCCGTCACGGTGGGGACGGTCGCCAACACGGTGGAGCTCACCGGCACGGTGGCAGCCGACGACGGGGTACCCATCCGGTCGACGGCGGCCGGTGAGGTTGTCTTCCTGTTCGTCGGGGAAGGGGAGGACGTGGCAGAGGGCGATCCGCTGTTCCAGGTCCGCACCCCCGCCGAGGTGCAGCCCGCAGCGCGCACGGAAGCCGAGCCCGAGGGGGAGGAGCCGGAATCCCGCACCCCGGTCCAGGCCCCCGAGCCGGTCTACGAGTATTTCGACGTCGCCGCGCCGGCGTCGGGCACCGTGACGTCCTTTCCGCCGCTGATCGGCGAGGCCGTCTCGATCGGACAGTCGCTCGGCTCGGTTCGCCCGGGCACCTACCACGTCAGCGGTACCCTGACCGCGGCGCAGCAGTTCCGGCTGCTCGACCGGCCCTCCTCCGCCGTGATCACCATCGCGGGAGGATCGGCTCCCTTCACGTGCAAGGACCCGCAGATCGGGGACCCGGCGCCGGCGGCCGGCGGTGCTCCGCCCGCCTCGGAGCGCACCGCCATGGCCGGACCGATGGGCGAAGGAGGTCCCCCGGCGGCCGGCGACGACGGCTCCGCCCCCGCGGGGGAGCTGACGTGCGGCATCCCGGTGGAGGTGCCGTCGTTCGCTGGGCTCTCCGCAACGATCAAGCTCAGCGCCGGCGTCGCAGAGAACGTTCTGACCGTGCCGACGACCGCCGTGCAGGGCTCCATCGCCAAGGGCATCGTGTGGGTGCTGGGGACCGAAGGCGGGCAGGAGGAACGCGAGGTCGAGCTCGGGCTCAATGACGGCTCCATCGTCGAAATCGTCTCGGGCCTCACCGAGGGCGAGAGCGTCCTCGAATTCGTGCCGGGGGCCGAGGCCCCCCTCCAGCCCGGCCCGCAGCCGGCCCAGATGGGCGGTTGAGGATGCCGGGAACAGAACACACCCCCGCGGCAGGCGCCTGGGTGCCGCTTGTATCCCTCCGACAGGTGACGCGGACCGTGCGCATCGCCGGCACGGAGGAACTCCACGTGCTGTGCGGTGTCGACCTCGACATCCACCCGTCGGACTCCCTGTCCATCGTTGGCCGGTCCGGGTCGGGGAAGTCGACCCTCCTGAACCTGCTCGGGCTGCTCGACCTGCCGACGGAGGGCACGCTGTCCTTCCGGGGAATGGATGTGCGCACGCTGGGGGGCGATGCCCGGGCACGGCTGCGCGGGGGCGCCATCGGGTTCATCTTCCAGCAGTTCAACCTGCTGCCCGGCCGGACCGCCCTCGAGAACGTCATGACCCCCCTGCTGTATGCCGAGGGACGGCAGTTCTGGAAGCGCGAAAAGCTCGCCGCGGCCATGCTCGGCCGGGTGGGCCTGGGCGACCGGATGGGGGAGGTCCCCTCGAACCTCTCCGGAGGCGAACAGCAGCGCGTGGCCATCGCCCGGGCCCTGGTCCGCACCCCCGAACTGATCCTCGCCGATGAACCGACCGGGGCCCTCGATATCGAGACGGGCACCTCCGTGATGGAACTTTTGGACGAGGTCGCAGCTGAGTCTGGCGCCGCGCTTGTCACCATCACCCACGATGCCAACGTGGCGGTCCGGGCGCGAAGCCACTACCGGCTGGACGCCGGAGTGCTCCAACCCGAGGCGGCGGCGGCATGACCGCCCTGGTCGGGGCGGTCATCGAGGCGTTCTCGGAACTGCGCATCCACAAGACGCGGGTCCTGCTGGCCCTGCTGGGGGTGATGCTCTCGGTTGCGGCCCTCACCTCGGTCGTGGCCCTGGGAAATATGGCCTCGGCCGGCATGATCCAGTCCTCCGAACGGATGAGCGGGAGGGCCGCGACCCTGGGCGTCTCCGCGTCCGCGCCCGGGTCCGACCAGTCGGCCGTCGTGGCCGCCTACGCCGAGGTGGTGGAGCGTTACAGCATCGAGTTCAGCTCGGTGCGGGTCGACACCCTGCTGGGGATCCGCACCCCCGCCGGCCGCATCGACGCCCCTGGCACGCTGGTCGAGCCCGACTACGGGACGATGCGGCGCATGAACGTTGTTGACGGACGCTGGTTTACCGACGCGGACGCGCAGCGCCTCGCCCCCGTGGTGATCGTCAATGAAGCCTTCCACACGATGATGGGCTCGCCGGATATCGCCGCCGACCCCGGCGTGGAGCTGCTGGGGGAGCGGCCCGTCCGGGCGGTCGTCATCGGGATCCTCGCCAACGACTACCCGGAAGCGCAGCCGCAGGCCTACCTCCTGAAGGACCAGGCCGATCGGTGGGATGTCGGGGCCGCGCAGGGGTCGACGCCGATGCTCGAGGCCTGGGTGCCCACCGTCATGGCCGATGAACTGACGGCACGGATCACCGCCGACCTGCAGGCGGAGTTCGGACCCGGCGCCGGGGTGTACCGCCAGGACTACGCCGCGCAGGGCGATCCCTTCGGCGGCATCACCCTCGTCATCGGCGGGGTCGCGGGACTCGTGCTGCTGCTGGGAGCCGTGGGACTGCTCAACATCTCGATGGTGACCGTGAAGTACAGGGTGCGGGAGATCGGGATCCGGCGGAGTTTCGGCGCCACATCGGGCCGCATCTTCTTCGGCGTGCTGATGGAGTCGGTCGTCGCGACCTTCGTCGCGGGCGTGGCCGGGGTGATGCTCGCCGTCGCCGTGGTCAAGCATCCGCGGGTCGCCTCGCTCCTGGCGGGGGGCGCGACCGACCTGCCGGCCTTTCCGGTCGGGGCAGCGCTGCTGGGGGTCGGCTCGGCCATCGCCGTCGGCGCCCTCGCCGGGCTGATCCCGGCGCTCGTCGCCGTCCGGGTCAAGGTGATCGACGCCATCCGGTACTGAGGAATCCGCCTCCCGGCCCGTCCGCCCGGCAGCCGCCGGACGGGCGGGCCGGCGCCCTCCGCCGCGCCGCCGAATCGGCGGATGCGGGGTCCGCCGCTAGAATCGGTGTATGCCCGTGTACCTCGATCACGCGGCGACCACGCCCATTTCGGCGCCAGCGCTCGCCGCATTGACCCTCGAACTCAGCCGCAGCGGCAACCCCTCCTCGCTGCACGGCTCCGGCCGGCGTGCCCGCCGGGGCGTGGAGGACGCCCGCGAAAGCCTCGCCCGCGCCGCCGGCGCCCACCCCTCCGAGGTGATCTTCACCTCAGGCGGAACGGAGGCGGACAACCTGGCCGTCAAGGGCCTCTACTGGGCCCGCACCTCCGAGGACCCCCGCCGCACCCGGATCCTCGCCTCGCCTGTTGAACACCACGCGGTGCAGGACACCGTCGAATGGCTCGAGCGCCATGAGGGGGCGCAGGTGACGTGGCTGCCCGTCGACGGCGCCGGCGTCGTCTCCCTGGAGGCGCTGCGCAGCGAACTGGCGGCGCACGCGGACACCACGGCCCTCGTCACGGTCATGTGGGCCAACAACGAGGTGGGCACCGTCCAGCCCATTCCCGAGATCACCGCCCTCGCCGCCGAGCACGGGGTGCCGGTCCACTCCGACGCCGTCCAGGCCTTCGGCTCCCTCCCGGTCTCGTTCGCCGGCTCAGGCCTGGCCACCATGGCCGTCAGCGCCCACAAGATGGGAGGGCCGGTGGGGGTGGGCGCGCTGTTCGTCGGACGGGCGGTGAAGCTCACACCCGTCCAGCACGGGGGCGGGCAGGAGCGCGATATCCGCTCCGGTACCCTCGATGCTCCGGGGATCGCGGCGTTCGCGGCGGCCGCCGACTCCGCGGTCGCGGGCCTGCCGGAGGAGTCGGCGCGGCTGTCCGCCCTGCGGGACCGCCTGATCGAGGGCGTCCAGCACGCGGTGCCCGAGGCCGTCCTGCGCGGGGTCCGCCATCCGGCGCCGGCCGGTGCGCGGCTGCCGGGCAACGCCCACTTCACCTTCCCCGGCTGCGAAGGGGACTCCCTGCTGTTCCTGCTCGACCTGGCCGGCATCGAATCCTCGACCGGCGCGGCGTGCACCGCAGGGGTGCCCCGGCCTTCCCACGTGCTCCTCGCCATGGGGCTGACCGAGGACGAGGCCCGCGGCGCCCAACGCTTCACGCTGGGGCACACCTCCACCGCGGAGGACGTCGACGCCCTCCTTGCAGCACTTCCCGAGGCCTACGCGCGCGCCCGCAGGGCGGGCATGGCAGGCTCCGCATCATCAATCCAAACGGCAGGAACAGGTTTTTCACTATGAAGGTACTTGCAGCTATGAGCGGCGGGGTCGATTCGGCGGTCGCCGCGGCGCGGGCCGTCGAGGCGGGGCACGACGTTGTCGGGGTACACCTTGCACTCTCCCGGATGCCGGGGACGCTGCGCACCGGCAGCCGGGGCTGCTGCACCATCGAGGACTCCCGGGACGCCTGGCGCGCCTGCGACATCCTCGGCATCCCCTACTACGTCTGGGATTTCTCCGAGCGGTTCAAGGAGGACGTGGTCGATGACTTCATCGCCGAGTACGCCGCCGGGCGCACCCCCAACCCGTGCATGCGGTGCAACGAGCGGATCAAGTTCGCCGCGCTCCTCGAGAAGGCGCTGGCGCTGGGCTTCGATGCGGTGTGCACAGGGCACTACGCCAAGGTCATCGAGGACGCCGACGGCAACCGCGAACTCCACCGCGCGGCGGACTGGGCCAAGGACCAGTCCTACGTGCTCGGCGTGCTGACCCACGAACAGCTGAAGCACTCGATGTTCCCGCTGGCCGAGACGCCCTCGAAGGCGGAGGTGCGCGCCGAGGCCGAACGCCGGGGACTGTCGGTGGCCAACAAGCCCGACAGCCACGATATCTGCTTCATTCCCGACGGCGACACCCGCGGTTGGCTCGGGGAGCGGATCGAGCTCACGGAGGGCGACATCCTCGACGTCGACGGAACGAAGCTCGGAACCCACCCCGGCGCCAACGCGTTCACCGTCGGCCAGCGCAAGGGCCTGAAGCTGGGCCGGCCCGCCCCCGACGGCAAGCCGCGCTTCGTCCTGGAGATCCGGCCCAAGGACAACACGGTGGTGGTCGGCCCGGAGCAGCTGCTTGCCATCGACTCGATGCGCGGCATCAAGGTCTCGTGGGCGGGGAAGCCCATCGCCGAGGTCGCAACCGGTGAGGAGTTCGAGTGCATGGCGCAGGTGCGCGCCCACGGCGACCCGGTGGATGCCCGCGCGCGCGTCGAGGCGGGCCCCGGGGGCCGTCCCGAGCTTCTCGTGCAGCTGGTCGAGCCGATGCGCGGGGTGGCCCCCGGGCAGACGGTCGTGCTGTACCAGGGCAGCCGCGTGCTGGGGCAGGCCACGATCGATTCGGCCCGCTCCGCACTCCGCCCCGAACTGGCCGGCGCCGCCGGCTGAGGTTCCGGCGGGCCGGGCCGACGCAGTTCAGGGTGCCCGCGGAAGTCTGCTTAACTGGGTTCATGAGCGAAGAGACAAGTGGGTTCGACCCCGGGGCGAGTTCCCTGGCCGGAGCGGTGAACCCCGAGGTGATGGCCGAGTTGTTGTCGGTGCGCAGCAGCATCGACAATATCGACGCGACCCTTGTGTACCTGCTGGCCGAGCGCTTCAAGGCCACGCAGCGGGTCGGGCACCTGAAGGCCGAACACCGCCTCCCGGCCGGCGACCCGGCCCGCGAAGCGGCGCAGATCGCGCGCCTGCGGGCCCTCGCAGCGGAGGCGCACCTCGACCCGGCCTTCGCCGAGAAGTTCCTGAACTTCATCATCTCCGAGGTCATCCGCCACCACCAGGCGATCTCGGAGACCCGCAACGGGGAATCCCCGGCCCCGGAGGGCTCCGGTGGCGCCTGAGCCCTCCGCGCAGGCCCCCGCCGGTGCATCCGCCGGGAACCCCGCGGAAGCCCCGTCCGGCGGCCCCGCCGGAGACCCCGCCGCGCAGGTCACGGCCACGGCCCCCGGTGAATGGCCCGGCACCGACCCGCTGGAGGCCCACCGCGCGGTGCGCGGTGAGCTCGGCGGCCCGCACCTGCCGTTCCTGGCCTCGCTGCCGCAGCGGGGGCCCGGAAGCGACGCCGTCGGACGCACCCTCGGCATGCTCGTTGAACTGCCCTTCGATCTCCAGCCCCACGGCTGGCGCCTCGTGGCCCGCCCGGGGAAGGACCAGCGCCGGGCCGAGTCCGCGCTCTCCTCGGACCTGAACGCGCTCGGGGATGTCGCCGGGGCGGAGGAGGTGCCCGCGGAACGGGTCAAGGTGCACCTGCGCGGCCCCCTCTCGGTCGCCGCCAACGTCCACCTCCACTCGGGGGAGCGGGCACTGCTCGACGCCGGCGCCCGGCGCGAGATCTACGCCTCCCTGGCGGCCGGAGCCGCCGACCTGGTCCGGCGGACCGCCGCGGTCGCCCGGGGCGCCGCCGTCGAGGTGCAGCTCGATGAGCCCGAGGTCGACGCGGTGCTGGCCGGGCGGATCCCGACGGCCAGCGGCTACCGGACCCTGCGCGCCGTGCCCCGGCAGGAGGCCGCCGACGCGTGGGCCGGCCTGCACGCCGCCGTCCGGGATGCCGGCGCCCACCGCCTGGTGCTGCGCGTGCCCGGCGGGGACGCGGTGCTCGAGGCCGCCCTCTCAAGCCCCGCGGAGACGCTCGGGCTTCCCTTCGGCGCGCTGACGGACGCGCAGTGGGAACGGCTGGCCGAGGCGGTGGAGTCCGGGCGCCGGCTCTGGGCCGAAGTCCTGGCCCCCGGCAACACGGTGCCGCAGGTCTCGGCCCTGGTGGCGGCGGTCTCCCGGCCCTGGCAGCGCGTCGGCCTCCCACCGGCACGCCTGGGTGCCGTGACAGTGGCGCCGTCGGACGGGCTGGCGGGGCTCACCCCCGCCGCCGCGCGGCAGACCCTGGCGCGGCTCGTGGCGGCCGCCGATGCCCTGAACCAGCTCGCGGCGGACGACTAGGTCCGCTCCTCCCACCGCCGCGGCCGGGCGTCCGCGGGCAGCACGCCGTCGAAGGCCTGCAGCTCATAGTCGAACGCCCCGGCGTACACGAGCAGCGTGCCGAGCTGGCGGTGCACCACGCGGGTCTGGATGCGGAAGCGCTGCCCGTCCCACCACTGTTCCATGTAGGCGCGGGCTCCGAGGGCGTCGGGCAGGGGAAGCCGGATTCCCGCGAAGACGCGCGTCCGGGTCGAGAGCATGCGCATGTGCCCCTCCGGGGTCACCGAACAGGCCAGGGCGGTCGCCATGCGGCGCCGCGAGCCCACGTAGTCGGTGAGCCGCCCGTCCTGCAGCGCGGTGGTGTCCTCGAACACCCGGTCCGCCGTGCTGAACCGGATCACCCGCCGGGCGGTGAGCGCCGGGCGCCCGAACGGATCGACATGCGGGTAGTTCGCGATGGTGAACGGCACCCCGGTCCCGTATTCGGGGAAGAAGGCGTTGTCGAGGGCGGTGAGCCGGAACGCCGGCCGGGCGAACCACGCCGGGCAGCCGGCGACGTCGAACACCCCGGTCCCCACCCCCGCCAGCCCGCTGCCGGCGTGCAGCCCGAAGTACTCCCGCAGTTCGGGTTGGAGCCGGTCGAAGTCCCGGCCGAGGACCTCCTGGTAGATGGATCTCATGATGGTGTTCCTCCCTGGTGGACTCCGTCCGCGGGTGGTGCCGCGGCCGCGGGGCATGCCCCGGTGCGGGGCTTCACAGCCGGCCCGCCGCCTTGAGCCGGATGTAGGCGTCGGCGAGTCTCGGCGGAAGATCCAGCGGCTGCTCGTCGACCACCTCGGCCCCGAGCTGCTTCAACCGCGCGCTCACGGCCTCCCGGTCCAGGAGCGCCCGCTCGGCGGCGGCCGCCCGGTAGGTGTCGGCGGCCGTGCCGCGCTCCGCCCGGAGCTCTTCGAGCCGCGGATCACGCACGGAGGCGATGACGACCAGGTGCTGCGCCGTGAGGCCGGGAAGCACCGGCAGCAGCCCTTCCTCCACGGCGCCGGAGTCGAGCGAGGTCAGCAGCACCACCAGCGACCGGTGGGGGGAGACCGAGCGGATCTGCGCCGGGATGCGGGAAAAATCGGCTTCGATCAGTTCCGGCGAAAGCGGCGCCATCGCCGTCACGAGGGAATTGAGGAGGTTCGCCTTGGCCCCGGAGTCGACCCGGGCCCGGAGGCGGCGGTCGAAGGCGAGGAAGTCGACCTTGTCACCGCCGTGCTGGGCGAGGACGGCCAGCAGCAGGGCCGCCTCGATGCCTGTGTCCAGGCGCGGTTCGTCGGCGATCCGCGCGGCGGAGGTCCGCGAGGTGTCGAGGACAATCACGACCCGGCGGTCCCGCTCTGGGCGCCAGGTGCGCACGACGGTGTCCCGCCGGCGGGCGCTGGCACGCCAGTCGATGGACCGCACGTCGTCGCCGCGCACATAGTCGCGCAGGGAGTCGAACTCCGTGCCGGCGCCGCGGATCTGCACCGCCGCCCGCCCGTCGAGCTCCCTCAGCCGCCGCAGCTTCGAGGGGAGATGGCGCTTGGACAGGAACGGCGGGAGGACGCGCAGCTCGGCCGGCGCCGGAAGCGTCACCTGCCGCGCCGCGAGGCCGAGCGGACCGTGGCTGCGGAGGGTGACCGAGCCGGTGGTGAGGATGCCGCGGCGCGCCGGCAGGAGCGGGACCTCCATGCGGTGCACCCGGCCGGCCGCCACCTGCAGGCGCTGTTCGGGGTCCGCCGCGCCGGCGGAGGGCTGCCAGGGGTCCCGCACCGTCGCCCGCAGCGTCCGCCCCGTCCCGTTGTGCAGCAGGACGGTGCCGACGCAGCCCTCGCCGAGGCGGACGGAGGCCGGAAGCCTCCGGCTCACCCCGACTTTGCGGGGGGAGGCGGCGAGCAGCAGGTCGGCGGCGACGCCGACCGCCAGCAGGCCGGCCCAGATCAGTGCCGGCAGGATGCCGGGGAACAGGACGATCGGCACCGCGCCAAACAGGGCCAGCAGCACCAGGCGTCCGCTAACGGCCACTGCCGGCCTCCCCCGGGGGAGGCCCGACGCGCCAGTAGGGCGCGGCGGGGCGGCGGCGGCTCACCGGGGAACCGGAACGACGGCGAGGATACCGGCCAGGACCTCATCCACGCTGACGCCGTCCATCTGGGCCTCCGGGCGCATGGCCACGCGGTGGCGCAGGGCGGGCATGGCCAGGGTCTTCACGTCGTCGGGGGTGACGTAGTTGCGCCCGGAAAGCCACGCCCAGGCCCGCGAGGTGGTCAGCAGCGCCGTCGCTCCGCGCGGGGAGACCCCCAGCTGGAACGACGGTGCCGCGCGGGTGGCACGGACCAGGTCGACGATGTAGGCGATCACCTCCGGGGCGATGGACACCCGGCCGACCGCCTGGCGGGCCGCGGCGAGGTCGGAGACCCCCGCGACGGCCCGGACCCCGGCGCCGCCGAGGTTGCGCGGGTCGAAGCCCTCGCTGTGCCGGCGGATCACCTCGATCTCGTCCTCGCGCCCGGGCAGGGGAAGCACGAGCTTGAGCAGGAAGCGGTCGAGCTGGGCCTCGGGCAGCGGGTAGGTGCCCTCGTACTCGACGGGGTTCTGGGTGGCGGCGACGATGAAGGGGTCGGGAAGGGCGCGGGAGACCCCGTCCACCGACACCTGGCGTTCCTCCATCGCCTCCAGCAGGGACGCCTGGGTTTTCGGCGGGGTCCGGTTGATCTCGTCCGCGAGCAGGATGTTCGTGAAGACCGGCCCTTCGCGGAAGGTGAATTCCGAGGTCCGGGCTTCGTAGATGAGCGAGCCGGTGACGTCGCCGGGCATCAGGTCGGGGGTGAACTGGACCCGCTTGGTGTCGAGGCTGAGCGCCGCCGACAGGGTGCGGATCAGCAGGGTCTTGGCCACCCCGGGTACGCCCTCGAGGAGCACGTGCCCGTTGGCGAGCAGGGCGATGAGCAGCCCGGTCACCGCCGCGTCCTGCCCCACGATGGCCTTGCCCACCTCGGCGCGCACGTCAAGGAGCGCGCGGCGGGGGGAGTCGTCGGCCGGCCGCCCCGGGGGTGCCTGCTCGGGTACCGTCCCAACAGCCCGGTGCGCCGCGTGCGCGCCGGAACCCTCCTGCTGCCATCCACTCGATCGGTTCATGAGTTGTGAATCTCCTTTTCAAGGTCCAGAAGTCGGTGCGCCCAGCGCGCGAGGTCCTTCTCGGTGGAGGGGGCGGGGCCGTCCAGGAGGGCCCGGACCTCTCCGGCCGGGCGGCCGGTCTTCCGCGCCACGGCCTCCACGACGGCGCCCCGCGGGCCCGACGGCGGGAGGCGCAGCCGGACCGCGGCGCGGCTGAGTGCGGCCGCTCGCAGGTTCTCCGCGGCGTGCGGGACGGACCGTGCCCCCTGGTAGAGGCGCGCCCGGCCCTCGGCGGTCTCGGCGGCGCTGACGGCGACCGGAAGGGGCTCGACGGCGAGCGGGCCCATCCGCCGGCCCCGCCAGAACATGCCCAGGACGGCGCACCCGAGCAGCCAGAGCATGAGGGCGTTGACCCAGTCCGGAAGCAGCTCCAGCGGGTTGGCCGGCGGGCCGGTGGCGCCGGCGAGGTCCGCGGTGGTCGGCTGGTACCAGATGAGCGATTCGCCCGCGCCCAGGGTGGACAGCGCGAGTGAGGCGTTGCCGGCTTCGTCGATCGTTCCGTTGGAGAGGATTCCCGGGTTGCCCAGGACGACCGTCCCGTCGACGGCGGCGTACGAGGCGCCCATCCTGCCGTCGGAGGCGGGGGAGCTGAAGCATTCGACGGGCGCCATGTAGAGCTGGCCGCCGCCGGTGATTTCGCCGGCGGTCCGGGCCTCCTCCCGGGCGCAGCCGGCGCGCACGGTTCCGCCCGCGTCCTCGGCGGGTCCTGCGGCCAGGATCTCCGGGGCCAGCACCCGCAGCTGGCGCTCGGAGGGTGCGGCGAGGACTCTGCTCGGGAACGAGCGGTTCAGCGACGACAGCTGTTCCTCATTGAGCCACCCGTTGGGATCGGCGAGGAACAGCGTGGTTTCGCCGGCGCCGGCCCGCGCGGCCTCCGCCTCGGCCAGGGTGCGCGCATGGACCACCTCGACTCCCTCGTCCTCGAGGACCTGCGCCAGGGCGCGCGCCCCCGTAGGGGAGGCATTGCCCGGCGAAAGGGGCATGGCGTCGGCGTCGGCGCGCGTCAGGAGGCCGAGGACGACGGCGGCGGCGATGACTCCGGCGAGCAGGAGCGCCGGCGCCGCCCGCCGCAGCCTCCGGCGGCCGGTCGCGGTGGCGCTCCCGCCGTCGCCGGTGACCTCCGGGCTCCCCGCCCGGTCCGCAGGCGCTCCGGGCCGGTCAGGGGACGCCACTGCGGCGGCCGGCGGAGTCTCCGCCGGGCCCGTCGACGCTGCGGCCGGCGGTCCCGCCGGGGCCCGGCGGGGCCCGGAGTGCCGGCTCATGGCGTGGCTCCGGGCACGCCGGCACGCGCGGGAACACCCCGGGCGAGGGCCGCGTCGAGGGCGGCGGCCCGCGCCGCGTCGGCCTCGTCGGCTTCCGCGGCGGCGCCGCGGCCGTACTGGACCTCGTTGAACCTTTCCCCCAGCCAGTGGATTTCCCCGGTGGATCCCGGGAAGGCCGGTGCGAGGCCGTCGGCGGCCTCGGTGGCGGTGCGGCTGGGCCGTTCGTCGAGGACCCCGCGTTCCTCGGCGTCCCGCACCACCGCGCGGAGGCGTTCGGCCAGGGCCTCGTTCCACCGGCCGGCGTCGGCGGCGGCCCCCGCCCGGAGGCGGTGTTCAGCGGCAGACAGGGTGGCTCCGGCGGTGAACACAGCGCGCGCCGTCCGGGCTGCACGGGCGTTGAGGCGGGGCCGGATCAACAGAACCGCCACCACGATGAGAACCACCGCCCCTGCGGCGAGGAGCAGCGTGCCGGGTCCGGCCCCCACCGACCGGATGCCCGAGAGTGCCTCGACCACCCAGTCCACGGCGGCCTGAAACGCGCGTTCGAGCAGGGACGGCTGGGCCTCCTGGTAGACGGGCTTGGCCAGCTCGTCCACCAACCGCTCCCGGGCCTCATCCCGGTCGAGCAGCTCCTGCCGGATCACCGGCGGCACGCCGGAACGGGGGGCGTCACCGCGGGCCCTGGAGGGGTCCGGATCCGTAGGGCGGGGTTCCCGAACCCGCGGACTTCTCGTGTTCCGCAAGGAGCACGACGTCGAAGCCCTCCCGGCGGATCCGCAGGTCGATGTACAGCAGCGAGGTCACGCCGGACTGGAAGGCGTAGCCGATGGCGGCGAAGAACGCCGAGACTCCCTGCGTAATGAACAGGATGGGGAGGGAGTCGAGCGCATCCGCGGTGCCGGCCGCCGGTGCGTCGGAGAAGCTGAACAGCAGCGTCACGAGGAAGCTGATGGGTGTGGCCACCACCGAGGTGATGATCGAGACCATGAGGCTGGTCAGCAGGAGAATGCCGAAGGTGCGCCACCAGTTGCGTCCGGTGAGGACCCAGGACCGGCGCGCCGACTGCACCGGCCCGGTTCCTTCAAGCATGAGCGCCGCAGGGGCCAGGACAAGCTTGACGCTGATCCAGGTGAAGACCGCGAACACGGCGAAGAGCAGCGGAACAATAATGAACAACGACGTTTCCTGCAGGGCCGCGACCAGGGCCACGGCGATGAGGACGACAACGCCGAAGCCCACGACGGCCGCGCCGGCGAGCATCAGCCCGAGCAGCAGCAGCGGCGGGATGCGGCGGGCCGAGAGCCGCCACAGCTCGGCGAACCCGGTCTTCTGGTTGAGCACCGCACGGGCGACCGGAACCACGAGCACGCCCTGGAGGATGAGCAGGGCCCCGCCCGCCACCACCGTGACGACGGAGGCGAAGGAGGCCACCGAGGCCAGGGTGCCGCCCAGCTGGTCCTGCTCAACCGTGCCCATGGCGAGCTGGTCGAGGCTGGTGAGCAGCCCGGCCGACATCAGGACCGTCACCACGGCGACGATCGACTGGAAGAGGATGGCCGTGCCGAAGGTGGCCAGCGGATTCCGGCGGCAGGCCTGGAAGGCGCCGTCGAGGATCTCGCCAAGGCCCAGCGGGCGGAGCGGGATCACCCCCGGCTTCGGCGGGGCCGCGTAGGCCGGGCCGCCCCATCCCGGCGGAACGCCCCAGGGGTTGGGGTCCGCGTGACCCTGCACGCCGTAGGGGGCGGGCCCGCCCGGGGCGGTGCCATAGGGGCCGGGGTCCGCCCAGCCGGCAGCATTCCCGGCGGGGGAGGAGGCCTCCGGCGCGGCGCCGGACGGCGGCAGGAAGGCCGGGTACTGCTCGGGTGCGGGGCCCGTGGGAGGGTGCCAGGCGGGGCCCGGCCGGGACCCGTCGGATGGATCGTTGCTCATGCTGTCCTTCTCCAAGCGGGCGCCGTTGCGGTGATGTCACGTTGAACTATAGTTACCGCCGCCTCCGGAAGGCAGTATGCGCGCAGGCGGGTGTTTCCTCCGGTGTCCACGGCCGGAAAAACGTCCAACCGGCGGGCCCCGGGCCGGGGCGGCGCGCTGACGGATCGCCCAATGGGACATTAGAGACCGGATGGGAGATTATTGAGCTATGAAGGCACGCATCCTGGTGATTGACGACGACGAAGCCCTTTCCGAGATGATCGGCATTGTGCTGCGCAACGACGGGTTCGATCCCGTGTTCTGCGCCGACGGCGCGGCGGCACTCGGGGTGTTCAAGTCGGCCCAGCCGGATCTCGTGCTGCTCGACCTCATGCTTCCCGGCCTCGACGGCATCGAGGTGTGCCGGCAGATCCGGGCCGAGTCCGATGTCCCAATCGTGATGCTGACCGCCAAGTCCGACACCTCCGACGTCGTGCGGGGGCTCGAATCCGGTGCGGACGACTACGTGCCCAAGCCCTTCAAACCGGCCGAACTCGTGGCGCGGGTGCGTGCACGGCTGCGCCCGGGCGACACCCGGGCCCCGGAGACGCTGAGGATCGGCGAGGTGAGCATCGACGTCGCCGGCCACGCGGTGACGCGCGGCAACGACAAGGTCTCCCTGACGCCGCTTGAATTCGACCTGCTCGTGGCGCTGGCCCGCAAGCCATGGCAGGTCTTCACCCGGGAGCTGCTCCTGGAGCAGGTCTGGGGTTACCGCCACGCCGCGGACACCCGGCTGGTCAACGTCCATGTGCAGCGGCTGCGCTCGAAGATCGAACGCGACCCCGAGGCACCCGAGATTATCCTGACGGTCCGCGGCGTCGGATATAAGGCGGGTCAAGGCTGAGGTGAACACCCGGGCAGCCCGCGCCGCCGAATCGACGATCCAGGGTGCAGGACAAGCGCTGCGGCAGGTGCGCCGGGCGGCGTCCTTCGTCGCCGGGCGCTGGCGCCGCTCCCTGCAGTTCCGCACCGTCGTCGCATCGCTGCTGCTGACCTCCCTTGCCCTGGTGGCGGTGGGCGGATTCCTCTCCAACCAGATCGCCAACGGGCTGTACAAGGAGCGGTTCGGGCAGTTCCAGAGCGAGGCGAGCAACGGCCTGCGCGACATCAAGGAAATCTTCCGGGACACCACCGCCACCGACCGGGATTCGACCGACCGGCTGGCCCGTGACACCCTCGACCGGCTGGGAGCGCGCGGCGCCGACGCCCCGCGGCAGTGGCTGCTCAGCCCGCTGCCCGGCCAGCAGGGCTACTGGGTGCCCGCCCGGGCCAGCAATGCGGCGATGACCGAGTCGGCCCTGATCCCCGCCGACCTTCGGGCCGCCGTCGCCGAGGGCGACGACCAGTACTGGGCCCCCATCACGATTCCCCGCTCCGAGACCACCGGCGACCTGCGCGCCCCCGGCGTCGCCTTCGCCACCAAGGTCACCCTGCCGCCGGACAGCACCGCCTACGCCGTCTACATCATCTACGACCTCTCCTCCATGCAGCAGACCCTCGACTACATCCACCGGGTGCTGTGGATCGCCGGGACGGTGCTGCTGGCGATCATCGGAGCCATCGCCTGGTTCGTGACGCGCAGCGTCGTGCGGCCGGTCAGCCACGCCGCGCTCGTTTCGGAGAAGCTCGCCGCCGGAGAGCTGCAGGAGCGGATGGAGGTCAGGGGCGAAGACGAGGTGGCACGGCTGGGGGCGTCCTTCAACCACATGGCCACGAGCCTCCAGGACCAGATCACCCAGCTGGCGGAGCTCTCGAAGATGCAGCAGCGGTTTGTCTCGGACGTCTCCCACGAGCTGCGGACCCCGCTGACGACGGTCCGCATGGCCGCACAGATCCTGCACGATGCGCGGAACGACTTCGACCCGGTGAACAAGCGCTCGGCGGAGATCCTCTACGACCAGGTGGAGCGGTTCCAGTCGCTCCTGGCCGACCTCCTCGAAATCTCCCGCTTCGACGCCGGTGCGGCCGTGCTCGAGTCCGAGCCGACCGACATCTTCCAGGTGGTCAAGCACGTGATCGACGGCGCCCAGCCGCTCGCGGACAACTTCGGCTCCGACCTTCGGATCCTCTCAACGGAGACCAGCTGCATTGTCGACGCCGACCCGCGCCGGATCGGACGGATCCTGCGCAACCTGGTCGTCAACGCCCTGGAACACGGCAAGGGAAAGCCCGTGCACATCCACATCGCCTCGAGCCCCGACGCCGTGGCGGTCGCGGTGCGCGACTACGGCATGGGCATGACCGAAGACGAGGCCTCGAGGGTGTTCGACCGCTTCTGGCGTGCGGACCCGGCCCGGGCCCGCACCACCGGCGGCAGCGGGCTGGGACTGTCGATCGCCGTCGAGGACGCACGCCTCCACTCGGCCTGGCTCGAGGCCTGGGGCGAACCCGAGAAGGGCTCGTGCTTCCGCCTCACCCTGCCCAAGCAGCGCGGCGGGGAGCTCAAGGTCTCCCCGCTGTCCCTGCCCCCGCGCATGCGGCTGCCCCTTCCCCTTGCAGCGGGGACGTCCGACGCCGGGCCGTCCGGGGCGGCGCCCGCCGGCGCCACCGCGCTGCCGGCGGCCCCCGGGCGCGCCCCGGCCGTCGGGGACGGGCACCCCGGCGAGCAGCTGAAGGAGACAAGTGAAATCCAGTAGGCCGGCGCGGCCGCGGGCTGCCTTCGCTGCGGCGCTCGCGGCCCTGCTCCTGATCGTCCCGGGCTGCTCCGCCATCCCTCGGAGTGGACCGGTGGCCACCATCCCGGCGCCCGCCGCCGAGGAGGACACGGTGTCCCAGGTCTTCTCCCCCGAGGGCCCGCAGCCGGATGCCTCCCCCGAGGTGCTGCTGCAGGAGTTCATCACCGCAGGCACCGGAGCAGCCGACGGGTACAAGGTGGCACGCCAGTTCCTGACCCCCGAACTCGCGAAGACCTGGCAGCCCGAGGAGCGCATCGTGATCTTCCGGGCGGATCCGAGGATCATCCAGCGGGAGGCCGAGGGCGCCCTGCAGGTCCAGCTCGAGATCACCGGCATCATCGACTCCCAGGGCATCCGGACCGACCCGCCGAACCCGACCACCGAAAGCGTCCGCGCCGAGATGGTGAAGATCAACGGTCAGTGGCGGATCAGTGAAATCCCCAACGGCATCATGGTCACCGAGAGCAACGCCTCCCTGCTGGCCACGGCCCACCACCTGTACTTCTACAGCAGCGGCTACCGGTACTGGGTGCCCGACGTCCGCTGGTTCGTCCGGCGCCCCGGCATCGCCGCCCGGGTGGTGCAGGCACTGCTCGCCGGTCCCGCCCCCTACCTCCAGGGCGCCGTCACCAGCGCCTTCCCCGAAGGAGTCACCCTGGCCCAGGAATCGGTGCCCATCACCTCCGGCGTGGCCTCCGTCGAACTGTCCGAGGAGGTCCTCCAGGACGCCACGGATCTCCGCCTGCAGCAGATGGAGCAGCAGCTGCGCGTCAACCTGACGACCCTCAACGACGTCACCTCGGTGGAGATGAGCGCAGGGCAGCCGATCGACCTCGGCAGCCCCGACCCGGCGCTCATCATCCCCGACTTCAACCCGCCGGTGGGCAATGAGCAGGTCGTCATCGCCAACAACGAGGTGCGCATCGTGCGGGACCTCAGTGTGCTGCCGGTCGAGGGGCTGCCCTCGGCGGCCGGCTACGACCCGAAGGACCCGGCACGATCCCTTGAGGGGAGCAACTTCGCCTTCCTCAACGGCAGGGCGACGGCGCTGCTCGCCACCGCACCCGGCAGCGAGGTCCGCACCGCCGTCGAAGGCGCCGGCCTCACGGCCCCGAGCTTCGACCCCAGCAACTGGCTCTGGACCACGCGGAGCGTGCCCGGTGGCCCGAGCGGCCGGGGGACCGAGGTTGTCGCTGTTCCGCCGGGCGGCATGACGCGCAACGCCGTCGTGGTTGCGGCGTCGTGGCTCGCGGACCGGACGGTGACGGAATTCCAGGTCTCCCGGGACGGGGCCAGGGCCCTGCTCGTCGTGGATGAGGCGGGGGTCTCGGAAGTGCTGCTCGCCGGCATCACCCGCAGCGCCCAGGGCATTCCGCAGAGCCTGGGGAACCCCATCGCCCTGAACGCCGGGGAAAACATCGGCACGGCCAAGTGGGCCGGAGAGAGCACTGTGGTCGCCTCCCCGGTGTCGGAAACAGCCGAGGTGACCCCCCTCATCGTCGAACTGAGCGGGGAGACCGAAACGCTGAAGGCGCAGAAGGGCGTGCTGAACATCAGCGCCGGAAGCGATCCGCAGGAGGACTTCTACATTCAGACCGCCGAGGCCCTGTTCGCCCGGGTGGGATCCAGTTGGATCCGGAGCATCGAAGGAGTACGGGACCCGGCCTTCCCGGGGTGAGGCCGGCTCGGGACGTCCGGTTCCCGTCGGCTTATCCACTTGTCCGCCCGCCCGCGTCCGGCCGGGACCGCGCCGGGGCACCCTGACTCCATGGCGGACACGGTTCGCGGGCTCCCGGACGGGGGCGGAGACCGGGGAGGCCAGGGTGGTGCGGTCCGGGCCTCGGCCCTTCGAAGTTTCTGCGCGCTCGTCCTGCCGACCTCCTGCGTGGGGTGTGGCAGGGACGACGCCTCCCTGTGCCCGCCGTGCCGGCGCGCCTTCCGGCGTGCCACCGTGCGGCCCTTCCGCGCCGAGGCCGCCGCCGAGGCCCTCCCGGAGCGCGATCCCGCCGGCCCGGCACCCGTTCGGGGCAGTCCGGGATCCGAGGCCGGTGCCGGGTTCGAGCCCCTGCCCGTTGTCGCCGCCGGCGTCTACGGGGGAGTGGTGGCCCGTGCCGTGCTCGCCTTCAAGAACACCGGCCACACCGACCTCGACCGGCACCTCGCCGCGGCCCTGGGCGGAGCCCTGCTCGCGGCGCGCGGTTCGCTGCTCGGGCGGGAGGATCCCTGCCTGCTGGTGCCCGTTCCCACCCGCGGACGTTCCCTCCGCCGGCGCGGCTACGACCCGCTCGGGCTGCTGCTGGGCGGGCTCCGCCGGCGCGGCGGGCTGCCCGCAGGCTCCCGGCTGGCCGAGCCCGTGGGGCACCGGCCGCCGGTGCTGCGCCCGGTCGCCCGGCTCGCCGGCTTTCCCCGGCCCGCCGCGTCCCGGAGGGGTGGACAGAAGGGACTTGGGCGGCGGGGCCGGCAGGAAAACGTCACCGGTTCAATGCAGGTCCGGCGGCGGTACCGGGGCCGGCTCGACGGTGTTCCCTGCCTGGTCGTCGACGACGTCCTGACCACCGGAGCGACGATTTCCGAGGTCGTCCGGGCGCTGCGCGCCGAGGGCGCCGTGGTGGCCGGGGCTGTCGTTTTGGCGGCCACTCCTCCGCCGGCCAGGAGGTAGTTGGCTTACAGCGAATATCGGAGAAATTGGCCCGGGGAGGGATGAATTACGGGGTGCCGTGATCTACCGTGAGGTATGGGTGTTAGAAAGCAGACAGGCACCCATCGGCAGCGGACCGGGGCAGCCTGACCGGCCGTTGTTGTGTCACCTTAGCGATTTGGAGGGCACCATGGAATTTGTGATTAACGGCCGGAACCTTGCAGTATCGGATCGGTTCCGCGAGTACGCCGCAGAGAAGATCGACAAGATCGAACAGCTCGGCGATAAGGTCCAGCGGGTGGACGCCAAGATCACCAAGGAAACAAGTGCCAGGGACGCCGACACGGCTCTGACAGTCGAGCTGACCGTGCTGTGCAAAGGCCCGGTCATCCGGGCGGAGGCCTCGGCCGGCGACAAGTTCGCCGCCTTCGACCTCGCCTACAACAAGCTCCTCGAACGCCTCCGCCGGGCCCGGGACCGCCGCAAGGTCCACCACGGACGGCACACCCCCGTAGCGGTCGGCGCAGCCACCGCCGGGCTCGAACCGGTCAGCACCTCCCAGCCGATCTACGCCGCGCTTGCCGCGGATTCCGCCAACGGGACGACGGCGCCCGCCGCCTCTGCGGACCCCTATGAATCCCCGGACGACGTTCCCGCAGGGGACTCCCCGGTCCTCATCCGGCGGAAGGTCTTCTCCGGCGAACCGATCACCCTCGACGATGCCGTCGACAATATGGAACTGGTCGGCCACGACTTCTACCTCTTCGTCGACTCAGCCACCGGCGCGCCCTCTGTCGTCTACCGGCGCCAGGGCTGGACCTACGGGGTCATCACCCTCGATTCGAAGTGCGCCGAAGGAACGCAGGACCCCCAGGAGGAGCTCCTCGCGTACCGGGCGAAGGAAGCCGCCGCAACCCAGTGACACTCCGACCCACCGGCCCCCGGGTCCGCGCCATCGGGTGCGGGCCCGGCGGGCCGCATCCGGCCCGTCCCCTGCCCCCGGCAGGGCCATGACCGTTAACCTCACACCGTCCCAGGCCCGCAGGGCCGCCCTGCTGGCCCAGGGACTCTCGAAGACCCGGCCCACGGACCCGCCCACCGCGCGGTCCGTGGGCCGGATCCTTGATCGGCTCCACCTGCTCCAGATCGACTCGGTGAATGTGCTGGTGCGCTCCCACTACCTCCCGGTCTTCTCCCGGCTGGGGGCGTACGATCCGGCGGTCCTCGACCGGTTCGCCGGCAGGCATCCGCGCCGGTTGACGGAGTACTGGGCCCACGAAGCGAGCTTCATCGACCCGTCGCTGTTTCCGTACCTGCGCCCCTGGCAGCGGCGCACCTGGAGCGGGGCGTCGGGGATGGACCCGGTGCTCCGCTCCTCCCTCGAGGACCGGATCCTCACCCTCCTCGCCTCGAGCCGGGCACTGACCGCCGGGCAGGTGCAGGAGCGCCTGGGCCACGCCGAACAGCGCAGCACCGACAGCTGGGGGTGGAACTGGAGCGCCGTCAAACGGGTCCTGGAGGACCTCTTCGCCCGGGGGGAGATCAGCTCGGCGGCCCGGACCGCCTCCTTCGAACGCCGGTACGCCCCCTCGGCGCGGGTGCTGCCGCGCTCCGGGCTCGCCGCCGAAGAGGCGGACCCCCGGGAGGCGATCCTCGTGCTGACCGAACGCGCCGCCGCGGCGCTCGGCATCGGCACGGTGCGCAGCCTCGCCGACTACTTCCGCACCCCCGTCCGCGACACCGCCGAGGCGGTGCGGACCCTCGAATCACGCGGGGTCCTGGTCCGTGCCCAGGTGGGCTCCCTGAGCCGGCCGGCCTATCTGCACCGGGACGCCGTGATCCCGCGCCGGGCCGCCGGGCGGGCCCTGCTGAGTCCGTTCGACTCCCTGGTCTTCGACCGCCCGCGGCTGGAGGAACTCTTCGGGTTCCACTACCGGATCGAGATCTACACCCCGGCGGCGGCACGGCGCTACGGGTACTACGTGCTGCCCTTCCTGCTCGGAGAGGTCATGGCGGCCCGGGTCGACCTCAAGGCCGACCGGGCCGCCGGGCGCCTGCTGGTGCGCGGCAGCTACGCCGAGCCCGGCGCGCCCGCGGGCACCGCCGACGAACTCGCGGCTGAACTGGGTACCATGGCCGGATGGCTCGGCCTGCAGCAGGTCGTCGTCGAACCCGTGGGGGACCTCGCAGCACCGCTCGCCGCGGCGCTGGAGCGGAATTGAGCCCTGCGGGAACTAAAACGGGAGACCAGGCGTCTTCCCGTAGACTGATCACGCCATGTTTGGGCAGCCTTAGATTGGGAGCAGATACCAGTGCCATCACTTCTTGAACGAGTTCTCCGCACCGGCGATAAGAAGACACTGAAGAAACTCCGGAACTACGCCGATGCCATCAACATCATCGAAGACGACTTCCGAGCGATGTCCGACGCCGAACTCCGCGGGGAAACCGACAAGCTGAAGAAGCGCCACGCGGACGGCGAGAGCCTCGATGACCTCCTGCCGGAGGCCTTCGCCGCCGTGCGTGAGGCATCACGGCGCACCCTGGGCCTGCGCCACTTCGACGTCCAGCTCATGGGCGGGGCGGCACTGCACCTCGGCAACATCGCCGAGATGAAGACCGGTGAGGGCAAGACCCTCGTCGCCACCGCCCCGGCCTACCTCAACGCCCTCAGCGGCAAGGGCGTGCACATCGTCACGGTCAACGACTACCTGGCCGAATACCAGTCGGACCTGATGGGCCGCGTCTTCCGTTTCCTGGGCATGACCAGCGGCTGCATCCTCTCCAAGCAGGACCCGGCGACCCGCCGTGAGCAGTACGCCGCGGACATCACCTACGGCACGAACAATGAGTTCGGCTTCGACTACCTGCGCGACAACATGGCCTGGAGCGCCTCGGAGCTCGTCCAGCGCGGACACAACTTCGCCATCGTCGACGAGGTCGACTCCATCCTGATCGACGAGGCGCGGACCCCGCTGATCATCTCCGGCCAGGCCTCCGGCGACGTCAACCGGTGGTACAACGAGTTCGCGAAGGTCGTCAAGAAGCTGCACGCCGACACCGACTACGAGGTCGACGAAAAGAAGCGCACGGTCGGCGTGCTCGAGTCGGGCATCGAGAAGGTCGAGGACTACCTCGGCATCTCCAACCTCTACGAGTCGGCGAACACGCCGCTGATCGGCTTCCTCAACAACGCCATCAAGGCCAAGGAACTGTTCAAGCGCGACAAGGACTACGTCGTGCTCAACGGCGAGGTCATGATCGTCGATGAGCACACCGGACGCATCCTCGCCGGCCGCCGGTACAACGAAGGCATGCATCAGGCGATCGAGGCCAAGGAAGGCGTCGAGATCAAGGCGGAGAACCAGACCCTGGCCACCGTCACCCTGCAGAACTACTTCCGGCTCTACGAAAAGCTCTCCGGCATGACCGGCACCGCCGAGACCGAGGCGGCCGAGTTCATGTCCACCTACAAGCTCGGCGTCGTGCCCATCCCCACGAACAAGGAGATGGCCCGCAAGGACCTCGCGGACCTGATCTACAAGAACGAGGTCGCGAAGTTCGACGCCGTCGTGAAGGACATCGTCGAGCGCCACGAAACCGGCCAGCCCGTCCTGGTCGGCACCACCAGCGTCGAGAAGAGCGAATACCTCTCCAAGCAGCTGGCGAAGGCCGGTGTCCGCCACGAGGTCCTCAACGCCAAGAACCACGCCCGCGAGGCCGCGATCGTCGCCCAGGCCGGGCGCAAGGGCGCCGTCACCGTCGCCACCAACATGGCCGGCCGCGGCACCGACATCATGCTCGGCGGCAACGCCGAATTCAACGCGGTCGCCGCGCTCGAGAAGCGCGGACTCGACCCGGCGAAGAACCCCGAGGAGTACGAGGCCCAGTGGCCCGCGGCCCTCGAGTCGGCCAAGAAGGCCGTCGAGGCCGAGCAGGAGGAGGTCCGCGAACTCGGCGGACTCTACGTGCTGGGCACCGAGCGCCACGAGTCGCGCCGGATCGACAACCAGCTGCGCGGGCGCTCCGGCCGTCAGGGCGACCCCGGCCGCTCCCGGTTCTACCTCTCGCTCACCGACGACCTCATGCGGCTGTTCAACTCCGGCGGCGCCGAGCGGATCATGAACAGCTCGAGCATGCCCGACGACGTGGCGCTGGAGTCCCGGCTTGTCTCGAAGGCGATCGAGAACGCCCAGGGCCAGGTCGAGGGGCGCAACGCCGAACAGCGCAAGAACGTCCTGAAGTACGACGACGTCCTGAACCGCCAGCGCGAAGCCATCTACGGCGACCGCCGGCGCATCCTCGAAGGCGGCGACCTCAAGGAAAAGGTGGGGTACTTCCTGGAGGATGTCGTCACGGCCATGGTCGATGAAGCCACGGCGCAGGGCCACGGCGACGACTGGGACTACGAGCTGCTGTGGACCAACCTCAAGACGCTCTACCCGATCACCCTGACCATCGACGAGGTGGTCGAGGAGGCCGGCGGAAAGTCGAAGATCACCCGCGACTTCCTCCACGCGGAGATCCTCTCCGATGCCAAGCTCGCCTACCAGGCGAGGGAGGACGCCCTCGGCGAGCAGACGATGCGCGAGCTCGAACGCCGCGTCGTCCTGTCGGTCATCGGGCGGAAGTGGCAGGAGCACCTCTACGAGATGGACTACCTGAAGGAGGGGATCGGGCTGCGTGCCATGGCCCAGCGCGACCCCCTGGTGGAGTACCAGCGTGAGGGGTTCATCCTCTTCCAGGCCATGATGGAGGCCATCCGCGAGGAAACCATCGGGTACCTGTTCAACCTCGAGGTCGAGGTCGCCGCTCCGGCGCCGGCGTCGAACGGGCTGGGGGTGCAGGACGGCCGGGGCCTGGTGCAGGTGCCTTCGATCCGCGCCGCGGGCCTCGAGGCACCGCAGCGTCCCGCGAGCCTCAACTTCTCGGCGCCGAACGCCCAGGGCGAGGCCGAGACGCACGTGGAACGGCTCAAGACGGCCGTCGCCGAGACGAAGGCGCGGGCCGCCGCAGAGCGCAACGGCGCCAAGCGGCCCAAGAAGTAACCGGGAAACGGGCTCAGCCGATTTCCAGCGCGGTGACCTTCCAGTCGCCGCGCTGGTGCTCCACCCGCAGGGCGACAGCGCGCGCCCTCCTGCGGTCCAGGACGACAAGCGCCGCTTCGAAGGCGGTCTCCGACACGCGGCAGAGCCGGGCGCTGCGCACCGTCACGCTGCGCGCGGCCCGCAGGTCCGGCGGGCTCCCCGGGCACCTCCCGGTGGCGGTGGCGGTGCCGGTGGGCACCGTCACGCTGCGCATGAGGCAGGCCCGCAGATGCAGCTTCTCGTAACTTGCCGCGTCGAGCCACCGGGACATCTGCGAGGCCGGCCGGCTGCCGCCGAGGACCTCGACCGCACCCTGCGCCACGGCCCGTGCGATGCCGCCGACGCGCGCCTCCTGGGCCTCCGCTTCCACCACCGGTGGCTCAGTGCAGGGCGGGCGGTCGCGGACCGAGGGGGCCCGGGCGGTGGCTTGCTGGATGCCTTGCCGGGTGAGGGTGGCCATGTCGATCCTTCCGGAAGCGTCGGTTGCGGGTGGTGTCGGGCCTGCGTGAGCCGGAGCCTCAGGGCGGATCCGGCGCAACCAGGATCTGGCCGGGGGTGAGCCGATCGGGCTCCGGGCCGATGACCGAGGCGTTCCGGGAGTACCAGCGGGGCCAACTGCCGGCGACCTCGGTGTCGGTGGCCAGGGGGCCGAGCCGCGCGGCCGCGATGGACCACAGCGAGTCGCCGCTGCGGACGACGACCCCTGCGGCCGGACTGCCCGCAGTAGCGTCCTCCTGCCGTGGCGGCCGCGCCAGCAGGCCCGGGTTGCAGGGGAGCGGCAGGGGTTTCCAGTTCGGGCTCACCCTCTCCTCCTCGTCGGCCGGCGCCGTCGATCCGGCCGCGGCCGGGATGGCCGGGACCGATACCGCGCCGACCGGCACGGCGAGGACTGGCACTGCGAGGACTGCCTCTGTTCGCCCCGGCCCTGCGAGGGCCGGCACGGCGGCGCCCGAGGAAGCCTGGCCGGGCACCCCAAGGCCCGGCGCGGATGCCGGTTGGGCCCCGGCGGCACCCGGGGGCGCCGCCGGGGCTGCCGTCGTCCCGGCCAGGAGGTTCAGGCCGAGCAGCGCCGCGGCCAGCCGGCGCATTGAGCCGGGGGTGAGGGCGGCCAGCCTGCGGGCCGCAGCCTCCTGGCCCTGCCGCCGCAGCACCTCCGTGCCCAGGGCCAGGGCCAGGGCCGTGATCCACCAGGCAAGGATCCCGAGGCCGCCGGCGGCCGCCGCGGCACCGATGCCCGCCTCCGGCGTACGGGCACCGGACGTGGCGGCCCCCGAGACGGTGAGGACCGCCCCAAGGACAAGGACGACGGCCGGATAGGCCCCTGACGCCCGGTGCTCGTTCACGGTGCTCCTTCCCCGCGTTTGTATCCATTTGATGCGGTTTAATTGCATTTGTATACGGATGGGGCTACTCGAATTCATTGACCCGGACTACCTGCCTCCCTACCGTTGGACCATGCGGTGGGACGCCCTCTTCGACGACATGGAGGCACAGCTGGCCGCCGCGCGCGCGGCGGAGGAGGAAGCGGTAACGGCCGACCTCTCGCGGGCGGAGCAGGGGCGGGTGTTCCTTGCGGACCGGCTCTCCGGCTCGATGGGGCAGGGGCTGAAGGTAAGGACCTGCAACGGGCAGGGGTTTTCAGGCCGGTTGGCCTACCTCGGCGCCGAATGGCTCGTGCTGGCCGAGGGCACCCGGTCGGTGCTCCTGCCGTTCACCGCAGTCCTGAGCGTCGAAGGCCTTGGGCGCACCGTGGGGTCACGCCCGGCAGGAGTGCACGCCCGCCTCGGCCTTGCCTCGGCCTACCGGGCCCTTGCCCGCGACCGGGCCTATGTCAGCGTCCACGCCGGGTCGCCGCCCACCGTTCACGAGGGCATGATGGACAGGGTAGGGGCGGATTTCTTCGAGCTGGCCCTGGTGCCACCGGGCGAACACCGCAGGATGGCGAACGTCCGGGGCGTCTTGGCGCTGCCCTTCGCTGCGGTCTCCGCGGTGGCCTCGGACCCCTGACCCACGGACCCTCAGGCGTTGTTGACCGGATCGGCACTTCCGCGCAGGGAGGCAGCGGACCTCTTGTAGGCCTCGGCGATATAGTCCTCGAGGACCCGCGCCTCCACGCGCCACTGCCCGCGCCCGCCCACCTGGATGGCCGGAAGCTCCCCCGAGCGGACGAGGGCGTAGGTCTGCGAGGAGCTGATGTTGAGCACCTCCGCAACGTCGGCGAGGGTCAGGAACCGTTTCTCAGCCACACACACCTCTTCCTCTGCCCTGTCCAACCTCCACGAACGCTCCGTCCGCACTCCGCCGGCCCTCGGCCGGACGTGCCTCAATTCTGTCACTCCGCGGGCGCTGGTGAACGGGTTGTCCACAGATTCGGCCCGGCCCGAAAACGGATGGTTTATTTTGCGTCCCGCCTGCACAACAATGGCAGGACCACCGGCGTCCCTTCCGCCGGTGCCCGGGAGTACTCCGACGTACGGAGGAAGCTTCATGAGCGTAGACGCCAGCCGGACGGTTCCGAATGCCCCCGCGCCGCGGATCGGCAGGCCGTCCTGGCGGGACCCGAGGCTACTGGTCGGGCTGCTGCTCGTCCTCGCATCGACCGCCGGAGTGGTGGCCCTGGTCGGCAGCCTGGACCGCACCACCGAGGTCCTGGCCGCCCGCACCGAGCTTCCCGTGGGCGCCCGCCTGGAGTCCGGGGACCTCGTCACGGTCGCCGTGCGGCTGGGCAGTTCGGAGAAGGAGTATCTCAGGGCCTCCGCCGACCTGCCCGAGGATGCGGTGATCACCCGGCTCGTCCGGGAGGGCGAACTGGTGCCCGCGGCCGCCGTCGGCCGCCCGGATGAACTCGACCGGAAACCCGTGGGCCTTCCGGTGGAGGACCCGCTCCCGGCGGGCACCGAGGCCGGCGCCCGGGTGGATGTCTGGGTGGCACTGCCGGGGGCCGCCCCCGGGCAGGGGTCCCGGTTCGAGCCGCCGCGGCTCCTGCTTGAGGGAGCGGAGGTCTCCGAAATCGTGGTCGGCGAATCCGCCCTGGGTGCCGGCTCCCCATCCCGGGTCTATGTGCTGGTGGCCGACGGGGCCATGCCGGACCTCCTGAACGCACTGTCGAACGAAGCGAAGATCGCCGTGGTGCTGAACCCCCGGGGAGGACCGTGAGTGGCGCGGTCATTCCCGTTATCACCGTCGGCCCGGCGGCGGGGGAGTACGTCACCGGATTGGAGGAGCTCCACGGTCCGGTGACCGTGGTGCGCCGGTGCGAAGGGATGGCCGAACTGCTGGCGGCGGGCCAGGCCGGACTTGCCCGGGCGGCGATCCTCTCGCCTGGGACGGGAGACCTGACGGTCTCCCTGCTGGAGCGGCTGCGGGGGGCCGGCATCGCCGTCGTGGTGCTCGCAGGGGAGGCGGAGCCGGCCGCGGACGCCGGGATGCCCGGTGTGCTCAACGCGCCTCCCGGCATCGCCGCGGCCCCGCTGGCCGACCTTCTGGTGGCGGCCGTTCACAGCCTGACCGAGGCGGCAGGCCGGCCCGGTCCGGGCGCCTACGCGGATCCGGCCGCCGCCCTGCGGCCGGTCGAGGCTTCCCCGGAGCCGGCTCCCCGGCGTCCCGGCGGCGGAACCGTCACCGCCGTGTGGGGACCGACGGGCGCCCCGGGCCGCACCACGGTCGCGGTGAACATGGCGGCGGAACTGGCCGCGGCCGGCTCCAGCGTCCTGCTGATCGACGCCGACACCTACGGGGCCAGCGTGGCGGCCTTCCTGGGCCTCCTCGATGAATCCGCCGGCCTGGCGCAGGCCTGCCGGCTTGCCGATCAGGGCAGCCTCGACCCGGAAAGCCTCCACCGGGCGGTGTCCACGGTCGCCGTCGGGGGCGGGAGGCTGGGGGTCCTGACGGGGCTGACGCGGCCCGACCGCTGGCCCGAGATCCGGCCGGCGGCCCTGGCCCGGGTTCTCGACTGCGCCCGCGCGGCTGCGGACGTCACGATCGTCGACTGCGGGTTCTGCCTCGAGGCGGATGAGGAGCTCAGCTTCGACACCGTGGCGCCCCGCCGCAATGGAGCGGCACTGCGCTGCCTCGCAACAGCCGACTCGGTTTTCGCCGTCGGCGCGGCGGACGCCATCGGTGTCCCGCGGCTCGTGCGCTCCCTGGCGGTCCTCGCGGAGGCCGTGCCCACGGCCACGCCGAAGGTTGTGCTCAACAAGGTCCGTGCCGGGGCCGTCGGGCGCTCGCCGGAGGACCAGCTGCGGGAGGCCTGGGAGCGGTTCGGGCCCGGTACCCCCATCGGCGCCTTCCTGCCCGCCGATTTCGAGGCGGCGGACGAGGCGCTGCTGGCGGGTTCGGTGCTTGCGGAAACCGCCCCCGCGTCGGCCCTGCGGAGGGCGATCGCGGGCCTTGTCGATGTGGCGGTTGAACAACGTCCGCGCCGGAGGATTGGACGGAGCTCCAACGAAGTGAAGTTTTCGTGGATGCCCGTTAGGCTTCCAAGGTAAGGGGCCGCGAAGGGGCGGTCTTTCATCTCGTTACGGAGGCGTTTTTCATGTCGTCTGGATCCAGCGTCACGGATCAGTCCAGTTCAGACACGTCGCTCGAGGACTTCATTGAGCACTACTATGAACACCTCGCAGGGGAGGACGCCGACGCCTACAGCGGTTCAGTACTGCATGACCGCGCGCTGACCCACCGCCGGCTCGCCGAGGTGCGGCCCGCCGGGATGCCCGTGATCGAGGTCTTCGACCAGGGCGATGTCAGCATCGTCGCCATCGTCACCGACGACATGCCTTTCCTCGTCGATTCAGTCACCGCCGAACTGGTCCGGCAGGAGTGCGCCATCCGCCTGGTGGTCCACCCCACCTTCGTGGCAGCGCGCGATGACGCATCCCACGCCCTGCTCGGCCTCCAACGGGTCCCCTCCACCGCCGGATCCTCCAGCGGAGACACCGCGGCGCTTCCCGACATCTCGCACCTGATTCCCGGTGCCTCATCCATCGAATCCTGGATGTCGATCGAGATCAGCAGGGTCCCCGATGAGCGGGCGCGCGGCGCACTCGTTGGCGGCCTCCACAAGGTCCTCGCCGACGTCCGTGCCGCCGTTCACGACTGGCCAGCCATGCGCGGCAAGGTCCAGGGCATCGCCGATTCCCTGGACGAGGTCGCCGACCCATCGTCGATTCCGGACCTGCGCCAGGCCCAGGAACTGCTGAGGTGGCTCGACGACGGCAACTTCACTTTCCTCGGCTACAAGGAGTACGACCTCGTCGTCGAGGACGGCCTCGACGCCCTCGCCGTCCGCCGCGGCAGCGGCCTCGGACTGCTCCGTGACACCGATGCGGACCGGCGGATCCAGCACCTCACCACGGCGGGCCGTGCCAAGGCGCGCGAGAAGCGCGCCCTGGTGATCACCAAGGCCAACTCGCGCTCCACCGTGCACCGCGCCGCCTACCTTGACTACATCGGAATCAAGAGCTTCGACGCCCAGGGCAACGTCAACGGGGAGCGCCGCTTCATCGGGCTCTTCGCGACCAGCGCGTACACGGGGTCGGTCAAGAACGTGCCGATCGTCCGGGACAAGGTCACCGAGATGCTCGGGCTCTGCGGGTTCCCCTCCGACTCCCACTCCGGCAAGGACCTGCTCTCGATCGCCGAGACCTACCCGCGCGATGAGCTGTTCCAGATCGAGGTCCAGGACCTGGTTCACACGGCCATGGGAATCCTCCGCCTCCAGGAACGCCGCAAGACCCGGCTGTTCCTCCGCCCCGACGTCTACGGACGGTTCATGTCGGCGCTGGTCTACCTTCCCCGCGACCGGTACACCACGAGCGTCCGGCTCCGGATCGAGGAGGAGCTGCGCACCACCTTCCACGCCGACTCGATCGACTTCGAAGCCCGCGTCAGTGAGTCCGCCCTCGCGAGGCTGTTCTTCCGCATCCGGCTGGCCCGCGGCGGGGAGGTCCAAGAGGTCGACAGTGCGGAGCTGGAGGAGCGGCTCGTGCGGGCCGCCCGGTCCTGGGCCGAGGGCATCGCCGAGGTCGCCCGGGACACGTTCGACCATGAGGAAGCCGAACGCCTGTCCGGGCTCTGGGGCGAGGCGTTCCCGGCCGGCTACCGGGTCGACTACGAGGTGGAGGATGCCCTCGAGGACATCGGCCGCTTCGAGGCCCTCGACCCCGGCTCCGGTGCGCCCGGCATGCATGTCTACGTTCCCCAGCGCCCCGGCGCCGAGGAGGACGCACGGCTGAAGCTCTACCTCACCGAACCGAAGAGCCTCACCCAGATCCTGCCGTTCCTCCACAACCTCGGCCTCGAGGTCCTCGACGAGCGGCCCTTCGAGATCGAACGCGCCGACGGGCAGCAGTACTTCCTGTACGACCTCGGCCTGAGGTACCCGGCCGGCATCAGTCCACTCGACACGGCCGACCTGCTCAAGGACGCTTTCGCGGCCGCGGTCGTGGGCGCCAGCGAGTCCGACACCTTCGACCGCCTCGTGGTGCGCGAGCATTTCAGCTGGCGCCAGGTGCTGATCCTGCGCAGCTACGCCAAGTACATGCGCCAGCTCGGCAACGCCAACTCCTACGGCTTCGTCGCGGACACGCTGCTGCGCAACGCCGCCGTGGCCCGCGCGCTCGTCGCGCTGTTTGAAGCCCGGTTCGACCCGGATCTCGACTCCGACCGGGAGGCGGCGGCCGAGGCCGCCCGCGGAGCCCTCACCGAGGGACTCGAACGCGTCGTCACCCTCGATGCCGACCGGGTCCTGCGGACCTTCGCCAACCTCATCGGTGCGACCCTGCGCACGAACTACTTCCAGAACAAGCGGCACGTCAGCTTCAAGCTCGACACCCCCTCGATCGATGGGGCGCCGTTCCCCCGGCCGAAGTTCGAAATCTGGGTGTACTCCCCGCAGGTGGAGGGCGTCCACCTGCGCTTCGGCGAGATTGCCCGCGGGGGGCTCCGCTGGTCCGACCGCCGCGAGGACTTCCGCACCGAGGTGCTCGGGCTGGTGAAGGCCCAGACCGTCAAGAACGCCGTGATCGTGCCCACCGGGGCCAAGGGTGGCTTCTTCCCCAAGCAGCTTCCCGACCCCACGGTGGACCGGGCCGCCTGGCTGGCCGAGGGGACGGAGAGCTACCGCACCTTCATCCGCGCCCTCCTGGACATCACCGACAACCTCGTCACCGTCGATGGCAGGGAGACGGTGGTGACCCCCGAGCGGGTGGTGCGCCACGACGGCGATGACTCCTACCTCGTGGTGGCGGCGGACAAGGGCACGGCGTCCTTCTCCGACATCGCCAACGGGCTGTCGGCCGAGTACGGATTCTGGCTCGGCGACGCGTTCGCCTCGGGCGGCTCGGTGGGTTACGACCACAAGGCGATGGGCATCACGGCCCGCGGCGCGTGGGAGTCGGTCAAGCGGCACTTCAGCGAATTCGACCTCGACACCCAGACGCAGGACTTCACGGTCGTCGGGGTCGGCGACATGAGCGGCGACGTCTTCGGCAACGGGATGCTCCTCTCCGAGCACATCAAGCTCGTGGCGGCGTTCGACCACCGGCACATCTTCCTCGACCCCAACCCGGATCCGGCGGCCTCCCACGCCGAGCGCCGGCGGCTCTTCGAGCTGCCGCGCTCCAGCTGGGAGGACTACGACGCCTCGCTGCTCAGCGCGGGCGGCGGGATCTACCCGCGGCAGTCCAAGTCGATCCCGGTGTCCCAGCAGGTCCGGGCCGTCCTGGGCCTCGAGGACTCCGTGACCACCCTGAGCCCGCCCGAACTGCTCAAGGCCATCCTCAGCGCGCCGGTCGACCTGCTCTACAACGGCGGCATCGGCACCTACGTGAAGTCCTCGGCCGAGACCAACGCCGAGGTCGGGGACCGCGCCAACGACGCGATCCGGATCAACGGCAGCGATCTGCGGGTCAAGGTGGTCGGGGAGGGCGGCAACCTCGGCATGACCCAGCGCGGACGGATCGAGGCCGCGCTGAACGGCGTGGTGCTCAACACCGACGCGATCGACAACTCGGCCGGGGTGGACTGCTCCGACCACGAGGTCAACATCAAGATCTTCGTGGACCGCATGGTGAAACTGGGAAGGATGACGGCGGAAGAGCGCCCCGGCTTCCTGCACTCCATGACAGATGAGGTCAGCGAGCTCGTGCTGCGCGACAACATCGACCAGAATGTGCTGCTGCTCAACGACCGGCAGCGGATCATCGAATGGAGCCCCAGCTTCGAGCGCCTGATGGACTGGCTCGAAACCCACGCCGACCTGGACCGGGGCCTTGAGGCCCTGCCCACCACGAAGGCGCTGCGGGCGCGCATCGACACCGGAAAGGGATTGACCTCCCCCGAGCTGTCGGTGCTCGCGGCCTACGCCAAGATCGAGCTGGCCAAGGCGCTCACCCGCAGCGACCTGCCCGATGACCCCTGGTTCTCCGGAACCCTGCGCCGGTACTTCCCCCACCAGCTGGTGGAGCGCTTCGGGGACCTGCTTGACACCCACCCGCTGCGCCGGGAGATCATCGCGACGACGGTCGCGAACGACATGGTCAACATGGGTGGGATCACCTTCGCGTTCCGCGTCATGGAGGAAACCTCGGTCTCCGAATCCGACGTCGCCCGCGCCTTCGTCGCCCTGCGCGAGATCTACGAGCTCGATTCGATTGTCACCGCGCTTGAGGCGCTTCCCGCCGACTTCCCGACCGAGCACTGGTGCGAGGTCCACCTCGACCTGCGGCGCCTGCTCGACCGGGCCGTGCGCTGGTTCGTGAACCACGTCGAAGCCGGAACCACTGTCGAAGAGAGCGTCGCGGCGTTCAAGCCCCTCATCGACCCGCTGCGGTCCCGGCTCTCGTCCTTCGTCCGCGGCGGGGACCTGGAGCGCGTCCGGAAGTGGGCGGACGTCGCCCACGAGCGGGGGCTGCCCGAGTCCATCGTCTCGACCTGGGCCGAGCAGTTCGAATCGTTTGCCCTGCTCGATATCGCGTTCAGCACCCGGCGGGTCGACGAGCCGGTGGAGGACATCGCCCGCGTGTACTACGCCGTCTACGACTACTTCGACGTGGACAACCTCCTTGAGCGGATCACCCACCTTCCCCGTAAGGACCGCTGGCAGGCGCTGGCCCGGGCCGCACTGCGTGACGATCTCTACTCCACCGTTGCCGACATCACCGTGGCGGTGCTCAAAGCCTCGGAGATGCTCCGCGGAGGCGAGCCGATGGCCCGCCTGCAGGAATGGGAGGCCCAGAACGCCGACCAGCTGGCCCGGGCCCGGAACATGTTCGACGAGGTCAACAGCCTCGAACAGGACGATATTTCCTCGCTGTCGGTGGCGCTTCGCCTGCTGCGCTCCATCGTGCGCTGACGAAGAAGGACGTTCATGGCGATCTTCACGGACCCGATCCGGGACTACAAGGGCTTCGCGCCGGGGGACGCGGAGTGGCTGCACCTTCTGGTGGGGGACTGGCAGATGGTCGCGGACCTCGCGTTCGCCGACCTGGCCCTGTGGTTTCCGCTCGACGACGGAGGCTACGTTGCGCTCGCGCATGCCCGCCCGTCCACCTCGCACACCGTCTTCCACACCGATTTCGTGGGGGAACGGATCCGGGCCGACCTGCTTCCGCTGGTGAACCGGGCATGGGAAAGCCAGCGCATCGAACGCACCCCGGACGCCGAGCGCGGCGCGGAGGTTTCGAGGCGCGTTGAGGCGGTTCCGATGGTGCGCAACGGCCGGACCCTTGCCATTGTCACGACCCATATGGATACCTCAACCCCGCGGATGCCCTCCCGGCTCGAGCTCACCTACCGGCAGTGTGCGCAGGATCTGCTGCGGATGGGAACCCTTGGTCTCTGGCCGGACTTCGCGACGCCGACGGGCTCCCGGCGTGGCGCTCCCCGCGTCGGTGACGGCCTGATCCGCCTCGACGTCGACGGGGTCGTCGAATATGCGAGCCCCAACGGGGTGTCGGCGTTCCGGCGCCTCGGAGACGTCGAAACCCTCGAGGGGCGGTCCCTTGCCGAGATCACGACTCCGCTGCTGAAGGACCGCCGGATGGTCGATGAGACCCTGCCGCTCGTTGTGACCGGCCGGATGCCCTGGCGCACGGAGATCAGTTCGCGCGGCGTCAGCCTCTCCCTGCGGGCCATCCCGCTGCGGGACGAAAAGGACCGTTTCGGGGCGCTCGTGCTGGTGCGGGACGTCTCCGAACTGCGGCGGCGGGAGATGGAACTTGTCTCCAAGGACGCCACCATCCGCGAGATCCACCACCGGGTCAAAAACAACCTGCAGACCGTCGCGGCCCTCCTGCGGATGCAGTCGCGCCGGATGGTCAGCGAGGAGGCGAAGCAGGGCCTCGAACAGGCCATGCGCCGCGTCTCGACGATCGCCCTGGTGCATGAAACCCTCTCGCAGGGACTCGCGCAGAGCGTGGACTTCGATGAGCTCATCGCCCGGCAGTTCCGGCTCTCGGCGGAGGTCGCATCGCCGTCGCACGCGGTGCGCACCGAGCGCAGCGGCAGGTTCGGGGAGCTGCCCAGCGATTTCGCCACGCCGCTGGCACTGGTGATCAATGAACTTGTCACAAACGCCGTCGAGCACGGACTGGCCCACCGCAGCGGCACCGTGTGGCTCGAGGCCAACCGGCGGACCGGGCGGGATGGGGAGGAGCTGCTGGATGTCACAATCGCCGACGACGGCGTGGGTCTTCCCCCCGGGGACCACACCCAGGGCCTGGGCCTGCAGATCGTGCGCACGCTGGTGAACAGCGAACTCGGCGGAACCATCGAGTGGAGTGCGCGGGAGGGCGGCGGCACCACGGTGCACCTCGAAATGGGCCTTCGCAGCGACCGAGGCGCCTGAGCCGGCGGTGCCGGCGGAATCCCCGGCACGGCCGGGGATTAAATGCAGGAGGGCCGCCCGCGGGCGGCCCTCCTGCATTTGTGCGGCTGAATGCCTGCCGGTTATGAGGCGCGGCGGGCGCGGGCCGCCCGGCGCTTGAGCGCGCGGCGCTCGTCTTCGCTCAGTCCGCCCCAGACGCCTGCGTCCTGTCCGGACTCGATTGCCCACTGAAGGCAGGTGTCGATGACGGGGCAGCGACGGCAGACGCTCTTGGCCTCTTCGATCTGAAGAAGCGCCGGCCCGGTATTTCCGACCGGGAAGAACAACTCCGGGTCCTTATCCAGACATGCAGCGCGGCTACGCCAATCCATGCTGACCACTTTCTCCTATAGCCCTCATCTTGTGAAAACATTCACGAGAGCCCTCATAGTAAAGGGGCCGTATGCGGCCCCCGCTTTTATCTCAGATCAAGGCTGTCACGTTACGTTCCGGTAAACAAGGGCTGATGCACCGGGAGTTGCTCTGACAGATGAGGTTTAGGTCACAAGAGGGTGCGGGAGGGGTCCGGTCTTGGCCGTACTGGAACTATCTCCGGTAGGGTGCCAGTGTGTCAAGACCTCCCGAGCCAACCCCGTCTGTCCGTCCGCCCGGTGTCACCGTCATCGCAGTCATCCTCCTGCTCCAGGCTCTCGCCTTCCTCGGCCTCGGCGCCATTTTCCTGGGCAGCCTGGCCATGGGGGACCTGGTGTCCGTCGGCGGATCCGTGTTTCTGGCGGTGTTCCTGATCCTGCTGGCGGTGTGGCTGGTGGTGCTGGCCCGTGCGCTGTGGAGGGGATTCCGGTGGCCGCGGTCGGCGGCGCTGGTGATTCAGTTGTTCCTTGTCATCCTCTCGGTGTCGTTCCTCTCCAACGGGTCGGTGCTGATCGGCCTGGCCATGCTGGTGCCGGGCGCGGCAGTGCTGATCACCCTGTTCACCCGTCCCGTGCTCTCCTTTACCGTCCGGGTGACTGGGGACCGAAAGGTCCTGTAGCCGCGGGTTCGGTTTCCGCCGTCGCGCTATTCTCCGAGCGCGTCCTCAATGAGCGCGTAAATCCTCAGGGCACCGCGCCAATTGGACCTCTGTAGCTTCGCCCCGCCCGCAGACAAGTCCCCGTCCCAAGGGGGGTGACTCAGTGATGTCGAACCGTAAGCCAAAAAAGTCTCCGTCGGCAGGCGGGCGCGGCCGAAGGATGATGCCCGTTCCGGTGCTTCGTGCGCGGGCGGCGAGCGGAACTCGCGACAAGAGACTGGGCCCGCCTTGAGCCGTGACGACTGCCGCTGAACCTTGGGCCACCGTATCGACAAGACCCAACTGGACATCGTCCGGCAGATTATCGACATCGTCTATCAGGAGGATATTCCGCTCTGCATCCTGCCGTGCAGATGGTCTCAAGAGGAACGATCGCCAGAACCGGGCGGCGTTTTCGGCGCCCTGGCCTCGGTGGATGACCGCCTGACGCTGGCTTGGGTGGAGACCCGCGGCCCAAGCGAACATCCACACCAGGTTGGTCTTCCCGGATGAACGAGGCCCGAGAGCCAGGAAAGCCGTGCCCGGAGAAAGATCGACGTAGTACTGCTCCAGCTCATCGCCGGAGAGCCCTATCGCAAACCCGGTGGCGTCGGGACCCCTGATGCTTTTTGGGCAGGGCGAGAGTGCGCGCGCCTCAACCAGGGACGGAAGCGGGAGCACGTGGACCGGGGAGGTGGAGGGCTTGTCCGGAACGGGCGGCACCGGGTTCGGATTTACGACGAGCTGGCAAATGGCTCCCGGCCGTGCACCGGCAACAGGCCCCTGTGCAAACCCGCGCCCAGGGACGTTGTCCATCTCAGGCATGGGCGGCCAGGACATGCGGGTTTCCTGCTGAGCGCCGAAGGTCAGGTAGACGCGGTTCGGCAGGAGGGAGAAAAACCGCGACGTGATCAGCTCGCGGTCTCCGGTCAGAATCAGCGCCGCCGGGCTGGGTGTCCGGGCGATTGACTGAAGATCCTCCTCGGCACGGGCGAATCGGCCATTACGGAATCGGTCGGACCAATGACCCCATGCTGACACTGCAAGCAGAATCGTTGGGAGTTGTTGGCCGGTCGGTGCACGGGTTGTCACGAAATTTCCTGCGATGCGTTCAAGGACCCGGGCTGCGCGTTTTGTCTCCCAAGGATGAACATAGGCGCCGACCTGCGGAGCTTGCGAGAGAAATTCCAGGCTTAAGTCTCCGTCGAGTAGATAGACGTGAACGTCTGGGTCCATCAGAAGCAGAGTGCTGACCGTGTGCTGTAGCACCTGAGCACCACCGGATCCGGGAAGTCCAACTACGGCAAGATGGGAGTCGCGGGCGGGCCACCATCGAAGCGGTTGTTGATCCTGATCGGCGGGCAGATCCATCAAACCAAGCGAAATCTCTGGATCCAGTTGTGCACCCCTTCCTTTCCTCCAATTGGATGGACGTGTGGGCAGGAAACGGTCATCCCCGGCCAAGGTCCGGGGAAGTGGAGGCAACACCGGTCTTTGGGGGAGGGCATATCCCTGTGCCCTCGCTCCTTCCGCCAAACGCCCGACGGCCATTCGCAGAGGGGTTTGCTGGGCGTACGTGCGGCCGGGGCCCTCCGGCGTGATGGGGACCTCCGTGCCGGCCGACACCGGTCGGAGGTATCCGCGCAGGTCAGTCCAGCCAATGCGCTCCTCCTGCATTGGCTGTGTCGGGAATGGTGAAATGGAAGTTGACGAGGCCTGAAAGCACACCGGGGGCCGTGAGGCGACCCGGAGGTAGGCGCGACCCGGACGTGACACGGAAATCGCGGCAGCAACAGAAGAATCGAGAAGATCCTGGGATTCGAGAACTGTCTGCACTCGGAAGAGAACGCAGGACGTGATGTTGGCGCGAAGATCCGGTGTGACGGTGCCTTGGGGGCGCTGAGTAGCGAGTACAAGATGGACACCGAATGATCGACCAAGCGAGCCGATCTCTATGAGGCGTCCAATTGCTGAAGGCACTTCATCACTCAGCGCCTTCAGTTCATCGATGACAACGACCAGGCGCGGCGGGCACAACCGGGAGTCCTTTTGGTACAGGGATTGCAGGTCCTCCGCCTGATGCAATGCACAAAGGGCTTCCCTTCGCCGTAGTTCTGCGCGAAGGGAAGTCAGGAAACGGGATGTCGATTCTGCTGACAGATCGGTCAGAGTTCCCGCTGTGTGAGGGAGCCCGCTGAGGTCGGCGAGTCCGGACCCGCCCTTGTAGTCGATAAGAAGGAAGGCCAGTCTTTCCGGGGAGTAGTTTGAGGCCAGTCCAAGGACGAAGCTTCGAAGGAATTCTGACTTGCCCGACCCCGTCGTCCCGGCGACGAGCAGGTGAGGCCCATCTCGAACGAGGTCGAATTCGACCGGATGCCTGCTGGTGGCTCCTATCTGCGTGCGAAGCTGGTTCACCGGTGCGCGGTGATGCCATTTCACACTGTCCGATTCCATCAGCGGCTGATTTTGGCCGGGAGTCGTGACCCAAAAATCCACGCTAGCTGGTGGTTCGTCGAACCGGTCCGCGTCCGCCCTGATCCTCGGTTTCTCGGTCGGCTGAGTCGTGAGCCCCAGTGCCCGGGCCGTCCGCTCGAAGGCCGCACTGCCGACGCCGTCGGGCGAGAAGAACAGTTCCTCCCCCTGAAGTTGAGCCCGTCCGCCCGTGGGAGATACTTCGACGATTTCCCCGGAATCACAATGGGCTCGAGCGAAGCGAAGCACGTTGACCGTGTTGGACTGCACCAATGGGCCCAGGGCACCGAATTGGAAGACTATACGAACTGCATCGTGCTCGATTAGCTCGTCCAATACGTCCTGGTGCTTCACCAGCTTCACATTCGGGAGGAATCTAGCGGGCAGTAGAAGGTCCTGCTCATCTCCCCAGCAAACGATCGGAACGGAGCGGGAGTTGTAGGCCAGCTGCAAGAGGAGTGCCCGTGCAGTCCTCCTGACTGCCGCATCAGTTCCCCTGAAGGAGATGTCCCGCGCCGTGTCGTCCGGCATCCCAGAGATTGGGAGCGCAACAAGGACCGGGGTTCGGCGCAACACCGGTACGGAGGTGGCGTTCGATCCATCCATGGGAGCGATGTGTAAGGGCAGGTCTGCTGTACCGAGCCTTATATGGACGGCGTTGGGCGGGAAGGAGAAGTCTCCCGGTGGAAGCAGGGCGCGTTGCTTCAGGGCATGCACCACGCTGAGGGCAACTTGCCCATTGTCGGGCGCTGCCCGCCGGCGCCGGCTGTGGTCCTCTCTTGCTGCCTCTTCTAGTGCGAGGCTGTATTTCCTCCTTCTTTTTCCCCATCCGACGAGGGGGATCGCCACGCTGACGGCTGTCAGGACTCCAAAGGCGAGGAAAAACCATCTTCCAGTAACGAGCCCCAGGCCCACTGCAAAGATCAAGGAAAAGAGGGCGCTCAGAAGTAGTGCGCCCGGATAGCTGCCGGGTGGATCCGCACCCACAGGGAGTGGTTCGAAGGCCTCGGCCTGCCGGGCAGGGAGCCACTGTGAGCCATCGGGGAGGTGAATCCTGCAGACGCTTGCGCCAAGCAGTATCTCGGAGCGTGTAGTGATGGTGGAGCTCGAAATCCGCTGCCCATCGACGAAGGTCCCGTTCGTCGAATGCTCGTCCCGCAATCGGATGCTGTTCTCGGACACAGCGAGACTGGCATGGCGTCGTGAAAGTTCCGGATCCGACAAGCAGATGTCGGCATTAACTCGGCCAATACAGTAGGTGCCTCGATTCAGGGGGATAACCTGCCCGGAGTCGGGTCCAGTATGGACCACGAAGAACATCCCGGGGTGGTCTGCCGCAGGTCTTGGGACGTGAGCGCCAAATGTGATCACCGCCCCGTCCTTGAGAGGGAAGGCATGAGGAGTCAGCGCCGAGAGGGGCGTACCTCCAACCATCATCGGGCCGGGCACTCCATCTGCCAGGAGTCTTCGTTGAAGCGCGGCGCCGGTAGGAATTTCCTCAGTGTCGACAACAATCTCCCGGGCTGGGATTGTTGGCAGGGTCGCTGAGGCCAGTGTGATATGCAACTCCATTGAACGCCTTCTGGAAGCTCGGTTTGGACCCGGTCAAACACTAGGCTGCCTGCCGGTGCGCAGACCGATGCAGCCCGCCGTTGTGAACAACCCGCCAGCAATTGGCTACTGACCGTCCTCCGCCCCGATGGGTGAGCCGCTCGAGAAGATGTCGTCCGAATCCATCCGGTTCCCGCGCACTTCGCCGGCTTTGGAGTCGCCGCGCTGCGCAGGCAGGCATTCCCAGGCAGGTAGAATCTTCGAACGTGTCTATCGTGAGAGCCGGAGCGTCTGTTGTTGAGACGGATTTAGTCAACGACATGCTGGAATGCGTTGAAAAACATAGGGCGGATGCCGCGGAGTGCAAAACACCCTCACGTCAGGTCGGAGTGAAGGGTGAGGTGTCTCTCATCGAACGGATACCAGCACTGCTTCCGGGCATGGGGACAATGAGTCGCAGTGGGGACCACTTCATGAATGCAACGGCATGGTGAGGTACAGGGCGGCCCTAGCGCGCACGCGTGCAGCAAACGAGCGAGTCGCTCAATGAGCGGCGCGTTCCTGCTGACCGGAACGGCAAAAGTCCCCGAGCCGCGCTCTGGAAGAACCGAAGACCGCCGATTCAGACCGGAAGTGCAGGGCCTTCGGGCCATCGCAGTACTCATGGTGGTGGCCTACCACATCTGGTTCGGCCGCGTCTCGGGCGGGGTGGACATCTTCCTCCTGATTTCCGCCTTCCTCCTGACTCTCTCCTTCAGCCGCAAGGTCGACACAGGTCGACCGCTGGACTTGACGCGGCACTGGCTGCACCAATTCAAACGGCTTCTTCCCCCGGCCGTGGTAGTGATTCTCGCAACCCTGGCCCTTAGTGCGGTCATCGTTCCGCAGTCCCGGTGGATCGCGGTACTCGACCAGGCCTGGGCGTCGCTCCTGTACTACGAAAACTGGCTCCTTGCCTTCGAGGCAGTTGACTACTACGCCACTGATGACAGTCTCGCCAGCCCGTTCCAGCATTTCTGGTCGCTCTCGGTCCAGGGCCAGGTGTTCATCCTCTGGCCACTCCTCTTCGCGTTCAGCGCCGCGGCTGCAACCGCGCTTCGGCTTCGGTTCCGCGGAGTTGTACTCCTTGTTTTCGGTGGGCTGTTCCTAGGGTCCTTTGGTTTCTCCATCTACGAAACCTCTACAAATCAGGCGTATGCCTACTTTGACACCCGGGCACGCTTGTGGGAGTTCGCCCTCGGTACCCTCATTGCGCTGGCGTTGCCCTACGTCAAGCTGCACCGGAAGATCCGCGTGGTTGCCGGCTGGGCGGGCATGGCCGCGATGCTCAGCGGTGGATTCATCCTCGACGTCCAGGGTCAGTTCCCCGGCTACGTCGCCCTGTGGCCGCTTGCCGCGGCGGCGCTTATCATCCTCGCAGGGCAAACAGGCAGCCCTGTGGGCGTCGACCGCCTCCTGTCCTGGAAGCCGCTCATGCGTATGGGGGATCTCTCCTATGCCCTTTACCTCTGGCATTGGCCCGTTCTGGTCCTGTGGCTGATCTGGTGGGACCGGCCAAGCGCTGGCTTCTGGGGTGGCCTCGCCATCATCGCCATCTCGCTCCTTCTGGCAACTGGGACGACGCGGTTCGTCGAGCGACCGATGCGGGCATTGGCCTGGGCGGATAAACGGCGGCGCCGTGCTGTTCTCGTCCTCATGGCCTGCATCGGATTGGTCGCTGCGCCCGTGGCTCTTTGGGAGCGCAGCCTGCAGGCGAGGGCTGCGCAACTGCAGTCGCAGGCGGACACGAACAATCCAGGAGCGATGACCCTTGTCCCGGGTTTCGTCAACAGGGCCGATCCGGCGGCTCCCGTCATCCCGGCCATTTCCTCCCTGCAGGACGAGTGGGCCACCCTACCCGATGCGTGCGATCCAGCTTCTTCGATGGCTGCTCAGATTCAGGACGAGTGCCGTCAGCAGGTCACAGAGGGGGCAGACCGGGACATAGTCGTGGTGGGTGACTCACATGCCCAGCAGTGGCTCGCTGCGATAGGCCCGTTGGCGAAGGAGGAGGGATGGAACGTCCGCTCGTTCCTCCTGGGGGCCTGTTCATTCGGCTTCGGAGGAGTGCGGACCGCTGAGTGCGAGGACTTCAACATGCACGTCCGGGAGCACGTACTCGCTACAAAGCCTGATCTGGTATTCGTGATGGCTACCAATGCCTCTCCGACGGATCCCCAGGACAAGGCCGTTCCCGGACTCGCCGGGGTCGCCGAGGAATTTTCCCGCGCAGGCATCAAGGTAATTGGGGTACGCGACAATCCGCGGTTCGAGGTCAACATGGCGGTGTGCAGTGAGAAGGCGAATGACGCTCCGGGCTCCTGTGCTCCGCCGCGGAAGGAAACCCTCAGCGACACTCCGCCGTTTGAAGTGCTCCAAGCCGAAGCGCCGAACATCCGCCTGATGGACTTCACCGATCTGATCTGTGGCCCCGAGACCTGTCCGGCAGTTGTCGGGGGAGTCCGCGTGTACATCGACGACAACCACGTGTCAGCTTCCTACATGCGCAGCCTTCTGCCGGAGTTCCGCAGTCGATTTTTGGCCGCTGCCGGCTGGTAGGGCGCTGCGGGGTGTCCTCATGGATAGCCGGACAGTGCAGCCTGAACCGCCGTGATGCTTGGCGGGCGGAAGGGCCCGAGCTAGCGGTACGGAAGCGTTGCACGACCACGGCACGGGCGGCGCTCCCTAACCCCGTCCATGCCCCAATACGGTCGGCAGGGGCCGGTTCGGGTAGCCTAGAGTCGGCGCGGAAGCAGCCTTCACCGCCAAAAAACTAACCCAGGAGACTTTGTGAACGTTGACCTTGTCGTCGTTGGGTCGGGCTTCTTCGGCCTGACCATTGCTGAACGAGCGGCCACCGAGCTCGGCCTCAAGGTGGCCGTTCTTGACCGGCGGCACCACATCGGTGGCAACGCATACAGCGAGCGCGACGCCGAAACCGGCATCGAGGTCCACAAGTACGGCGCCCATCTCTTCCACACCTCGAACGAGCGCGTCTGGGAGTATGTCAACCGGTTCACCACCTTCACCAACTACGTCCACAAGGTCTACGGGGTGCACAACGGCGAGGTGTTCTCCCTGCCGATCAACCTTGCGACGATCAACCAGTTCTTCCGGGCCAACTTCACCCCGGACGAGGCGCGGGCCCTGATCCAGGAACAGGCCGGGGAGCTTGCCGGATCCGACCCGCAGAACCTCAACGACAAGGGCATTCAGCTGATCGGGCGGCCCCTCTACGAGGCGTTCATCAAGCACTACACCGGCAAGCAGTGGCAGACCGACCCGAAGGACCTGCCCGCCGGCATCATCTCCCGGCTGCCGGTGCGCTACAACTACGACAACCGCTACTTCAACGACAAGTACGAGGGCCTTCCCACCGACGGGTACACCGCGTGGATCGAGCGCATGGCGGACCACCCGAACATCACGGTGCACCTCGACACCGACTTCTTCGACGAGTCGCAGCCGCTCAATAAGAAGGCACTCGTCGGCAAGGTGCCCGTCATCTACACCGGGCCCGTCGACAGGTACTTCGACTACGCCGAGGGCGAGCTGTCCTGGCGCACCATCGACTTCGAGCAGGAGATCCTCGATACGGGCGACTTCCAGGGAACCTCCGTCGTCAACTACAACGACGCCGACACACCCTTCACCCGGATCATCGAACCCCGCCACTTCCACCCGGAGCGCAACTACCAGACGGGGAAGACGCTTATCATGCGCGAATTCTCCCGGTTCGCCGAGACCGGCGATGAGCCGTACTACCCGGTCAACACGGCGGACGACCGGCTCAAGATGCTCGCCTACCGTGACCTGGCCAAGGCCGAGGACTCGGTGCTGTTCGGCGGGCGCCTCGGAACCTACAAGTATCTCGACATGCACATGGCCATCGGATCGGCCCTGACCATGTTCGACAATAAGATCAAGCCGCACTTCACCAGCGGGGAAACGCTTGAAAGCGGAGGAGTTGACGCATGAGCATTGCACCGGCAGTAGATCGATCAGCCACGGACGAAGCGGACCAGACAGCGTGGCGGACAGTCCACCGGGTCGTGTTTCCCACCGACGGTGACACCGACACCCTTCCGCTCTACGTCGACTTCAACGCCGCCCAGCGGGTTGTCGAGGAGCAGAGCCGCAACGAGCGGTCCGGCGCCGGAACCACCTCCATCGTCGCCCAGCACAGCACGATGCGCTCGGACTTCATCGTCGACCGCCGCCAGCTGCGCCTTCCGGCCCACCGGCGCATCTCGCTGGGCACCTACTTCAACGCCTTCCCGGCCAGCTACTGGCGGGCGCACACGGACGTCAAGACGGTGCGCCTGATCGTCGAGGTCGAAGGCGACGCGACCGTCGTGGTGTACCGTTCGAGCGCCAGGGGCAGCTCCAACCGCGTGAAGAGTGTCCAGGCCGGCTCGGGATCCCCGGTCAATGTGGATCTTCCGATCACCGCCTTCGGCGACGGCGGCTGGTACTGGTTCGACCTCGTCGCCTCCGACGAGGACCTGACGCTCAAGCGCGCGGAGTGGGCGGTTCCCGAGCCCGAGGGCTTCGTCCCGGGCACGATGTCCGTCGCCGTGACCACCTTCAACCGGCCCGACTACTGCGTCCGCCACCTCAAGACCTTCGCCGAGTCGGAGGAGTTGCTCGCATCCCTCGACCGGCTGATCATCACGGACCAGGGCACGCAGAAGGTCCGCGACGAGGCGGGCTTCGATGAGGCGGCCGCACGCCTCGGCGACAAGTTCCAGCTGCTCGAACAGGGCAACCTCGGCGGCTCGGGTGGTTTCGCCCGCGGTATGCACGAGACGGTCAAGGACGGCCGCAGCAAGTACGTCATGCTCCTCGACGACGACGTGCTCGTGGAGACCGAAGGCGTCCTGCGGGCCGCGAACTTCGCCGACTTCACCCGCAATCCCACCATTGTCGGTGGGCATATGTTCAATCTGTACGAGCGCTCCGTCCTCCACAGCTTCGGCGAGGAGATCAACGAGTACAGGTACTTCTGGGGCCCGGTCTCCACCACGCGGGAGGCACACGACTTCTCGTCGAGCAACCTGCGGACCACCCCCTGGATGCACCGCCGGGTCGATGTGGACTACAACGGCTGGTGGATGTGCCTGATCCCCACCAGCATCGTCCGGGAGATCGGCCTTGCCCTCCCCGTTTTCATCAAGTGGGATGACGCGGAATACGGCGTCCGGGCCAAAGCGAACGGCTACCGTACGGTCTCCCTGCCCGGCGCCGCGGTGTGGCACATGCCGTGGACCGACAAGGACGACACGATCGACTGGCAGGCCTACTTCCACCAGCGCAACCGGTGGGTCGCGGCGATGCTCTACTCGCCCTACAAGCATGGCGGGAAGATGCCCCGCGAAAGCTTCATGGTCGACGTCCGTCACCTGCTCTCCATGCAGTACTCCGCGGTCGAGCTGCGCCTGGACGCCCTTGAGGACGTCCTGAGCGGCCCGTCGCACCTGCACCGCACCATCGGTACGAAGCTGCCGGAGATCCGGATGCGCCGGGCCGCCTTCGACGACGCCCGGGTCAGCAAGGACATTGCCACCTTCCCCGGCGTCCGGCGGGTCAAGCCTCCCAAGCGGGGCGTCAAGCCGGCACCGCCGAAGAACATGAACGCGGCGCTCGTCAAGGCGGCAACCGGTGCCCTCCGGCAGCTGCGCAAGCCGCGCCCGGGTGCCCTCGAGAGCCCCGAGGCAACCGTCGCAGCGATGGATGCCCGGTGGTGGCGGCTCTCCCAGCTCGACTCCGCGCTCGTCTCATCGGCCGACGGGTCGGGGGCGTCCTGGTACAAGCGGGACAACGAGCAGTTCAGGTCGATGCTGGCCCGCAGCATGGCGCTGCACCAGAAGCTGCTCAGCCGGTGGGATGAGCTGTCGGAGGAATACCGGGACGCACTTCCCGAGTTCACTTCGCCCGAGGCATGGAGCAAGACCTTCGACGCGATGTCCCCGGGGGCCAGCGGGCAGGACACAAAGGCCTAGTGAGTGCGGCAACCGACAATTCCGACACTGCGGGCATGAGCGCCGAACTTGTCACCCCCGGATACGGTCACGGCCTGCGTGATGTCGTGCAGTCCCGGTTCCTCCTGAAACTCCTCGTCCAGAAGGAACTGCGGGTGCGCTACCGCGGTTCGGTCCTCGGGCTCCTGTGGTCGTACGTCAAGCCCGGAATCCAGTTCATCGTCTTCTACATTGCGTTGGGCGTGTTCCTCGGCCTCGAGCAGTCCCCCCGCAACCCGGGGGGCCTGCCGAACTACGCGATCTACCTGTTCGCTGGCATCGTCCTGATCAACTACTTCAACGAGGCCCTGGGCAACGCGTCCCGGGCCATCGTCTCCAACGGTGGACTGATCAAGAAGATCTACCTGCCGCGGGAGCTGTTCCCGGTCGCCTCGATCTGGGTGTCCGGGGTTCACTTCCTGCCGCAGATCGTGATCCTCGTCGTCGCCTGCCTCTTCACGGGCTGGTCCCCGTCGATCCTCCAGCTCGCGGCGGCCGCCGCGGGGTTCGTCATCGTGACGATGCTGGCGATCGGGCTGGGGCTGCTGTTCGGCGCGGTCAACGTCTACTTCCGCGACGCGGAGAACATCGTGGACATGCTGCTGATGGTGGCGACCTGGGCCTCGCCGGTGCTGTACTCCTGGATGATGGTCCGCGACAAGCTCGGGGAAACCTTCTTCTCGATCTACCAGTTGAACCCCATCACCGTGGGGGTCGAAACTTTCCATTTCGCCTTCTGGCTTCCGACGACGGACGGCGCGGAGCCGATCCCGCCGCACCTTTTGTCACTGTGGATCCCCGTGGCACTCGGTATCTCCGCCCTGACCCTGATTGCGGGCCAGCTTGTCTTCCGGCGGCTTGAAGGCCGCTTCGCCCAGGAGCTGTAACTGTGTCAACGGCCATTGAAATACGCGGCATCAACAAGGAATTCGTGTTGCGCCATACCCGCTCCATGAAGGAGGCGTTTGTTTGGCTCATGAAAGGCCGCAAGGGCGACCTCTCGGAGAAATTCCATGCCCTGACCGACGTCTCCCTGACGGTCAAGGAGGGCGAAGCGGTCGCACTCCTCGGCTTCAACGGGTCGGGAAAGTCAACGCTGCTCAAGCACATCTCCGGGGTGATGCGTCCCGACACCGGCAGCGTCAGGACGCGGGGGCGGGTCGCCGGGCTGATCGAGGTCGGTGCCGGGTTCCACCACGATCTCAGCGGCCGTGACAACGTCTACCTCAATGGGGCGATCCTCGGCATGACCGAGGCCGAAATCGAGGCGAAGTTCGACTCAATCGTGGAGTTTTCCGAGATCGGACAGTTCATCGATACCGAGGTGAAGTTCTACTCCTCGGGGATGTACCTGCGGCTGGCCTTTTCGGTCGCGGTGCACACGAACCCCGAGGTGTTCCTGATCGACGAGATCCTAGCAGTCGGTGATGAACCGTTCCAGAAGAAGTGCCTGGCGAAGATCCGGGAGCTGGCCGACGAGGGCAAGACCCTTGTCGTCGTCAGCCACGATCTCGATATGGTTGCGAAAATCTGCGAACGCGGAGTCCTGCTCGAGCACGGGCGTATCGTGATGGACGGCCCGGTCGACGCCGTCGTCGAACGCCTGAGGCAGGGCTAGACCCCGCCCACCCCGGACCGGCCGCGCGCGCCGCTCCGCCCCGCCCCGGCGCCGCGGAGGCGTCATTGTCTTCTGCCGCTTTTTGGAGCCTTTGTGTCCAGGTGGACTACCGCTCCCGTGCTGGCTACGACGACAGCGCTCATGGTCGGTCCCGGCGCCGTCATCGCCCTGGCACTCGGATTCCGCCGGCTGACCGTGCTGGGCCTGGCGCCCGCGTTCTCCGTGGGCATCGCCGGCGTGGCAGCCGTGACCGGATCGGCCGCCTGACTTGAATGGAACCTCTGGCTGCTGCTCGGTGTCACCGCCGTCGCGGCTGCCGTCATCTGCCCGCTGGCGGCGCTTCTCATGGCCCGGGTCGCGGTGGGGCCGCGCATGGTCGGTCTTCTGGAGGCCGGCGTCCTGTCCGCGGGCTACATGGCCTCCTTCAATCTGCTGCTGGTCTGGGGTCCGCTGTTTCCCTACACACTGTCGGTCGTGCTCCTCCCCGCGGCGCTGGCGGTCGTGGTACTTGCCTGCCGGATGGGCGCCTCGATCGTCGGAGCCCCGGCACGGGTCTACGTCGGCCTGCTCGGAGCCCTGGCGAGGCTCACCTCGTCGCAGATGAGCAGTGCCAACACACTCCTCGTGTTGAGCCTGCCGGTGGTTCTGCGGGCACTGGTTGGAAAGTTCAGGGCGCTGTTGCGGGAGAAGGCGGCCTGATCGGCCTCATCAGCGCGGCCCGTTCCCGTCGGTCGTCATGGTTGACCGTCAGTTTGGTGATTATCGGCTACTTGTACCTTGCGGATGCCAGTCTGGAGCGCGGACCCTTGCGGGTCGTCCTCGCGGGGATCTGGTACCCCGATACCAACCGGCTTGCCGCGCTGCTTCCCCTCGTCTCGCTTGCGCTTGCCCGCCATGGAAGCCGTGGCCGTGACCGCCGCCCTCCTGACGGCCACCTCCCAGCCCGGGGCGGTGCGGGAATACGTGTCCCGGGCGAAGATCCACTACGTGTGGGATTCACCGAGCTCGATCCTGTCCACCGACGATCTCCGGCTCATCGACGGCCTGGATGAGCAGGTTCCGAAAGACGCGGTCATCGCAAACAGCCCGTGGAAAGGCAGTTCGCTCGGCTACGCGCGAACGGGCCGCGATGTGCTCGTCCACCATCTGGTCGGGACTTCGACGCCGGACGCGCTGGCGCTTGCCAAGAGCCTCGATGACGCTGCGTAGTCGGAGAAGGCCTGTGAGTCGATCCATGCTGAACGGGTCTCCTACGCCTTGGACTTTGGAACCCAGTACCTCACCGAGAGCGAAGCGACCGATGACTATCCGGGCCTCGCCGACCTCGCCACGTCGGAAGCCGTCGAGCTCCTGGATGAAGAGGGCGCAGCGAAGCTGTACAAGCTGCGGGTGTGGCAGCCGTCCGAGTAAGGATCCGGTGACGGCCCGCCGGCTGCCGGTGGTCCGGCGGGCCAAGAGCAAAGAGCGCCTGCCGTCGGAGACGGCAGGCGCTCTTTGCTGTTCGACCGGATTTCCCGGTTGGCGAGGAATCCTTCCCGGCAGGTCCTACTTGCCCCGGGCCAGGAGCTCCAGGAGGTAGCGTCCGTAGCCGCTTTTGAGGAGGGGCTCGGCGCGGCGCCGGAGGTCGTCGTCGCTCAGGAACCCCTGGCGCCAGGCGATCTCCTCAGGGGCACCGATTTTCAGGCCCTGCCGGTGCTCAACGGTTCGGATGAAGTTCGACGCGTCGCTGAGGGATTCGAATGTTCCGGTATCGAGCCAGGCGGTGCCGCGCGGGAGGATCTCCACCTGGAGGCGTCCGGCCTCGAGGTAGGCCTTGTTGATATCGGTGATTTCGAGCTCGCCGCGGGGTGAGGGCTTGAGCCCCTTGGCGATCGAAATGACGTCGTTGTCGTAGAAGTAGAGGCCCGGTACGGCGTAGTTGCTCTTAGGGTTCTCCGGCTTCTCCTCGAGGGATAAGGCAGTACCGTCGCCGTCGAATTCGACGACACCGTAGGCCGAGGGCTCGGCGACCCAGTAGCCGAACACGGCGCCGCCTTCGACGTTCGCGAAACGGCGGAGCTGGGTGCCCATGCCCTGTCCATAGAAGATGTTGTCGCCAAGGACGAGGGCAACGGTTTCCTGCCCGATGTGGTCGGCGCCGAGGATGAACGCCTGGGCCAGGCCGTCCGGGGAGGGCTGCTGGACGTAGGTCAGCGAGACCCCGAACTGGCTGCCGTCACCGAGCAGGTGCCGGAACTGCTCGGCATCCTGGGGCGTGGTGATGATGAGGATGTCGCGGATGCCCGCCAGGATGAGCGTGGACAGCGGATAGTAGATCATCGGCTTGTCGTACACGGGCATCAGCTGCTTGCTGATACCGAGGGTAATTGGATGGAGTCGTGAGCCGGTTCCACCGGCAAGAATTATCCCGCGCATAGTTTATCTTCCCGAAAAGTGAGGTGTGAGCAAAATCTTGCGGTTATTAGCCGCGGTGGACGCTTCGCTTGAGCCTTCGGATTATCTCCGCCGGTGCGCCTACAACGAACTCTCCCGCGCAACCTGGAGCAACGGCACCACTCCGTACGCCCTGCAGCAGCGCCATGGAGGTTGAACCGCGCCTGCCGGCAGAAGCGAAGGCAGAGCGGGCACCCCAATCAGATGCACCATCCGAAGGGAGTCGTTCCTCCAGTGCAGCGAGCATTGCGAATCGCCAGCCATAGCTCATCCGGTGGTAAAAGTTGAGTGCAGACCGAACGGTGAAGTTTTTCTCGTACCTTGTGACGAGCCCGCGTACCCGGCGGAACGATGAGGTGATACTCCAGCGCCCGCCCACCTCGCCTAGGGCGTTCTGCGTATGCTGCACATAATCTTGCAGCACCTCGTCGACAATATGCGCTGACCCTACTGCCGCAGCGCAGACGGCTAACCAGTGATCGTGAACCTGACTCAGGGTATCGAAGCGCGGGAATGGGAGTGCAAGTTTCAGGAGTTCGGGCCTGAATACAGTCTGTCCGCCGGTGAATTGATTTTGGATGATCAAGTGATCCAAGGGGACATTCTTCCTTCGGGTCACGCTTATTGCTACCTCGGGAGCGGCGCTGCTCACGACACGTGCCTGACCCGCGACCAGCACATGGTCCCTGAGGTGGGGAAGGAGCCTTTCGAGTTTCTCCGGGTACCAGTAGTCATCCTGGTCCGAGAGGGAAACCCACGCTGCATCATCAGGAACCCGGCCGAGAACGCGCTCGAAATTTCCATAAAATCCAAGTCGGTTGTCGAACCCGATGACCTGAAACCGTGGATCACTGCCGACTGAATCCCGCACCATCCTTCTCACGTCCTCCTGATCCCCATCCGCCGATATCAGGCAGACGAAGTTGGGCACGGTTTGATTCTGGATGGAGGTCAGTTGACGGAGGAACAGGTCCGCTTGTGGTTTGTACGCGGCCATGGCGATGACCCCTGGCTGGGCCGGACCAAACGCGGTATTCACTACAGACTCCTTTCGTCCTCGCCGGGGACTCCGGCGGAAGCTTTGCGGAAGTAACGTGCCAGGACCAGCACCTGATATCCCGCAACGATGAGTTCCGCGAACGCAACTGACCAAGCGATAGCGGTTATCCCGTAAAGCGGTCCAAAGAGCACAATTAGCGGAATGGTCGCACAAGCGCCGGCAACGCTTGATCGTGCAAGTTCGGCACCTTTGTTAATCGGTATGAGGCAGGCAAGCCCGATGATCTGCGCGACAACTACCGCAGCGAAAATCACCCCGAAGGGGATGGTGAGCGCGTATTCAACGCTGATTGAGTTCCTCGAGAGCACGAGCGCCGCCCAGGGAGCGACAGCAGCAAGGACACAGCCGCCGGCGACTCCAAGAAGTGGGGCAAGTGAACCGACAAGCTTGATCCGCCCGTCTTGGAGATCTTTCCCCCCTTCTGGTATCCAGCCCTGTATCACCTGAAGGACGGGACCGAATCCAGCGATCGCATACCGGAACAGCCTATCCATGAGGGCGTAGGGCTCTTGTAGGGACGGAACAATGATCGTGACAGCGATGAGAGGTCCATTGCTGTTGATACTTCCGGCAGCGGCGGCGATGACCCCATGACGCTGACCCCCAAGCCGTTTCAGTGCATCCTTTAGGCCGAGGTTGAGCCGAACTTCGCCGTCACCGTCCCGGACGACGATGCACAAGTATCCCGCCAACACCGCTAGCGCGTTGAACCCAAGAATTGAGAGAACAAAGGTCCAGGCCGTCGGAAAGAAGAAGGTTGCCATGGTGCCGACAATCACTCCCGTGCCCTGCGGGAGTACATCCAGCACGAAAAGTCGCTGGGGTCGGGCCTCGCCGATATAGAACCAGGCCGCCCCGAGGAACGGTAGGAGATATGCGATCCCAGCGACGGCCATCGCTGGCGATGAGGACCGGGATAGCAAGAGGATGGATACGAAAAGCAGGGGAGCAGCCCCAATGAACAGGTAGCCTCGTGAAACCAGGGAATCCGCAAACAGACGGGGTCTCTCACTCTTCGGCGTGCTGGCGGTGATCGCCGATCCGACGGTACCCCATCCAAAAGCAACAGCGATGCCGAAAATTGCAGCTGCGGCTTGAGAGAAGGCTAGGTCGGCCCATGCCGCTCCTCCCAGATTTCTGATGAGGACGGGGATGGAGAGCAGACTAACCGCCGTAGAGAACGCTAGTGACACAGCAAACCCACTAAGACGCACAGCTATGGCGTTCGCTTGTTTTTTGAGCACGGAGTCCCTTAGCTTCTAGCATTGCTTGTTGTACATCACTCACGCCGGGCGGGCCGCGACTCCGGAGGTGGCTCCCACAGTTTAGTTCACGATCCTGGCCGGAGGGCCGAGGCAGACCCGCGGTGAGGCGTCGTGTGAGATCACTCACGTGTCCCTGGGCGGGCTACGCTGCGCCGGGAACAGGGGTTTTGGTTGAGAGTTGTGCGAGAGTTTGTCTGGCACGTGAGAAGTTCGTGCACAGAGGGAAGGTTGAGGCATTGACGACTGAGGTGGGGTTCTACATACCCTTCTGGGGTTCACTCACTTATCTGCGCGAGGCAGTCGACAGCGTAATCAACCAGGCCGACGGCCGGTGGATGTTGACTGTCGTCAACGACGCGCACCCGGACCCTTCGGTCGATCAGTACTTCGAGGGGCTGAAGGACCATCGGATCCGGTATATCCGGAACGAGGCCAACGTCGGCATCACCGGTAATTTTCGTCGCAGCGTAGAACTGGCGACAGAGCCACTCGTGGTCATTCTCGGATACGACGATAAGCTGCTGCCCAACTATGTGGGCCTTGTGCTCGCTGCCGCCCAGGATTATCCGGAGGCAGGAATCATTCAGCCCGGGGTAGAGGTGATCGATTCCGAAGGCGCGGTGGTCAGGACGCTGGTCGACAGTGTGAAAACCAAGGTGCTGCGGCCTTCGGTCAGGCAGCCAACCATCCTCGAAGGTGATCGGCTCGCCGCCCACCTCATGCACGGGAACTGGCTGTACTGGCCCTCGCTGGCCTTCCGGCGGGACATCCTCAAGCGGCATGACTTCCGGGACGACTTTTCCGTTATCCAGGATCTCGCCCTCGTCCTGGATCTCCTGCTTGCGGGCGAGAAATTGCTTTTCGTCCCCGAGGTGGCTTTCCACTACCGCCGGCATCTCGCGAGTGCTTCATCGGAGGAACTGGTCGATGGCGCCCGGTTCGCGGGAGAGCGGGCCTTCTTCAGGCTCGCTGCGGCCCTGAGCTCACAGGCCGGCTGGCGGCGCACCCGGCTTGCCGCTCGCCTCCACCTGACATCCAGGCTTCACGCGGCAGTCTTGCTGCCCCGCGCGCTGTTCAAGAAGGACCTGCCAGGCATTGCCGCGCTGACACGCCACGTCCTAGGGACCTGACGGCGCCAGGCAGGGTCCCACGCGCAACCGTTGGTGGACGGCCCTACCCCGCACCCGGGCTCCCACGCCGCTTGCTGCCTTCCGCGTGCAGTCCCCGAACTCAGCAGCCAATGAACTTGAACAACTTGGCCGAGCCCTGCGCGGTGACGAGCTCGAAGTCTCGGTCGTTCTCCAGGTTTTCGATGCCGGGATAGCGGTGGTTGCCGCCATGCACCTCCTGTACCCCGAAATCCAGGACATACTCGACCTCTTCTTCGTCGGCGGCCTCGCACACGCCGGGTGTTTCAAGACCGTCCTTGAGGTGGTTATCTATCAGCTTGTTTTCATCGCTGCTGTTCGACAAGGTGTGCTTGTACGTCGTGTCGCGTCCGGACAGAGCGTAAGCCACCGCGCCCCCCGTCCAAGGATTGACTGCAATTGTTGCGTCCGCGGGCACGTGCTCGTCGAGTTCCTCGATCAGGGCAAGCTCGTCCGAAGAGACGAGCGCGGATTCAGCACTGACCTCATAGGCCAGTCGGGCGCTGTCCACGGCTACCGCCATAGCCCGGTTCTGCACCACCCCGGGAATGAGGAGCAGGAGGAGAACCAGGCCCACCCCGGCGGCTGCAGAATGGGATGCCAGGGCGCCGCGCCGGTTGGCGGGTATCAAAGGGGAGATTCGGTGGAACAGGGCGGACCCTGCGGCGCCCAGCCCAAGCACCGCGAGTGGTGCCGCCACGATGGGAAGGACCGCGGCCAACCGGTAGGGGTCGTTGTACCAGACTCCCGTGATGTAGCTCCGGAGCGGGCTGAATTCGAAACCTGCCGCGACGATGAAGACCCCAACGGCTACGCCGAACGAACCGGCAAGCCACCGCAACGTCGGTCGACGGACGGCGGCGACCACACCTACCACAACGAGAATGCTGACCACCCAGGCAGCGGGCCGTTCGAAGGGGGCATTCAACAGGGCCTCACCCAACGCTTGGGAGGACGTTTCAACCCGATCCCACAAAGCAGCGGCGGCCGGAGGGCGCACGACGGCCCAGATTTTGGACACCACCCAGAGGAAAATTGCCAGCCCAGCGGTGTAAGCCAGCGCGCGAAGCCACGCTCGCTGGTGGAAGGCCTTAGACATCAGTCCTGCGTACAGGGAGGCAACCACCGGGAGGCCGAGGACAAGGAGAGTCAGGGCTCCGTTCGGGTGAGCGACCGCAATGCCGGGTAACGCCAGCACCGAGAGCACGACGACGGTCCTCCGGGGGAGAGTGCTGTGCGGTGCCTGCCCGAGGACGGCCGCGAACAACGCCAAACCAGCGGGAACCATGGCGAGGGACAAAAGGTTCGGATAAAGGACTCCGAAATCGAGCAGCAGGATGGGAAAGGCGCTGAATCCGGCAAGCACCGCACCGGCCCCCAGTATCGCCGGCCGGGTGAGGCGAGCGAGCTGCCGGACGGCAAAGAGGCAGCTCAATGGCCAGATTAGGGCGGCCACGAGCAGGTTTGCACTCGTGACCCCGACCGTCACCGGCACACTACTGGCCTGGATGATGAGGGCGACGAAGCCGTGCCATGCTGCCGGGTAAAAGTAAGGGGGCTGTCCGGCCGTCGTCATTGAGGTCAGGGTGAGCGATGATGCGTCGCCAGTGTCGAGTACATACCGGACCGCGTTCAGGTGGAAAATGTTGTCGAATGTTTGGGAGAAGCTGTCCGGCGAGCCGAAGATGCGAATGACTTGCGTGCCGATGATGAGGAACGCAACGAGAGCCGTGGCGAAGTAGTAGACGGCGGCCCCTCGAGGCTCCGCCGCATTGTCAGCCTGAACGGTCCGACGGCCTCTTGTGGGGAGCTGGTGCAATGCAGCCACCGACTGCGGGTCAGCTGTACCGCGCGCTCGGAGGACGCCCCGAAGATTCACCGAAAGCAGGTAGCGGCCAGCGAACGCCACCACCCAGAGCACAAGGACGCCAAGGGCGAAGGTCAGCGGGGACCACGAGAGCCCGGCGCGGGGACCGATGATCGCGGCGAGGCTGATGACGGTGACCGAAAGGAGCGGCGACAGGGCGATGGCGTCGAAGACCTTGACCCGCAGGAAGAGTCCCGCAACCGTTCCGGGGAGGAAAAGTATCAGGACCCCGACCAGGATGCTCGGAGCCGCTTCGAACCATTCCACTACAGTGCCGTCGATCTTGATCAGTCCCATTCTACTTTCCGGCCGAACCATCCTTGAGTCGAAGGATCACATGAGGTTCCGCATTGGCAAATTGGCAGGAGGATTTGGTGTTCTGTAGCTTTGGTGATTATGCACAGCACCGCCCGTCCGCCGGGCTTTCCCCCAGTTGAGAAGTCTAACTGTGCCGCCGTGATCTCTTCGCATCGCCCCTCGCCCGATCTCCTTGCCCACTGCCGCGTGATGCTTGAGCACTTTGGCCACGTCGTGGTAGTCGATGACGGGAGCGACGACGGGGGCGAGGTCGTGGAGAGTTGCCGGGAAGCGGGGGCGGAAGTGATCTTCCTCCCCGAGAACGTCGGGATCGGGGCTGCGCTGAACCAAGGGGCCCACTGGATCCAGCAGAACCTCCCGCGGCTGGAGCACCTTGTCACGTTCGATCAGGACTCCGAACCCCTCCCGGGCTTTCTTGCCGCGTATGACAGGGCGGCACGTGCCGCGCACGGGTCAGGAATCAAGGTTGGGTCGATCAGCCCGGATGCTGTATCCGGAACACGGGTGCTGGCGGGCGGATCACGGTCCGGATTCCGCATGGTCAGTGAACCGATCCAGTCGGGGACGCTCATTCCGATGTCGATCTTTCAGCAGCTCGGTGGCTTCAATGAGGCACTCTTCATCGACGGCGTTGACACCGATACATACTGGCGACTGCGCAGTCTTGGTTATCAGGCCATTTCGGCGGAGGGGGCAGCGCTGCGCCATCAGCTGGGGGAGAGGGTTCAGGCAAATCTTCTAGGACACCCTGTCACGGTGCGGGGAGCACCCCTGCGGATCATGCAGAGTGCGCCGTTCAGGTACTACTATCTGGGCCGCAACCGCTTGCTGCTCCTCCGATGGCACGGCAGATCCTTCCCGCTCCACATCACGCGCGGTCTACTCCTGGACCTGCGACACATCCTTGTCGTTGTGCTCCTTGGCTCTGCTAGGCGCCAACGCGTGGGATTCTTACTACGAGGAATCGCAGACGGGCTGAGGGGCCGCACCGGCAGAATGCCAGCCACCAACCTCTGACCACCCGACGGCACAGCGACCACCCCTTGAGGAAGCAGTCAATGAATTTCGAAGAAGGCAGAAAAGCTCCCCGGCTGTTGGTGATCATGCCCGCGTGGAACGAATCTGAGTCTGTGGGGCAGACCGTCCGCGAAGTCCTCGCCACCGTGGAGGGCTGTGATGTACTCGTCGTCGATGACGGCAGCACGGATGCCACCGCCGAACTTGCGGAGCGCGCGGGTGCCTCGGTGCTCCGCCTTCCTTACAATCTCGGAGTAGGCGGAGCCATGCGGGCGGGTTTCAAATACGCGCGCCGGTGGGATTACGACCAGGTCATCCAGGTCGACGCCGACGGACAGCACGATCCTCGGGATCTTCTAGCAGTAGTGGGCGGCCTTACCCGGGCGGACATTTCCATCGGGGCCCGTTTTGCGGACAAGGGCACCTACACCGTGAAGGGCCCTCGGAAATGGGCGATGGCATTCCTTGGCCGCGCAATATCCTTGCTGGCCGGAACGAGGCTGACCGACGTCACTTCCGGTTTCCGTGCAGCGAACCGGACGGCCATTGCCCAGTACTGCGAGCACTATCCTGCTGAGTATCTTGGAGACACCATTGATTCCCTCGTTGTCGCGATCCGGTCTGGGCTTACCGTGACGCAGGTACCGGTTGAGATGCGGCCACGGCAGGGGGGCCAGCCCAGCCATAATCCGCTGAAGGCGGCTCTCTACCTTGGTCGCAGCGGATTCGCCCTCGTCATCGCCATGAGCCGGAAACGAACGACAGTACTCGAGAGCCGGGGCATGACACGATGACCACCTTGCTTCCTTTCCTCCTCGCCCTGTTTGTCGTTGCCTTCATCATCTGGCTGTTGCGTCAGCGGAAGCTGCGGGAAAAGTACGCGATTCTATGGATCACAGTAGGCGCCGGGACACTGCTGCTTGCGGGTTTCCCCGGAACCCTCGCGGTGGTAGCCACTGCAGTGGGATTCGCCGTGCCGTCCAACTTCCTCTTCGTGGTCGCAATCCTCCTTCTCCTGGGAGTTTGTTTGCATCTGTCCCTGGAAATATCGGTTGTTGAAGACGAGACGAGGGTACTCGCCGAGGAGTCTGCGATTCTCCGCAATCAGCTGGACCGGCTTGAAGCGAGTGTCAAGGCCATCACGCGTGGGGGATCGTCAGCTCTCGAGGACAAGGGTACTCACGAATGACCGAATCGCCTGTAAGGGCAAGCGTCTGCATGGCCGCCTACAACGGGGCCGACTACATCGAGGAACAGATCACCTCCATCCTTCAGGATCTTGGCCCTGAGGATGAGCTGATTGTTGTTGACGACAAGTCGACCGACAAAACCGCCGCGCTCGTCGAAGCCATCACCGACCCACGGGTTTCACTGCACCGGTCTCCGGTCAACCAGCGCTACGTCCGCACGTTCGACGACGCTGCGCGGCTCAGCCGAGGAGAGTACATTTTCTTCTCGGATCAGGACGATGTGTGGATTCCAGGCCGGACTGACCTCATGATCGAGGCGTTGGGCACGAAAGCAGTCGTCGCCGGAAACGTTGCGCTGTTTGGTGGACCCGCTGAATCAGCGCCTTGGTCGCTTCGGGCGAAGGACTCGACCCACCGTTGGCGGAATCTCGCCGGCGTGCTGGTCGGATACCGGCCATATTATGGCTGCGCGATGGGATTCCGCCGCGATTTCGCTTCAGTGGTCCTGCCGATGCCCCGGTTCCTTTTCGAATCCCATGACCTATGGCTCGCTATTGCCGGCAATATTGCCGGCGAGATGGTGCATGTCGACGCGCAGCCGGTGCTGTATCGGCGGCTGCACGACAATAACGAGACTCCGCGTGGCTGGCGGAGCCCGAAGAAGATTATCAGAGCCCGCGTCATGCTCCTGAGGTGCGTCGGTGCGGCTGTTTCCCGGGTGCGTGGATACAAGCGGGAAACAGCCGCAGCGAAGTAGGTCCTAGCGGGCTATGCCGACTGCGGTTGCCGTTCCTGTCCAGCGGCCGGTGAGCGGCCTGTCCGTGGAATTGCCGTACGCGAACGAGGAATCGGCGCCCACCCGGAGGTTACTGTTGGCCTGGAACCACAGGTTCCCGCGCTTGAGCCCCACAGTGGCGTATCGATCTCCGTTCCAGTCGCCGGCAATTGGCGTGTCGTTCGAATCGCCAAAGAGGAAGGCCGCGGCGACACTCGAGCGGAGATTGCTGTTGGTCAGATAGAACTGTTTGGCTGCGCCGTTCGGCCTAGCGACGCCCAACGTATCGAAGCCGTCCCCGTCCCAGTCTCCAACGATGGCCATGTCTCCTGCCGCTCCGAAGACGATGCTTCCATCTCCGACACCGGACGAGTTGGAGTTCCGGAAGTACGCACTGCCGTTTCGGTACACCCCGAGGGTCTCGGTGCCGTTGCCGTCCCAGTCGCCGCAGATGGGCTGGTCGCCGGACTGGCCGAAGCCGACGCGCGCCGCGGTCTGGCTTGCATCGAGGCTGTTGCGGATCGACCAGATGCCCGCACTGAAAGTGGCAGGAGTCGACACCCCGTCGCCATTCCAATCACAGGTGATCAAAGTGTCAGAGGACACGCCCATGGATGAGCTGGCTGGAGTGCCTCCGCGGTAGTGCAGTTCGACGCCGCCCGGAGGTGTCTGCGGTCCACTGGCAGCCGTGGCCCTTCGGACAAACGCGTCGAGTTGGGCGGCACTGCCATTCCAGACGTTTGAGTCCCCGACGAACGGGCCGCTGTCGCTGTACTGCCACACAGAGTAGACGGGCCACCCTGCGGGCAGAGTGCCTGGCCCTGCCTGGCTGTAGGAGGCGATGTGAAGGGGGTGGTCGCTGAAGGCGCGCGAACTCCCGGTGCAGCGGTTCCACCAGTCCGTCGTGCTGTAGATCATCGGAAGACGGCCGGTCCTGTCCCGGACCGTATTGGAGAAGTCGCGGATCCATGCCACCATCTGCGCGGGGGACAGGTTATAGCAGTCATTTCCCAGGGACTCGTACGGGTTGTACTCGACGTCCAACAGAGGCGGGAGTGTCTTCCCGTCACTTGACCACCCGCCGCCGTTGTTGACGAAGAAGTGGGCCTGCGCCGCACCGGACGACACACTCGGCAGCGCAAAGTGGTAGCCACCGCGGACCATTCCAACAGCCTGGGATCCGCCGTACTGCTGGCTGAAATAGGGGTTCTTGTACGAGGTGCCTTCAGTAGCCTTCGTGTATGCGAAGCGAGCGCCCAGGTTCCAGGCATTAGGCCAGTTCACATTCCCCTGGTGGCTTGAAACATCAATTCCCTGAATGCCGGGCGGGCGCCATGTCGCTGCGGCCGCTTCGGATAAGGGGGTTGAGTCGGTCTTCCGAGAAACGGCACCGTCGAGACCACGACGCGCCACTTCTTGGGTCAGGCGCTGTTCTTCCGCAGTGGGCTGCTGCGCATTCCCGGTCTCTTCGATCCGTTCAAGGCCTTGACCCATATATGAACCGAGTGCGCCGATCTCCTCCTCCAAGGTGCGGGGACGCTGCTCGGTGGGTGTGGGCTTGGGCGACGCTTCGGCTGGAGAAACCGAAGTGGTTGGGCTCGGCAGGGGAGTCGTGGACGGAGAGGTCTGCGGGATGGCTGACGGGCTGGGTGTCGGTGTGGGTGTTGTTTCAGGCGACTGACCGGCGGGCGGGGTTGGCCCGGTTATCGGTTCCTGCCCCGTGGAAAGATCATGCTGGGCCCCGGCCGGGTCGCTCTTGAGACTTGCCGCCTGTGCGGGTGCGCCGGATGCGAGGAGGGCGAGCACCAGGATGGAGCTTGTAAAGTACCGCCGGCGACACTTGGTCGCCGCGGTTGAGGTCGAGGCCGATGGGTCATTCAAGGTACTGCCAATCATTAATAAACTCTTTCCAGCAGGTATGCGCTCTTAGTAGCGGACGTTGGTGCAGCCAAGGAGTGAATTCCCCGGGGAGTAGGGCGAGATTCCGATCCCGTAGGTGCACACCTCATACGTGCCTCTCTGGGTGATCGGGGTACGCGTTGTGTAGCCGTGCCTGCCGGTCACACCTAGTGCCTCATTCACATCGGAGCGCAGGATGCCCGTCGAGAAAGCGAACCCTTGCCGGGTGCCGTCCGGGTAGGTGATGTACGTATGCACAGGGATCGACGCGGGAACGGCGTCGCGGTCGAGAGTCCAACCCGTAGCCGAAATGGAGGCGCCGCTCGCTGTCAGTTCGACCTTCGCCGAATCCAGGAAACCCTTCGGCGCCTCGCGGATCCCGGTATTGACAACAGTGCACCCGAGACGGGGGTTGACACTCGCGAAGGGGCTGACGCCGATCCCGAAGGCGCAGACCGTGTAGTTGCCTGCGAGGGGCGCCGGCACGCGCGCGCTGTAGCCGTGGTCTCCGGGCACTCCCAGCGCACTGTTGACATCGTCGCGGGGCATATCCGCTTGCCATGCTGTTCCGGTCTTCTTGCCGTCGGGTCCGGTTACATAAATATGTACGGGGATAGACGCCATGGGGTTCTCACGTTCCATCGCCCAGCCGTGTACCGTCAGGGACGGTGTTCCGCTGGTCTTGTCCACCGTGACGGAGTCAAGCGACCCGATTGGAGGGGCGACGCCGCCTGCCTTGACAGACTTGCACCCGAGGGCCGTGTTGAAATGCTGCCCGATCGCGAAGGCGCACGCCTGGTAGGTTCCCGGTTGCGTGATCCTCAGATCCTGGGCGAACCCGTGAGTTCCGAGAATCTTCAGTGCCGCATTGACGTCCGTGCGGGATTTATCGGCTTGAAGGGGGTAACCGGTTCGGGTTCCGTCCGGCGCGGTGACGTAGACATGTGCTTCCGTGCTCACTGAAGTTCTTGTCGAATCGACCGCCCAACCGGCCACTCGTAAGGACACCGTGTCGCCCGCCTGGACCACCTCGACACTGTCGAACGAGCCCACGGGTGGCTCTGCTTCCGTGACCTGGATCGACTTACAGCCGAGCGAAGTGTTTTCGCTGCCTCCGATTGCGTAAACGCACACCGAGTATGTGCCGGATCGGGTGACGGGAATGATCCCGTCGTATCCGTGGTTCCCGGACACCGACATCGCTGCGTTGACGTCCGGGCGCGAGTTGCCGGCCGGGATGACGTGACCGGTTCGAACCCCGTTCGGCGCAGTGACGTATGCGTGAGCCTCAGTTGATGCTGAGGGCCTGTTTGGGTCGATCGCCCAACCCTGGACCTGAAGGTAGGCCGTGTCGGAATTCCTGCTGGATCCCAGGCTGTCAAAGTACCCCATGGAGGGCCGACTCGGGGCCATGACCGTGATCGTTGCGCTGTCGCCCAGGGAATCGACCCTGACCCTGGTGCCTGTCGAGGTTGTGAACGTTTGCCCTTGTTGCCACGTCAGGCTGTCGTTCCCGTATCCGGCCTTGAGGCTGTTGGGAGTGAGAACCGCCGAGGCATTTCCGGACCAGCCGCGGATGTCCTGCTTGGTGATCTTTATCCCGCGGTTGCCGCCGAGTGCTGTCGCCGCGTCGAAACCGATGGGAGCGCGGTACTCAACGTAGTAGGTTTCGCCATTGCCGGGGTCTGTGAACCTGAGGGCACGGTTCGCGGCCGTCCCTGCCCAGGGGGTAAGGCGGTACTGCTGCGTACCGGAGACGGTGCCGATGTTCCGGATTTCGTCTCCCCGTCCAAAACCCCCATATGCCCAAAGGAAGGAATTGATAACGGGCGAGCTGGGTTGCGCAAAACCCATGAGATCGCTCGTGTCGCCGTACTCGTAGGAGCTGCATGAAGGATCGGCCCAGCTGCTCCCCGTGCGGGAAACGTCTTGCCGAGCGTTGTTGCAGAAGAGGGAATTGGCATGGTGGAGGCCGAGGACGTGCCCAAACTCGTGCGTCACAACGTTATTTGTCCAGCCCGAAGGGTAGGGCATAATCACCCTGCCGCTGGTCGCACTATCGGTGAATCCCCCTCCGAGGATGCCCCAACTACCGTTGTAGTTCAGGTCCTTGTGCGGAACGAAAATGACGAGTGCCTCATATGACCGGTATTGCCAATTCAGTTCGCGGGTAACGGTGGCCATGATGGTCTGGTAGGAATCGGTGATGCGGGCGCTGGAGATGTGCCGGTACTCCCGGACCGTGGACATGCGCAGCCTGCCGTTGGATGCGGACTTCCAGTACGAATCGGCGGAAGTAATCGAGTTTCGTGCGGCCACCATGTTTATCGCGTCCGTGTCGGCCTTGGTTTTGCCAGCAAGCTGGACCGTCACAAGGCTCACCTGAAAGGTGCCGGTGCGTGGCCCGAGGGCCGCGGAATGCAGACCGTCGCTCTCAGGGCCGACCCTCGCAGTCGACCCGTGTTCCTCAAGGAATTCCTCCCCCAACCTCGGCGGCGCGCTCGTGTTCTTCCTCGGGTCCCAGTCGAGGGGCGGAACGAAGGATGTCACTTTGTCCTCGGGCGTCCCTGAAGGGGCGGGCGCTGGGGAGGCGGGCGGCGGTGAAACCGGTGCCGGCGCTGGAGAGGCGGGAGCTGCTGGGGTCGCGGGCTCCTCGGTCGGCGGAGCAGTTTGATCCTCATCCACCGCGGTGGAGGCTGGCGCCGGGGAAACGGAAGGCATCGGCTGCTCGGCCGCAAAGGACGGCAAAGTACTCCCTATGAGGGAGGTGGAAAGTACGGCGGCGCAAAGCAACCTCAGCGGTGTGGCAAATGTCACGGGTTTCTCCAGCAGAATCCGGGCGTCAGCCAGGTGATCGAATTTCTCGAAGACTACACGGAAGTGACGGATGTGACGAGTGTTTCTGGAGTGAAGGGCAGAGAATACGCCTTTCGTTCGCGTGTCACCTTCATTCCGGAGGCGTGTCGCCCAGTGACAAGGGGCACTGGCAAAAAAATGTGTGGTACGCGACACATGTCGTCGAAATGCCGTAATTCCGGGCCGGCGGGTGCGTGCCGCACGGGGGTGGAGCGCGGCGATATCCACACCCTTCCGACTTTCCTGTGCAGCGCCGAAACGGTCGCCTACGCTTAGCGGTGAAGCAGCGTATCCCGGGCGGAAACGCAGTCCGCCTGCACCGAAAACCGCCAATTTCCCGGGGGCTCAGATGGATGCCGTGCGCAGGGTCGAGGAGGAAGTGCGCGAGCTGATCCGTCGTCGTGGCCTGGATCCCGCGGAGCAGGCCCCGGAGATCCAGCGCCTGGTCGAGGCCGCGGTGAACGATTACGACGAGCGGGCCGTGTCGGGCGCCCTCCCGCCTCTGGGCCACCTCGGGAGTGCGCGCAAGCAGGTGTACGACGCCGTCGCCGGATTCGGGGTGCTCCAGCCCTTCCTTGACGATCCGACGGTCGAGGAGCTATGGATCAATACCCCCTCGGAGATCTACGTGGCCCGCGGGGGAGAGTCCGAGCTGACGCCGCTGACCCTGAGCGCGCAGCAGGTGCGGGACCTGGTGGAGAGGATGCTCAAGTCCTCGGGGCGGCGCCTGGACCTCTCCTCGCCCTTCGTCGATGCCTCACTGCCCGACGGATCCCGGCTCCATGTGGTGATCCCCGACGTCACGCGGCGGCACTGGGCGGTCAATATCCGCCGGTTCATCGCCCGGGCGACCCGCCTTGAGCATCTCATCGACCTAGGGACCCTGACGCCGCAGGCCGCCCGGTTCCTTGGTGCCGCCGTCGGGGCCGGGCTGAACATCCTCGTCTCCGGTGCTACGCAGGCCGGAAAGACCACGCTGCTCAACTGCCTGGGTGCCTCCATTCCACCGCGTGAGCGGGTGATCACCGTCGAGGAGATTTTCGAGCTGAAGCTGCCGCTGCGCGACGTCGTCGGGCTCCAGTGCCGGCAGCCGAACCTCGAAGGGGCCGGGGAGATCCCGCTGCGGCGCCTGGTGAAGGAGGCCCTGCGGATGCGCCCGGACCGCCTTATCGTCGGGGAAGTCAGGGAGGCTGAGAGCCTCGACATGCTCATCGCGCTCAACAGCGGGCTTCCGGGGATGTGCAGCGTCCATGCGAACAGCGCCCGTGACGCGCTGACCAAGATCTGCACACTGCCGTTGCTGGCGGGAAAAAACATTTCGAGTGAGTTCGTGGTGCCCACCGTCGCATCCTGTCTGGACCTCGTGGTGCACTGCGCCCGGGCCGGAAGCGGCCAGCGGCAGGTCACCGAGATCATGGCCGTCGGCTCCCGGGTGGAGAACGGGATCATCGAATCCTCCTCAGTTTTCCGGCGGCGGGAGGGTGCCCTGCAGGTCTGCGCCACCGCCATGCCGGCGGAGGAGAAGTTCGCCGCGGCCGGTGTGGACATTGCCGCGCTCCTTGGGGAGCAGAGGTGAGCGCGGTCCTGGGAGTGGTGCTCGGGACCGGGTTCTTCCTGGTGTGGTGGGCATGCTGGGGGCCCTCCTCCACGGCGCCCGCCCGCCCGCGGCACACGCCGCGGCTGCGTGAAATGCTCCTGCGGGCCGGGATCGCCTCGGTCTCGGTGCCCGGCCTGGTGGGGGCCTGCGCGGTGGCGGGCGCTCTGGTCTTCCTGACCGCGCTCGTTCTCATCCGTTCGGTGCCCATCGCTGCCTGCTTCGCCCTGTTCGGGGCCTGGACTCCGTACGGCCTGGTGAGGTGGAGGGCCGCGAAGCGGACGGCGTCGCTGCGGGAGCTCTGGCCGGACGTCGTCGACCACCTCCGTTCCGCGATCCGCGCGGGCCTGTCGCTTCCCGAGGCGCTGATGCAGCTTGCCGACAAGGGGCCGGCGGAACTGCGCGGGGCCTTCCGGGAGTTCGCGGCGACTACCGGGCCGGTGGGCAGTTCGACGATTCGCTGAGCAGACTCAAGGACCGGCTTGCCGACCCTGTGGCCGACCGCATTGTGGAGGCGCTGCGGATGACGCGCGAGGTGGGAGGTTCGGATCTCGGCCGGCTGCTGGGCACCCTGTCCGAATTCCTCCGGGACAGTGCCCGCACCCGCAACGAACTCGAGGCGCGCCAATCCTGGACGGTCAATGCGGCCCGGCTCGCCGTCGCTGCACCCTGGTTCGTGCTGCTTCTGTTGGCCACCCGGCCCGAAGCGGTCCGCGCCTACAACACCGGAACGGGCGCCCTGGTTCTGGCCGGGGGGCTGGCGGTGTCGGTGCTCTGTTACCGGTTGATGCTGCGCATCGGTGCCCTTCCGCAGGACGAGAGGGTCCTGCGGTGACCGGGCTGGTGGCGTTGTCCCTCCTTGCCGGCGGCACCCTCGGGTTGGGGCTCTGGATGGTGCTCGTGGGCCTACCCGCGGCGCGGACGGTCCGCTTCGTGGACCGGATCGGCCCGCAGTTGAAAGTCGTGGATGTGCGGTCGCGGCTGCTGGACCCGGACGTGCGCCGGCCGGCACCGTTCGGGCCGCTGGGCCGGATCCTGCAGCCGGTCCTCCGCGATGCGGTTCAGAGGCTGAACCGGATCAACCCCGCCTCCTCCCTCCTCACCCGTCGCCTGGTGCAGGCCGGCGGCGGACTGAGCGTCACCGACTTCCGCGCCCAGCAGATCCTCTGCTCAGCGCTCGGGCTCGGTGCGGCTGCCACGGTGGTGGTGCTGGCGGCCGGCTCCGGGCGGTCGAACGCTCTTTTCGCCGCGGTTTTGGTTCCCGCCTGCGCCGCCGGAGGGTTCCTCTTCCGGGACTACCTCCTCAGCCGGCAGGTCGCCCGCCGGGAGGCACGGATGCTCGCCGAGTTTCCCAGCCTGGCCGAACTCATGGCCTTGGCCGTCAGCGCGGGAGAGAGCGCGACCGGCGCCCTGGAACGGGTCTGCAGGACGGCCCGCGGAGAACTGGCCGGGGAATTCGGGCGCGTGCTCGCCGAAACCCGGGCCGGGACCCCCGTCGTCGAGGCCTTCCAGGAGTTCTCCCGCCGCACCCAGCTCGCACCCCTTGCCCGGTTCGTCGACGGGTTGACCGTCGCGGTCCAGCGCGGCACCCCGCTGGCCGATGTGCTGCGGGCCCAGGCCCAGGACGTGCGTGACATGGCCAAGCGCGAGCTCATGGAGTCTGCCGGCAAGAAAGAGATCGCCATGATGGTGCCCCTGGTCTTCGGTGTGCTTCCCCTGACTGTCCTGTTCGCCGTGTACCCCGGCATCGCGCTGATCAACCTCGGATTTTGAACCGCGCGGCCGGCACGCCGACCGCCCACAGAATGGAGATCACGATGGCAAGAGGCAGATACGGCGCAGGCCTTTGGCTGGCCCTCACCGCCCTGTACCGGCGGGTGGTGTCCGACGACGACGCCGAGCGCGGCGATGTACCCGGCTGGGTAATGATCACGCTGATGTCGGCCGTGCTTGTCGCCGGGCTGCTGGCCCTGGCCGGTCCTGCGCTGCAGGGCCTGTTCCAGGCAGCGATTGGCCAGGTGTCCCCGTAGGTGGGCGCGGCACGGGGGCACCGCAGCCTGCGCGGGGAGGCGGGATCGGCTGTTGTTGATTTCGCCCTCATCGGCGGGCTGCTCACCGTGATTTTCCTGGCGGTGGTCCAGCTGATGCTGGTGCTGCATGTGCGCAACACCCTGATCGACGCGGCGGCCTCCGGCGCCCGGTACGGCACGCTGGCCGACCGGAGTCCGGAGGATGCCGGGCGGCGCACCACGGAGCTGATTACGGCGGCGGTCGGGGAGGATTTCGCCTCGGATGTGACGGTCCTGCGCTCGGGTGCGGCCGGGGCCCGGTTCGTGGAGGTGGTGGTAAGGGCCCCGCTTCCGGTGGTGGGTCTGCTGGGGCCGGCCGGAGTGTTGGAGGTTTCGGGCCATGCCGTCCTGCCCTCCTAATCACCTCCGAGCTCTGGCGGTAGGCCGGGCCCGGATGGCTCGCCGGGCCCTGTTTCGGGTAGCCGGTGAGGCTGGCAGTGCCGTACTGGAATTCACCTTTTTGGGCCTGATCCTGCTGATCCCGGTGGTGTACCTGATCCTCTCTGCCGGGCGCCTCCAGGGCGGTTCCTTCGCCGTGGTGGGGGCGGCCGACCACGCGGCCAAGGTGTTCGTGGAGTCGGAGACTCCGGAGCAGGGCGAGGCCCGGGCCCGGCAGGCGGCCCTGGTGGCGGTGGAGAACTTCGGGTTCTCCCCGGAGCAGGCGCAGGTCGAGATGTCCTGCGACGGGGTGTGTCTTTCCCCAGGGTCCACCGTCACCGTCGAGGTGCGCCTCGCGGTGCCGCTGCCGCTGATTCCCACCCTGCCCGGAGTGAACAACTCGGCCGTCACCGTGGATTCGAGCACCACGCAGTCGGTGGAGCGGTTCGGATGAGCCCGGCATGAACGCCGGTCGACGGTCCAGCCCGGGCCGGGGGATCGGATGGGCGGGGGAGGACGGTCAGGTGGGGGTGCTGATCATCGGCTACCTGCTGCTGCTGTTGCTGGTCCTGGCCGTGGTGCTCGCGGCATCGGCCGTATACCTCGGCCACTCCCGCCTGCTCTCGGTGGCCGACGGCGCCGCCCTGGCCGCGGCGGACACCTTCACCATCGACGCCTCCGCGGACACCGGCCCGCAGCCGGTGCTGGACCCCGCAACGGTGCGGTTTTCGGCCGAGGGATACGTGCAGCGCACCGGCGCCGGGCAGCGCTTTCCATCCCTGGCCGTAGGTCCCGCCACCGGCACACCTGATGGCCGGACCGCGCAGGTGGTCCTCACCGCCGTCGTCCACCCGCCGTTGGTCACCGTCCTGGTGCCCGACGGGATTCCCATCACGGCCACCGCTGATGCCCGCTCCGAACTCACCCGCTGATCAGTTTGAAAAATACTTGTTCCGTTCCTTAGGGGGTACCCCAGTGTGCTGGCTGCAAAGATGCTGGTGCCGGGTTCAATAAGCCCACTTCATATGCCCGTTGGACTGCCATCATGCGGTCGCGCACGTCCAGTTTGCGGTAGATATGTTCCAGATGCTTTTCGGCCGTGCGCGGCGAGATATTGAGCCGCCTCGCCAGGCTTTCCGCGGTCAGCCCCTTGCTGAGTAAGGTCAGGATTGCCGTCTCGCGGAGGGTCAGGCTGGGCGTGGAGCTCTGCATCGAAGTATCGGCACTCATCGCAAGCCGGTGGTGGAGAGCAATGCCGCTCAATATTGGTTGCAGCAGTGCGGCCAACCTGAATTCCTGCTCGGTGAAGTCACGGTCAGGTCGTAGGACAATATAGCTGTGGAAGTCTTTGCCGCCTATCTGCAGCGGGATGGACAACTGCTGGTTTATGTTCCAGGGCCGGGCCATCTCCTCCCAGGCCCGTTTCAGGTTTTTGCTGGCAAGAGCGTCGGGCACCCGCCCCACGGACTGTGGTCCCGTCTGCCCGGTCAACACGTACCAACGCAACAGCGGTTGTTTCCGAAGGTCGTAATCCCCCGGTGGTGCGTCGGGAATGTAATCCCGGGGCCAGCAAGCGAGGATGCGATTGTCCCACCGCCGAGCCACCGAGTTTCGCGTCGAGCAAGCGGCGTTGAACGACTGATTGAGGAGATCCAACAGACGCTCCTCATGGCTGAGGGACAAGTCAATCGGTCCCCGAAGGATCTCTCCGACCAGCTCGAGCCACATGCGGTACTGGGCGTCATTACGAGCCACGCCCAAAATTCTAGGTGCAACTGCGCCGGGGTGACACCAGCAAATGGTGTCCGGCCTGGGCATTGACGATCCGCCGAGGGCACGCGCAAGTGCGTAGGGGCCCAACTGATCTTCCTCAGCAGTCAGGGTTGTGGCAGCTCGGTCAGGAATTTCGGCGCGGGTCCTTAGTAGGTGTGCCGACTACCTGCCCAGTACGGCCGCCAATTTCTGGGTGTACAGGGCGGCGACCGCGTTGTGCCCGGCCTGCGACAGGTGGACATTGTCCAGGTACTGGGCGTTGGCTTCGCTGGCGAGGCCGGCAACAGAGATGAACGTGACACCCTGCCTCGCGGCATTGGCTGCCAGCACAGCGTCGATGCGGCGGCGTTGATCGTGGGTGGCATCGTTGCGGGACATGACACCGTTGATGACGATCTTGCTTTGCGGATACATGAGTTTAAGCTTCGCCCACAGGGCCGAGCTGTCAGCAATTACCTGAGCGTCGGACTTCAACGTCGTTGCGTCGTTGCCGCCCATGGAGACGAGGACGAGGCCCGGGGTCCCGCCCGGGAAGGGGATCAGCCCCTGCTGAACTGCGGTCCACCCGGTTCCCCCCGCGTAGGCGTTGACGGTTGAGTACCCCATGCCGCCGTAGGCCAGGTGCGAACCCTGATCGGTGAAGCCCATGGCACGCGCGCCCTGCTCGCTCCAGGAGTCTCCATCGAGCTGTGAGTCACCGTAAAGCACCACCGACGCCGCTGTGGCCTTGACAGCGGTGAACGGGTACACGGGGGCCACCGGCGGGGTAGTACCTGGCGGGGTGGTGACCGGCGGCGTGGTAACGGGAGGCGTAGTGACCGGCGGCGTAGTAATGGGAGGCGTGGTGACCGGAGGGGCACCCGTTGTGATGATGCCCTTCTGGAACTGGGTGTGGGTACCGGTGGCGTCCTTCCAGGTATCCTTCGTCGGCCATCCGTATGCGCCGAAGTTGCCGGCCAGCGTGTTGAAGTGCCCGGCCTCGATGCTCCTGGCGCCCGTATTCCAACCCCAGACAATGACGCCGCCCTGGAACCGCTGGTAGTAACCGCCCTGCCAGGCGGTCTTGTTGCTGGTCGGCAGACCGAGGTAGGACTGCGCACCACCCTTGCCCTCGTAGTAGGCCTGGATGTGGCCGCCCGTGGTGGCAAACGCCCGGCCGCTGGAGCGGGACCAGTAGACCTTCCCGCCCTCGAAGTCCTGCCGGACACCGTTCGGCACGACAACCTCTTCGGACCTCGGGTAGCCCAGAAAGCCGCGCTCGTACTGGTTGGCGGCATAGTAGCTCCGGATGGCACCTGTGACCACGCGGGCTCCGGTCGCCGGCGACCAGTACACGAAGCCGTTCTGGAAGGTCTGGACGGCCCCACCACGGATGCTGAGGCCGTATTCGTCACCGGTGGGAAAGCCGAGGAAACCCCTGGTCCAGCCGGCGGCTGAATACCGTGAACCGATGGCAGAATTGAGCACGATCAGGGCACCGGTCTTCTGGCTCCATAGGATGTGCCCCCTTTGGAAGCGCTGCGCGCAGCCGGCGGCGTCACAGCTCTTGCGGCTGGTGGGATTGCCGAGCTTGGCGCGGTTCGCGTTCCATTTGTTGTAGGTCAGGCCGTCGACGGTGTAGCCGGCGACAACGACCATGGGCACTGCAACGGCGCGTGCAACAACCGCCTGCGCAGGAGGTGTGAAAGTGCCTCCTCCAAGCAGGAGTCCGCCGGCCACGGCCATCGTGGCCGCTACGGACGAGGTGCGGCGGAGCGGGCGCAGCAGATTACGGACAGCCTCGACGGCCATGATTTCCCCCATTTTAGTGTTCGTTGAAAGAAGAGTACTGGATGCCGGAGCAGGCGCTGACCATCTGGTCCCGGAAGCGGCTCGCGCCGCTGCATCAGGGCGATGAGCTGGTTTTCCACCTGCCGGTGCCGGTGTTGAACTGACGGCTGCTTCCGCGGAACTCGTCGTGGACGTGCCCTTGGGTTTGCCGGCGGCCCTCAGCGCACAGTCGATACCGAGTGTCGCAGTTGGAGCCGCGGCCCCGGGAGTCCCTGCCTCCGTCGATTGCCGCACTGGGATATTAGCACGAGGCCCGCAGTGCATGAGACGCGCGGATTATGAGCGTGGCGGGCGGATAGGAAAAGCACTCACATACTGCCTGGCCGGCAGGGTTCCTCCGGAGCGGACCCGGACCTGGCCGGCCCTGACCCCGAAGGGAAGAAGCGGGCAGGCCCGGTGCGCGTGAGTTAGGAGGAGGGGCCGGCGTCGCGTTCTTCCGGATGATGACCGGCGACCGCGGCGCGGACGTCGCCCTCGTCGTGCCCGCCCTTTTTCTTGCCGAACGGCAGCACCTTCATCAGCGGGAGCACGATCGCCATGACGATCAGCCCCCAGGCGAGCCCAAGGATCGCCGAGCACAGGGTGTTCACGAGCCAGGCCAGGAAGCCGCCGACCACCGCGATCCCGGCGAAGGGGTGCTCGAGGACATGGACCAGGTCGTACGGCGCGTGCCAGCCGAGGTCGTAGGCACCCTGCAGCATGATGTGGCCACCGACCCACAGCATGGCGATCGTCCCGATGAAGGTGATCGCGGCCAGCACCGCGGGCATGCCCCGGACGAGCAGTTCGCCGAGGCGCTTGGAGCTCGCGGAGTCCTTGGTGGTCAGGTGCAGGCCAATGTCGTCCATCTTGACGATCAGCCCGACCGCGCCGTACACGAGGATCGTGATCGCGAGCGCGACGACGACCAGGATGAGTGCCCGGGCCCATACGGTTTCAGCGGCCACCTCGTTCAGCGAGATGACCATGATTTCGCAGGAGAGGATGAAGTCGGTGGTGATGGCGCCCTTGACGACCTTGGCCTCGGCTCCCGGACCGCGTTCGACCGCCGGCGCATCGTCGGCCTCATGGTGGCCGCGGAGCTTGTGCCAGACTTTCTCGGCACCCTCGTAGCAGAGGTAGGTGCCGCCGAGCATGAGGATGAACGGGATGACCGCCGGGACGAAGGAGCTGACGAGCAGCAGCGCCGGCAGGATGATCAACAGCTTGTTCCGCAGCGAGCCCCAGAAGATCCGCTTGATCATCGGCAGTTCGCGGGACGGATCCGCGCCGGAGACGTACTGCGGGGTGACGGCGGCGTCGTCGATCACCACGCCGGCGGCCTTGGCGCCGGCCTTGGCGGCACCGGCGGCGACGTCGTCCACCGAGGCGGCCGCGATGCGGGCCAGGGCTGCGACGTCGTCCAGCAGGGCGACGAGACCGCCGCTCACAGACCGCCCCTTGACTGCATGAGGACGGACTGCTGGGCAAAGAGGCCACGGTTGAGGCACGCAATCGGCATGCACCGAGTATACGGTGGCGGGCGGTCCGCCGAGAGGGAATGACGTGCGGCGAAGGGGTAGGGCATACCGCTGGACGCCGGGCCGGGTGCCTGCCGCACGGAGCGTCCGCCCCGACGGCCGCCGGCGGCAGGGGCGCGGGCATGCCCAGGTGCGATGCCCGCGGCGGTGCAGCAGGCCGCGCAAAGGTTGGGTACGGGCCTTAGGATCAAAGCTGACGGCTTACTTGGAGGGATCTTGAAACACTCTGTTCTCGTGGCGCTCGGCGTCGCGGCCCTTCTGATCGCCGGATGCGGTTCGGACGTCCGCTATGACGTGGAAACCGACTACCTCGTCCCAGGCGCAACGATGGCTGCTCCGGCGCTGACCGATGAGCAACTGAACGATAAGGCGTTCCTCGAGTATGTCCGGCGCCGACACCCCGATCTGCAGGTCACGGACGGCGACAAGATCATCACCATCGCGGAGGCGTTCTGCAGGATGTACGACCAGGGCGGCACCAGGGAGGACGCGACCCGGCTGATCCGTGAAGCGGCCGGGGCCCGCTCCATGTACACCTCCAAGGAGTTGAGGACCATTTCCGGATCCGGCGTCGCGGCGTTCTGCCCGGAGCACGTCAACAAGCTCCGGCAGCCCCCCGCGCAACCGGCCGCCCATCAGCCAACCCCGGCGGGCGCGGTCTTTTCCGGATAGGCCACCGAACCGGACGCACGCCGAAGAACAGGAGGCCGCATGCCCGGGGGGCGGCAGGATCTTCCGGCCTGCGCTAACGCTCCTCGAGCCCCCAAGGCGACCCGTAGCCGGCCGGGGCGTCGGCGGCGAGCAGTTCGAGGAACGGCCGGGCGTCGAAGGCCTCGGGGCCGAGCACGCCCGACCCCCGCCAGGTCCCGCCCGCGAGCAGTTCCAGCGCGATCACCGGGTTCACGGCGGTCTGCCACACCACCGCCTGGGAACCGTATTCGGCCATCGACCACTGGTTATCGACCACGTGGTAGAGGTAGACGGCCCGCGGTGCGCCGTCCCGGCCGGTGCCCGTCACGTACACGCCGGCGCAGGTCTTCCCCGTCATCCGGTCACCGAGGGTCGCGGGGTCGGGCAGCGCCGCGGCGACGACGTCGCGCGGCGCCACCGCGACGCCCTTGACCATCAGCGGCTCGGTTGAGTCAAGGCCCAGCTTGTGCAGGGTCTTGAGCACCCCGATGAACTCATCGCCGAGGCCGTACTTGAAGGTCACCCTGCGGGCCTTGGTCCAGCGCGGCATCAGGAGGACCTCCTCGTGTTCCACGTTGACGCACTCCACCTCCCCGATCCCCTCGGGAAAGCGGAAGACCTCCGGTTCGCTGAACGGCTCGGTGGTGTACCAGCCCACCTCCCGTTCGAAGATCACCGGCGGGTTCAGGCACTCCTCGATGGTGGTCCAGATCGAGAAGGACGGAGCGAACGCCGGTTCGCCGTCGGCCCCCGCCACCACCAGGTTGGCGCCGTCGCGCACCGCAAGTTCATCGATCGCGGTGAACAGTTCGTCCTCCGCGTAGCGCGCGAAGACGTCCGACAGTCCCGGTTCCACCCCCATGCCCACCAGGGCCAGCCGGCCGGCGTCCTCCCACTGCTGGGCCAGCGCAAACTGCTCGTCGCCGAGCTTCACCCCGGTCTTCGCATAGGGCTCCTCCGGGTGCTTCACCGACAGGCTCATGGCCATGTCCAGGTAGGTGGCGCCCGCCGCGAAGCAGCCGGTGAAGATCGGCATCACGAAGCGGGGATCCACGGCATTGAGCACATGCGTGATGCCGTGTCCGCGCACGACGGCGGCGACCGCCTCCGCCGACGACGCGTCCACCTGCGCGGCCACCAGGCGCCCGTCGCCGAGGGATTCCACCAGGGCCTCCGGCCGGGCGGGGTCGTAGTCCGCCACCACCAGCAAATCGAAGAACCGGCGCCGGACGGCGATCCGCACCGCGGCGGAGCCCACCCCGCCGGCACCGAGGATGAGGATGCGCATCAGGCCAGGCCACCGTCCACCGAGCGCCGGTAGGCATCGGGGGAGTCGGGCACCAGCACGGGTGTCTCGGCGTTCAGGCTCTCCCCGCGGAAGAACGGAAGCGATCCCCTGCGGGTCCGCCAGATCAGCATCAGCACCAATCCGAACGCGAGGGAGCCGATGCCCACGACGAAGGTGCCGCCCACGCCGAGGAGCACGCTGTACCCGTAGTCGACGTCGGCCATGTCGATCGCGGACTTGATGAACGCGGCGGTCAGCATGAGTGCCCCCAGGAGGGGGAGCAGGAACCGGAAGACGAAGTTGTGCCGGGAGGCGAAGAGATCCCGGCGGAAGTACCAGACGCAGGCATACCCGGTGATGGCGTAGTAGAAGGCGATGGCCAGGCCAAGGGACAGGATCGAGTCGGCCAGGACGTTCTCGCTGACGAGGGTCATCACCACATAGAACCCGATGGCGGCGATGCCCATGACGAGGGTGGAGAACGAGGGGGTCCGGAAGCGCTCATGCACGGTGCTGAACCGGCGGGGGAGCGCCCGGTAGACCGCCATGGACAGGGTGCCGCGCGCCGTGGGCAGGATGGTGGTCTGGGTGGAGGAGACCGCCGAGACCAGCACCGCCACCACCAGCAGCCAGGCGGCAGGGCCCAGCACGGCGTCCTTGAGGGCGAAGAACACGTCCTCGGCGTTCACCTCGTTCCCCAGCCCGGTGCCTTCCTCGCCCACCCCGGCGTACGCCATCGCCGCCACGGTGACGCCGACGTAGGTGACCAGCAGCAGCACCGTGGTGATCAGTGCGGCGAGGCCGGGGATGCGGCGGGCATCACGGGTCTCCTCGTTCAGGGCGAGGCAGGTGTCCCAGCCCCAGTAGATGAACAGGGCCAGCAGCACCGCCTCGGTGAACCCCTCGACGCTTTCGAAGGCGAAGGGGTTGAACCAGTCAAGGGACGGCGCCGTGGCGTTTTCGGCGGTGCCGTTGGCGATGCCGACGAGGGCGAACACCACGAACAACGCCAACGCCAGGTACTGGATCGCCAGGAGGACGTTCTGCAGCCGGGCGCCGATTTCCAGCCCGCGGTAGCTGACCAGGGTCATCAGCGCGATGAAGAAGACGCCGGTGGCGGTCACCAGGAGGGAATTCTCGGCGAGGGACCCGTCGCCCACCAGCAGCCACAGGTAGAGCCCGGCGATCTGGGCCAGGTTGGCCAGCACGATGATCCCGGCGACCGCCACACCCCAGCCGGCCATCCAGCCCACCCACGGGCCGAACGCCTTGGTGGCCCAGGTGAAGGAGGTGCCGCAGTCAGGTACGTCCCGGTTGAGCTCCCGGTAGGCGAAGGCAATGAAGAGCATTGGGACAAACGCCACGATGAAGGCGATGGGTGCCTGCGCTCCCACGGCGAGCACCACGAAGCCGAGCGACGCCGCCAGCGAGTACGCCGGTGCCGTCGACGCCAGCCCGATGACCACCGACCCCCACACCCCCAGGGTGCCGGCTGCGAGCCCCTTGCCCTGGCCCGACGGTGTGCCTTGGGCGTCTTTCCCCGTGGCGGTGGAACTCATCATGCGCCTCCGATAGCCGGCTGGCCGGCGTCATTGTCGGCCGCAAACGGTGTAACGCACCTCACTATAGTGACTAGACGGTTTCTCCAACGTCCCTTTTTTGCCAGCGGCCGGGCCGGAGGCGCGGGGAAACAGACGCGCCGGGAAAGAGACGCGCCGGAACCCACGGCAGCGCGGTCCGTTGGAGGGAAGGCGTGCAGGCCGGCGTCAGTCCACGAATTCCGACTGGGTCTCGATGAAGTCCCAGTCGCCGGGCGACAGGGTGGTCCCGCTCAGGTCGGGCCCGCCGACCTCGCTCACTGCGCGGGCGGCGTCCGGATCGATGGCCGACGCCCGAAGATTCTCGCGGAACCATTCCTTGGGCATGACGTCCAGAAGGGCCCACCACTGTTCAATGCGTAGCTCTGCCATGAAAGCGCCTTTGACGGATCGGACTGTGCTTCAACGGTAGGCGCGTTGGTTTCGCCCTACAAGGGCGCATGCAGTCCCACCGCCTGTATGACCTGCCGATGTCTCAATCGGCACGCGCCGGACCCAGAACGCGGTCCAGGCGTGGGCTACGGCCCGCCTGCGGCGCCGCTCTTTTGGCGCGGATATCTCCGTCAATTACTTGGGTCGGGAGGCGAAATCCAAGTACTGCCGCGATGGATTCAGGTATCGGCAACACCGGATTTGAGCCGGGTGTCGCAAATTACGTGAAGTACCGTCGCCGGAACGGCGCGGTTTATCGGGGAATTTTCGAAGAAAGGAACAGCGCCGCCTCCGCCGGATCAGTCGACCCGAAATGGCAGGATGCTATGACAGCAGTTCGACCAGCGCCAGTGCCCACCACCCCTCCCAAGTCAGCCCGCGTGCCGCGCCGCAGCCGCCTCGCGCCGTTCTTCTCCCGGCTGATCCGGATCTTCAACCCGCAGGGCCGAGGGTCCCGCGAGGGCGCGGGGAGCCTGCTGCTGGGCACGACCCTTTCCCTGATGGCGATCGGACTGATCATGGTTCTGTCGGCCTCCTCCTTCGCCCTGGCCTCCCAGGGGCAGTCGCCCTATGGCACGTTCCTGCGGCAGGGCCTCTGGTGCGCCCTCGGCCTCATTGCCCTCGTGGCCTGCGCGCGGACCCCCCTGCACCTGTACCGCAGGCTTTCCCGGGTGGCCCTGGTGGGGTCTTTCGTGTTGGCCCTGCTCGTCTTCACCCCGTTGGGCGTGGAGGTCAACGGCAACCGGAACTGGCTGGCCGTTGGGTCGATGACAATCCAGCCCTCGGAGTTCCTCAAGCTCAGCCTGATCCTGTGGGGCGCGGGGATGCTGACCGACCGCGGGAACCTCCCGCGTGAACCCCGGCACCGGGTGATCCCGGTTCTCCTCGCGTCGGTGGCCGCACTGGGCCTGGTCCTGGCGGGCCGGGACCTCGGTACTGCGCTGATCCTCGCCCCGGTCGTCGGCGCCCTCTTCTACTTCACCGGCGCCCGGCTGCGCTCGTTGGCGCTCGGTGCCGGCGTCGTGCTCTTTGCCGTGCTGATCGCCGTCCTCTCCAGCCCCAACCGGCTGAAGCGGATCCTGGTCTGGCTGGATCCATCCGGTGCCGGGGCCGCCGAGGGGCTGGGCTACCAAGGCACCCACGCCGTCTACGCGCTCGCCGGCGGCGGGGTCTTCGGGGTGGGTCTTGGGCAGAGCCGCCAGAAAGTCCACTGGATCCCCGAGGCGCACAATGACTTCATCTTCGCCGTCCTCGGCGAGGAACTCGGCCTGGCCGGCGCCACGCTGGTCCTCATCCTGTTCGCCACGCTGGCCGTCGCGATCGTCCGGATCGCACGCCTGGCGGACAATCCGTACGCCACCTGCGTCTGCGGTTCGGCACTGACCTGGGTGCTGGGCCAGGCGGTGGCGAACATCGCCGTGGTGACGGGCCTGATCCCCGTCGTGGGTGTTCCGCTTCCCTTCATCTCCTACGGCGGCTCGTCAGTCATCGCCCTGCTGGCCCTGATGGGCGTCCTGCTGGGCTGCCTGCGGACCTCCAGGCCGACGCTGGGCGGCGTCCCATCCGCCTAGCCGGGCGGGGGAGCGCGGCAGCGCCTACCGCCACTCCGGCGGGTCGGCACCCCACGGCCGTGCGGGAAAGGGCCAGTCCTCCGGTCCGTCGTCGTAGGCCACGGCCGGCAGGGCAGCGGTGATCCCCTCCGGGCTCACCGCGACCGTCAGGGGCCCGGGCTCCACCGGGGGCAGCAGGGGCCGGTGATCCTGCAGCAGCCCGGCCGCGACTGCGGCCAGGGAGGAATCAAGGAGCCAGGTGCCCCCGTCGTCCTGCTGGCGCCGCAGGGCCGACAGGACGGCCCCCGCGAGGAGGTATCCGGCGGCATGGTCGAGGGCCTGCGCGGGCAGGACGCCGGGACGGACGCCGTCGGCGGACTCACGCATCGCGATGCCGCTGACCGCCTGGACGATGCTGTCGAAGCCGCGCCGCCGCGCCCACGGACCGGTGCCGCCCCAGGCGCTGAGCCGGGCCACGATGATGCCGGGGTGCGCGCCGGCCAGGGCCTCGGGTGCGAGCCCGAACCGGTCGAGGGCACCGGGCCGGTAGCCGGTGACGACGGCGTGCGCATCCTCGAGCAGCCGTCGGAAGGTCCGGCGGTCCGCAGGGAGGGAGAGATCGAGCAGGGCGCTGCGCTTCCCCGCCCCGGTGTCGAGGTGCTGCACCGGCATTTCGGGGATGTTCGGGTTGTCGATCCGGAGTACGTCGGCGCCCAGCAGGGCAAGGGTGCGGGTGGCGACGGGTCCGGCGATCACCCGGGTGAGGTCCAGGACCCGCAGGCCGGTCAGGGGGGCCGCGGCGGTGGCGCCGGCGGAGCCGCGGAACCGGGCGGGGGCTGCTCCCAGCAGGGTCCGGCTCACCGGCGGCGCATCCGCTGGGCCGCCCCATTCGGCGAGGCCCTGCCCAGCAGGCCGGACGGCGGCGGCGATCCCACCCGCGGCGTACACCCGGTCCTCGATGTCCCGTGCGCCGGCGGTTGCGATCCGGGCGGCGAATTCCTCCGGCCCGGTGCCGGGGCCAGCTCAAGTGCCGCGAGGAGGCGCCCTAGGTGGTGCGGGTAGTTCGCGTGGGTCCGCACCCAGCCGTCGGCGGCCTGAAAGAACCCCGACAACGGCGCCCAGAGGTCCGGGGCTTCGCCGCGGATCCGCAGGTGCCGCTCGCTGGTGAATGCCGTCGCGATCCGCCCGGCGTCCAGGCGGACCGACCGGGGGCTGTGGCGGGGCAGGAGGTGATCCGTCCACTGCGCGGCGGCGAGGGAGGCGGCGGCCACGGAATCCCTGGCCAGCCGCGGCACGTTCAGGGCCGAGGCCAGGGCCGGCTCGCCGCCGGGCGGCACCCGCCCAAGGGCCGCGGGATCCTCCCCGAGGGCGGACCAGGCGCGGGTCAGGAGGGAAGTGTCCGCGCCGCCGCTGCTCATGCCGGCTGCTCGGCCGCGTCGGAGGCCGCCAGGGCGCAGCAGGCTTCGGGCGGGCCGTGGAAGGTACGGCGGTAGACGGCCGGGCTGACTCCGAGCACCCGGTGGAAGTGCTGGCGCAGCAGCACCGCCTGGCCAAAGCCGCTCCTGCGGGCGATCGAATCGATGCCCAGGTGCGTTTCCTCGAGCAGCAGCTGGGCCCGCTGGACACGCTGGGCGGTGATCCACGCCGCCGGGGTGGCGCCGGTGACCGCGCGGAACCGCCGTGCGAAGGTCCGCTCCGACATGTGCACCCGCCGCGCCAGGACCGGCACGGAGAGTTCCTCTTCGAGGTTGGCGCTGAGCCACACCAGGAGCTCCTCGATCGGATCCCCGCCCGAGGCGGGGATGGGGCGTTCGATGTACTGGGCCTGGCCGCCGTCCCGGTGCGGCGGCACCACCATGCCTCGGGCGACGGCTGCGGCGGCCCTGACCCCGAATTCCTGGCGGATCAGGTGAAGGCTCGCATCGATCCCGGCGGCGGTCCCGGCGCTGGTGAGGATGTTCCCGTCCCCGACGTACAGCACGTTCTCGTCGACCGCGACCCTCGGGTACTGCTCTGCGAACCGCCGCGCGTGCGCCCAATGCGTCGTCGCCCGTTTCCCGTCGAGCAGTCCGGCCTCGGCGAGGGCGAAGGCCCCCGAGCACACCGAGAAGAGGCGGGCACCGCGGCGGTCGGCCGCCCGCAGGGCCTCGGCCACGGCGACGGGCAGCGGGTCCTCCGCGTGGGAGGGGATCACGACGACGAGGTCGGCGTCCTCCGTGGCGGACAGGTCCCGGTCAACGACGATCGAGAAGCCGGTCTCGGTCTCCACGGTTCCCGGCACCGGGGTGCAGATGCGGAAATCGAAGGCCGGCAGGCCCACGCCAAGCGTCGAGCGGTCGACGCCGAAGACCTCGCAGATCACCCCGAACTCGAAGGGTGTGAGGCCGGGAAGGACGATCAGGGCCACCGATGTGAGCATGCCCACAGTATGGCAGAAATCCTCCCGTTTGTGGCGTTTCTGCCACTATTTTTGGCGGCCTCCAAATCGCAGACTCGAGGCATGGACTTTTTCCTCATTTTCCCAGCTATCGCCGCCGCCGTCGTCGGCCTTTCAGGGCTTGGCCTGGCGCGCCTGATCCATTCCGACGGACGTAATTCCGTGCCGCCGCCTCCGGCGCACCCCGCGTGGCGGGCGGGCGCCCTTCCGAGCGCTCCCTATGCCGGCGCCCGCGACGTCGGCGCCTGATGCCCCTACCCATCGGAACGACCCGAAGGATCGACAATGCTGAATCAACCAGCCGAATACTTCCTCCGGCTCCACGCGGAGGACCAGTCCCGGTTCCTCGCCGGGGCTGAACACCGCCGGAACGCCGCCCGCAGGAGGGCGGGGACCGCAGACCCGCTGCGCGCGCGCCCGGCGCCTGCCCGGATCCTCCGGCGGGTGCGCCTGATGTCCGGGCTGCGGCTGCCCGCCCGGACTCAGGTGGCACAGCAGGCAACCTGCCCCTGAGTCTCGTGGGGCGCTGGGTCCCTGAAGGCGGCGGGGCCGGCGGACCGACCGGCCCTGCCGGGGAACACCGCTACTTTCCGGCCGCCTCGTCGAGCATCTTGCACACGTCCTGCACCTGCCTGGTGGTGTTCGTCGTGACCCTCACCGAGAGGGGTTCGACGGCGGCCGGGTCCTCGGACAACTGGGCTTCGATGGTCAGCGTTCCGCCCTCATAGTAGAAAAATTCGGGAAAGCCCGCCGCTGCCAGCGCCTGGGAGTCCCGGTCACCCATGGCGAAGATGATCGAGGCGCCCTTCAGGGAGTCCTCAATGGACAGCCCATCGGCGGAAAAGCGCTGGGTGCCCGGTCCGGAGATGTCGAGTTCGTCAATGACCGCACCGTCCGAGGCCCGGGTCAGATCCACTGTGGCATCTCCGCGGTATTTCACTTTGGTTCTTCCGTCACTCTTCACCCGGGACTTGTACTGGACCTCCCGGACGTCGCCGGATGCCATGGTGACGGTGCTGCCGCACGCCTTGAGGCTGAAAGGCTCGTAGTAGTCCTCGGGAACTGGGAGATATTCACCGTCGGTGTCCGCGGGCGGCCAGGGGGCGGGTTCTTCCTCCTGGGCGGCGGCGGACGCCGATCCGGCGAGGAGGCAGAGCGTGGTGAGAAGCGGAAGGCACACCTTTGTCTGGGTTTTCATTTTCGGGCTCCTGAGCGTTGCAGGAGTGCAGCGAGAGCGCGTCCTGCCTGGATATGCAGTGGATGCCGAAGCGGCGACAGGTCCGCTGAGGGAGGGGGTCCAAATCCGTCAGTCCGGGCGCACAATGCGCTCAACCTATGCCCGCGGATTTCGGGCTGTCAATGGTCACTGACGCGCCGGCCCTACCCAATTAAACGAAGGGGATTCCGCACTCCCGGTTCCCCGGCCGGGCACCGCCGGCCGCGGCTGGGGCCTGCCGGGTCCGGACCCGGGCCCAGCCACCGGCCCCGGATCCGCGGGTGGGAATGACGTAGGCTGGTGTCACCATGGCAGCCACTGATTTTTCCGCAGAGATCCGCGCACTGCGCGCCAAGTACACCTCGATCGAACAGGTTTCCGACGTCGAAGGAATCCGCAAGGACATTGCGGAGCTCAGCGAGGAGGCCGGCGCACCTGATCTGTGGGACGACCCGGCCGCGGCGCAGAAGATCACCTCCAAGCTCTCCCACCGGCAGTCCGCCCTCGAGCGCCTCGAAACGCTCGAGACCCGCATCGACGACCTCGAGATCATGGTCGAGCTGGGCCAGGCCGAGGACGACGAGGCCACCCTGGCGGAGGCCGAGAAGGAACTGGTGTCGCTGGGGAAGGCCCTCGACCAGCTGGAGATCGTTACGCTGCTCGCCGGTGAGTACGACGAGCGTGAAGCCGTCGTCACCATCCGCTCCGGCGCCGGGGGAGTGGACGCCGCCGATTTCGCCGAGATGCTGCTGCGCATGTACCTGCGCTGGGCCGAACGCCACGGCTACCCCACCCAGGTCCTCGACACCTCCTACGCCGAGGAGGCGGGGCTGAAGTCCGCGACCTTCGAGGTGAAGGCCCCCTACGCCTTCGGCACGCTCTCGGTGGAGGCCGGCACCCACCGTCTCGTGAGGATCAGCCCCTTCGATAACCAGGGCCGCCGCCAGACCTCCTTCGCCGCGGTCGAGGTCATTCCGCTCATCGAGCAGACCGACGTCATTGAGGTGCCCGACAACGAGATCCGCGTCGACGTCTTCCGTTCCTCCGGACCCGGCGGGCAGTCGGTCAACACCACGGACTCCGCGGTGCGCCTCACCCACCTGCCCACCGGGCTGGTTGTCTCCATGCAGAACGAGAAGTCCCAGATCCAGAACCGCGCCGCCGCCATGCGCGTGCTCCAGTCGCGCCTGCTGCTGCTCAAGAAGGAGCAGGAGGACGCCGAGAAGAAGGCGTTCGCGGGCGACGTCAAGGCCTCCTGGGGCGACCAGATGCGCTCCTACGTCCTGAACCCGTACCAGATGGTCAAGGACCTCCGGACCGAGCACGAGGTGGGCAACACCTCGGCCGTGTTCGACGGGGAAATCGATGATTTCATCGATGCCGGGATCCGCTGGCGGACGAACAACCGCAACGCCGACACCCAGTAGGCGGCCCGTGCCCGGCGGGTCCGGCTCGGTACTGCCGCGGGAACCGGGGCCGCCGCGGCGGGGACGGGTGCCCCGGGGTGCGAATTTCCCGAGCGTGCGGGCAGTCGGTGCCCTATATTAGGCAGCATGAACGCTGCGGTGCGGGGTGCGGCGGCCCCGCTCCGGTCGGCGCGCAAAGAATCATCTTTCACTTCCGACACACGGTGCGGCACTCCCGGAAGGCAAAGCGGCGTGGCTATAGTCGAGGAGCCGGTGCTTCCTTCCTCCAGCAAATGCCCGTGAACCGGCTGGACACTATGGGCGCAGAGTAGTCATGATCCGATTCGAAAACGTCACAAAGGTGTACGACTCCAAGTCGCGCCCCGCGCTCGACTCGGTCTCCCTCGAGGTGGACCGATCCGAGTTTGTCTTCCTCGTCGGAGCCTCGGGCTCGGGCAAGTCAACCTTCATCCGCCTCGTGCTCAAGGAGGACAACGCCTCCCGCGGTGCCGTCTACGTCGCCGGCCAGAACGTCGCGAACATCCCGAGCTGGCGCGTGCCCCGGCTCCGGCGCGGCATCGGCGTCGTGTTCCAGGACTTCCGCCTGCTCCCCAACAAGACGGTCTTCGCCAACGTCGCCTTCGCCATGCAGGTCATCGGCAAGAGCCGCGCCGTCATCCGCGAGACAGTTCCCGAGGTGCTCAAGACCGTCGGGCTTGAAGGGAAGAACAACCGCATGCCCCATGAGCTCTCCGGCGGCGAGCAGCAGCGCGTGGCGATCGCCCGCGCGATCGTGAACCGCCCCGGCATCCTGCTCGCGGACGAGCCCACCGGAAACCTCGACCCGACCACCTCGATGGGCATCATGAAGGTCCTCGACCGCATCAACGCCAACGGCACCACGGTGGTGATGGCCACCCACGACGACGACATCGTCAACACAATGCGCAAGCGGGTCGTCGAGCTGCGCAACGGGGCCGTCGTACGCGACGACGCCCAGGGCATCTACGTCGGCGAAACGGAGGCGGTCGTCGAATGAGGCTCGCTTTCATCCTCTCCGAGATCGGCTCTGGCCTCCGCCGGAACCTCTCGATGGTCATCTCCGTCATTCTGGTGACCTTCATTTCCCTGACCTTCGTCGGGGCCGCAGGACTCCTGCAGCTGCAGATCAACCAGATGAAGGGCTACTGGTACGACCGGGTGCAGGTCGCCGTCTTCCTGTGCGTCGAGAACTCGACCTCGCCCAGCTGCGCGGCCGGCCCCGTGACCGAACAACAGCGGGACACGATCCGCGGCATGCTCGAGTCGGAGGCCTTCACCCCCTACGTCGCCTCGGTCGAATACGAGTCCCAGGACGAGGCGCTCGGACATTTCAAGGACCAGTTCGCCAATTCCCCAATCGTCGATTCGGTCACCGCCGACCAGCTGCCGGAGTCGTTCCGGGTGAACCTCGTGGACCCGGAAAAGTATGAGGTCATCAACGAGGCCTTTTCCTCGCTGCCCGGCGTCGACGTCGTCAGCGACCAGCGGGAGCTGCTCGAAAAGGTCTTCTCCGTCATGAACCGGGCCTCACTAGGAGCTTTGCTGGTTGCGGGGGTCATGACAGTGTGTGCAATACTCCTCATAGCGACTACCATCCGGCTGTCGGCATTCAGCCGACGGCGGGAAACCGGGATTATGAGGCTGGTCGGAGCCTCAAAGGCAGTAATTCAGCTGCCTTTTATCCTGGAAGGGGTAATCGCCGCTGTTATCGGAGCACTTCTGGCCTCCGGTGCGTTGTGGGCAATGTCCCGCTTCGTTATCGGTGGCTGGCTGGCACGTGAGTATCCGGAAACGGCGTTCATTTCGGACCAGCAGGTTCTCCTGCTGGTTCCGGCGCTCATCGTTTTGGGTGCGCTGCTGGCGGGGGTTTCATCGCTCCTGACCCTGCGGCGCTACGTGAAGGTCTAGTGTTCGTTCGGCAGTACTAGGGGACAGGTACAGTTCATGGATTTACGCTCGGTGCACCGGGGCTCGCGCCCCTACTTCATCCGCAGGACGGCTGGGGTCTCGATTGCGCTCGCCGCTGCCCTCGCCCTGGGCTTCGGCACCCCCGTCTTCGCCGACGATCTCGAGGACCGCAAGTCCGCCCTCGAATCCGAGATCAGTGAAGTACAGCAGTCCATCGAGTACCTCGATGAGGACATCACCGAGACCATCGCCCAGCTGAAGGTGTATCAGGGGCAGCTCCCCGCAGCGCAGCAGGCCCTCGCCGACGCGCAGGGGCGCGTTGAATCCGCGGCGAACGAGGTGAACGCCCTCGGCATGCGCGTCCAGCTGGCCGAGGAGACCAAGACCAAGATCACCGAGCAGCTCGCCAAGGACAAGGCGGCCATCGAGGACACCCGGAAGGTCATCGGCCAGATCGCCACCCAGTCCTACAAGAACGGCGGAGTCCCCTCGGACGTCGCGCTCATGCTGGGGGCCGACGGCGCCGAAAGCCTGACCAACTCCATGGACATGGTCGACCAGGCGCTGCGCGGACAGAACGCGGCGATGGACCGGCTGTCCCAGCAGAGCGCGACCAACGCCAACAGCCAGGCGCGGCTCACCGCCGTCGAGGGCGAAATCAAGGACCTCAAGACCAAGGCCGAGGCCGCCCTGCAGGCCGAGCAGGCGGCGCGCGACGCCGCCGCCACCGAAAAGTCAAAGGTCGACAAGCTGATTGCCGACACCTCGGCCCTGTCCGCGAAGCTCCAGAAGCAGAAGCCCATCATTGAAGCGCAGCTCGCCAGCGTCGAAAAGGCCCACCAGCAGGTGACCGCCGACATCGCCGAACGCCAGCGCCGGCTCATAGAGGAAGCCCGCAAGGCGGAGGAGGCCCGGCTCAAGGCCGAGGCCGAGGAGCGGGCGCGGGTCGAGAACGAGCGCCGCGCCGCGGCCGCCGCCGAGGCCGCCCGCATCGAGAACGAGCGCCGCGCCGCCGAGGCTGCCGCCCAGAACCGCCCGGCCCCCGCACCGGTGGCCCCGGTGGCACCGGCCCCGGTCGCGCCGGTCATCCAGCCTCCGGCCCTGGGAAACCCCTCGGCCTTCAACCTCCGCCCGCCGGTCAACGGCGTGGTCAGTTCCGGCTTCGGCTGGCGCCCCACCCCGATCGGCAGCATCGACTTCAACGGCACCGGCGGCTACACGCACACCGGGCTCGACTACGGCGTCGGCTGCGGCACGCCGCTGTACGCCCCGGCTTCGGGTGAGGTTTGGTACGCCGATTCGGACGCCCTCCAGGGCGCCGGGAACCGGATCGTGCTCAACCACGGCGTGCAGCGCGGAAACGCCCTGGCGACGAACTACTACCACCTGGCGAGCTTCAACGTGTACCCGGGCCAGCGGGTGAGTGCCGGCCAGCTCATCGGCTACACCGGGAACACGGGCAACTCCACCGGCTGCCACCTTCACTTCGAGACGGTGCTCAACGGCAGCCTGGTGGATCCGGCCGGTCTCCTGTAGCCGTAGAATAGGACGCACTGTTCTCACGCGGGCCCCGGCCCGCCCCTGCTGTTGAAGGAGTCCGCCGTGCCGAAGGAAAGTGGCCGGAAGGTAGTGGCCACCAATCGGAAGGCCCGGCATGACTACGAAATCCTCGACACCTACGAGGCGGGCATTGCCCTGATGGGAACCGAGGTGAAGTCGCTGCGTGCAGGGCGGGCCTCCCTCGTGGACGGCTACGCCGTGTTCTACAACGACGAACTGTGGCTCGAGGCGATCCACATCCCCGAGTACACGCAGGGGAGCTGGACCAACCACGCCGCCCGCCGCCGCCGGAAGCTCCTGCTCCACCGCGAGGAACTGACGAAAATCTCCCAGAGGATCCGCGAGTCCGGCTTCACCCTCGTGCCGCTGCAGCTCTACTTCCTCAACGGCCGGGCGAAGGTCGAACTCGCCGTCGCCCGCGGCAAGCGGGACTACGACAAGCGCCAGACGCTGCGTGAAAAGCAGGACAACCGCGAGGCGCTGCGCGCCATGCGCGAGAAGAACCTGGGCGCCTGATGAGCGACGTCTTCTGGGCGGCACAGGATGAATCGGACCACCCCGACGAATCGGAGCTCCGCTACAAGCGGCCGTGGTGGGTCACCTTCGGCGCCCTCATCGACCTGATCCTGCTGTTCGCGATCGTTCCGGTGGGCATCCTCTCGTTGATCCCCTTCTTCTTCCTGATCTACGTCTACCTGGCGCAGGGGCTCGTGTGGATCTCCCCGCTGCTCCTGCTGCTCAATGCCGCGGTGTTCTGGTGGAGCTTCCGCCGCAAGCAGGCCGCCACGACCGCCCTGGCGGCCCTTGGCATCGCGTTCGTGACGGTGTCCTTCGTCGTCGTCGCCCTGTGGCAGGCGCAGGTGGTCATCCTGGGCGTCCGCTTCTGACCCGACCCGCCAGGAGGTTCCAAGAGCCGGGAATCATGTCGCCGGCGCATGCGTTACACTAAACGTCTGGGACACGCCTGCGGGCGGGTTCCGGGCATTGGTAACTCAATACGGGGATGACAGGTTTCGACGATGTTAGTCGCGACAGGGGAAGCGGGCCGAGGATACAGGGTTATCTCGTTAACGCTCTCTGTAAAACAATAAGTGCCGAATCTAAGCGCACTGACTTCGCTCTCGCTGCCTAAGCAGCCTAGCTAGTCCGTCAGACCGGGTTTGCTCTCGCCCCGGATCCTGGCGTCATTTAGAGGGCCACTGCTCCTGGTTTTTGTTGTAGGAACCAGGGGGACTCTTATACAACTGAGCTCGGCAGCCACTTGTTTGCACGATGGCTGGAGCTGAGAAAAACCGACGCAAACTGCGCCCGGAGAAGCCCTGACAACACTGCATCGGACGCGGGTTCAATTCCCGCCATCTCCACCATCGCTCCGCCCCGCAGGGTGGCGGAGCACGACGGCCCCCGGCTTCCCATCTGCGGAAGCCGGGGGCCGTTTTCTGTGCGGGGCACAAGCCGGCAGACCACGCCGGGCGGCCCGGCCGTTGCCCTTGTCCGCCGTCAAGGGCACACCTATTCTTGTGGAAGGCCTGCACAGAAGGGACGGATCGCGATGGTGCGATGGCTGTTTGCGCTTCTGTGTGCCCTCGGGCTGGTGGCGGGCGCCTTCGCCCCCGCGGCCGCCGCGCTGACCCCGATCCAGGAGAAATACCAGTCCCTCGGCGGATCCGCCGGTTCCCTGGGCGCACCGGTGAGCGCGGAGACCTGCGGGCTCCCGGACCGCGGGTGCCACCGGACCTACCAGTACGGTTCGATCCACTGGTCCTCGGCGACCGGCGCCCACCCAACCTGGGGCACCATCCGCGATGCGTGGGCCCGGACCGGTTGGGAGGGCGGCAAGCTGGGCTACCCGACGGGGTCGGAGGTGTGCGGCCTGCGCGGCGGGGGCTGCTACCAGAACTTCCAGGGCGGTTCGATCGACTGGTCTCCGGCGACCGGCGCCCGGCCGACCTGGGGCGGTATCCGGACCGCGTGGGCCCGGACCGGTTGGGAGGGCGGCAAGCTGGGCTACCCGACGGGTTCGGAGGTGTGCGGCCTGCGCGGTGGAGGCTGCTACCAGAATTTCCAGGGCGGTTCGATCCATTGGACCGCGGCGACCGGTGGCCAGCCAACATGGGGGGCCATTCGGGCCGCCTGGGCGCGCCTGGGTTATGAGAACGGCGCGCTGGGCTACCCCACGACGGCCGAAAGCTGTGCGAACAGTACCTGCACCCAGAGCTACCAGCGGGGCTGGATCAGCCGGACCCCCGGAGGGGGCATCCGGATGCGGCTGGACATCGACCTCGCCTCCAGCGCCTCAGTCCTCGTCAATAAGCGCCGCCCGCTGAACCCTGCCGGTTATGTTCCCGGGCCGCTGATCTCGGTCGAAGGACAGTTGCTGCGCAACGACGCCGCGGCGCAGGCGCAGCGGCTCATCCAGGGCGCGCGTGCCGCCGGGGTACCAATGACGGCGGTCAGCGCCTACCGCTCGCACCAAATCCAGGCCACCCTGTACAACAACTACGTGGCCCAGTACGGGCAGGCAACGGCGGACGCCATCTCCGCCCGGCCCGGCCACAGCGAACACCAGACCGGACTGGCCATCGACCTCGGCAACCCCAATGGCGCCTGCGCACTCCAGGAATGCTTCGCAGGCACCCCGGCCGGCGCATGGGCAGCGAACAACGCCTGGCGTTACGGGTTCATCGTCCGCTACCCGCAGGGAATGACGCACATCACCGGATACGCCTACGAACCGTGGCACCTGCGCTATGTCGGCACGCTCATCGCATCCGAGATGCGCACCCACGGCATCCGGACGCTGGAGCAGTATATGGGATCGCCGGCCGCGCCGAACTACTGATCTGAGGCGCCTCCGGACCGGAACGGCGCCCCCGCCGACACTAGACTTGCGCCATGAGTTCGACCGACAGGCCGTCCTGGCTTCCGCCGCTGCCCCCGCCGAACCGCGGGCGCGCGCTGATCATCCTGGGCTGGCTGCTGGTCGGGGGAACCTTCATCTACATCTTCGTGATGAGCTATGTGGGCGGAACCCACACCCTCTACACCCTCCTACCGCTGGCCCTGGGCCTGTTCTGCCTCATCGTCGGGCTGCTGCGGCGCAATGAAGGCCGGTGACGGACTCGTGCCGGCCGGTTCTACCAGCGGCTGATCGCCCTGCGGCACGGCAGCGAGCTGGTGCAGCGGGGGCGCTTCGACCTCGAGCAGGCCGACTCCCCGGTGCTCTATGCGTTCACCCGGATGTTGGACGGCGCCGCGCTCAGGGTGCTCGGGAACGTCTCGGGGGATCCCCTCGGCCTTCCGCCGGGGCTCGGCGGCGGCACGCTGCTGCTCGGCAACTACGACGGCGGCACCGGCCCGGACGGCGGGAGGAGCAGGACCTGCTCCGCCCGTGGGAGGTGCGTGTCCTCGGGGTCTCCCGAGGCAGTGCCGGGTTACCGCTCGTGGGTGAGGGTGGAGGAGTAGAGCTCAAGCAGGGCCGGCAGCCCGCCTTCCTTCATGGCCCGGCGCTGGCGCTCGGCGCCGGTGCCCTGTTCCCAGACCGTCGCCAGGCCCGCCTGCACCCAGGCGGTGTCCCCCGCGGCGTCGAGGGCGGGCCCCACGTAGTCGAGCAGCCGTTCCATCTGGGCCCGTGCCGGCGTGAGCGTTCCGGTGCGCAGGTCCACCGAATCGCCGGTGAGCCCGTCCCGGGCGGCCTGCCACAGGGCGGCGTCGAGCAGTTCGGGATGGGGGTCGAGGAACCGGGTGTCGGCGTCGACGTCGGCGACCGCGGTGGTGACGAGGGCGCGGATGAGCGCGCCGATCAGCACCGAGTCCTGCGCCTCAAGCTGGACGTCCCCGGCACGGACCTCCAGGGTCGGGTAGCGGTCCGAAAGGCGCGCCACCCAGGTGAGCACCCCGCGGTCGATGATCGCCCCCGTGCCGACAAGGCGCTTGATGCGCCGCTCGTAGTCGGCGGCGTCCTCGAAGACTGGAGGGACGCCCTGGACCGGCCAGCGGCGGTAGTGCACGAGCCGCCAGCTGCCGAAGCCGCTGTCGCGGTCCAGCCAGAACGGGGAGTTGGTGCTCAGCGCGGTGACGATGGGGATCCACGGGCGGATCCGGTTCAGGGCCTGCACCCCCGTCTCCTTGTCGGGGATGCCCACATGGACGTGAAGCCCATTGACGAACTGGTCCCCGACGATCCCCGGCGCGCTGGCCTTGAGCTCGTGGTAGCGCTGCTTATCGGTCAGCTCCGGGTACTCCTGTTGAATGCGCGGAGCGGTGGCCGTCGCGGCGGCGAGCATCCCGAATCCACGGACCGCGGCGTCGAGCTGCCGCCGGAAGTTCAGCAGCGATTCCTCCGCCTCGGTGAGGGTGCTGCACACCGGCGTAGCGGTCTCGATCTGGCAGCTGAGCAGTTCGCGCTGGATATCGTCGGGGTCGATCTCCGGGGTCAGTTCGAGCCGCTCCTGGACCTCCGTGGCGCGGTGGACCGGCAGGCCCGAGGTCGGGTCGACCAGCAGGTATTCCTCTTCGAGGCCAAGGGTGGTCATGGGGCGGCTCCGGGGTCGTGGGAACTGGGATGGCGCAGCATTCTTTCCCAGTCTAAGGACACCGGGCCCACCGGCCGGAAACCCGGGCCGGAACGCGCACCGGACCCGGCAGCGGCCCGGGCGTGCTAGGTCAGGTCCGCGCGGCCGGCATGGTGCAGCCGGTGTGCGTTTCGAGGGTCTCCACCCACAGGGCCTGCGCCAGGGCGTCGCTGACCTCCACCGCAGCCGGGCCCGCCTCGGTGTCGAACACCACGGCAAGGGCCCCGCCGAACGGCCGGTGGCCGGTGACGGTGAGTGGCACGTCCAGCCCCACCGCCCGTCCGCTGAGGTAGCGCAGCACCTCCGGGTCGTCATCGCTCACCCGCGCCAGGCGGGCCCGGTGCCCGTCGTCGAGCGAGGCGATCGGCAGGGCCTCCGGCAGGCGGATGTGTCCGTCCGCGGTGGGGATCGGATCCCCGTGCGGGTCGCGCCGCGGGTGCCCGAGCTTCGCGTCGAGCCGTTCGATGAAGGCGTCGGAGACGGTGTGTTCGAGCACCTCGGCCTCGTCGTGGACCTCGTCCCAGCGGTAACCGAGCTCCTGGACGAGGAAGGTCTCGAGGAGCCGGTGGCGGCGCACCATGGCGAGGGCGAGCCGTCGTCCTTCGGGGGTGAGGCGGATGGGGCCGTACTTTTCCCGCTCCGCCAGGCCGAGGTCGACGAGCTTGCCCACCATCTCGGTCACCGACGAGGCGGCGATGGACAGCCGACCGGCCAGCTGCGACGCGGTGATGGGCTTGTCCTGCCATTCGGTGAAGGCGTAGATGGCCTTGACGTAGTCCTGGACGCTCGCCGAGCCGATATTCAGGGACTGGGCCTTCCTCGCCCCCATTCAGGACACCGCCCCGGCCCGTGCGTCCCCGGGATGAGCCGCCGCGGGCGGACGCTGCCGGCGGCTCTGGCGCAGTCGCAGCCGCTGCCACAGCACGCCGTTGGGCCGGCCCACCAGGTAGACCACGGTGAAGACGACGGACTGGGCGAGGACGACGGCGGCGCCGGTGGAAATGTCGAGGTAGTAGCTGGCGTAGATTCCGGCGAGGGAGGCGGCCACCGTGATGCCGACCGCCAGGACCAGCATGCGGTCGAAGCTGCGGGTGAGGAGGAACGCCGTGGCGCCGGGGGTGATGAGCATGGCGACGACGAGGATGATGCCCACCGCCTGCAGGCCGACCACCACGCTGAGCGCGAGCAGCCCCAGCAGCAGCGCCGACAGGAACTTCGTGTTCAGCCCGATCACATGGGCATGGGTGCGGTCGAAGGCGAGCAGGGTCAGGTCGCGGCGCTTGAACAGCACCACGGCAAGGGTCACCGCGCCGAGGATAAGCACCTGCCACAGTTCCCCGTCGGTCACCCCGAGCACGTTGCCGAACAGGATGTGGAGCAGGTCGATCTGGGAGGGGGTGCTGGAGACGATCGCGAGCCCGGCGGCGAACAGCGCGGTGAACACCACGCCAATGACCGTGTCGGGCTTGAGCTTCGTCGTGGAGCGGACCACCCCGATCAACGCGACGGCACCGGCGCCGAAGACGAAGGCGCCGATGGAGAACGGAAGGCCCACGATGTAGGCCAGGGCCACCCCGGGCAGGACGGCGTGCGAGACGGCGTCGCCCATCAGCGACCAGCCCATAAGGATCAGCCAGCAGGACAGCACGGCGGACACGACGGCCGCCGCGACGGTCACGACCAGGGCGCGGGTCAGGAACCCGTACTGCAGGGGCTCGGTGAGCCAGGTCAGAAGGTCCATCTCAGGGCTCCCGGTTCTCGAGGACGCCGCCGAAGGCAAGCGCGAGGTTGCTGGGGGTGAGGACGTCCGCGGGCCTGCCCCGGGCGAGGACCCGGTTGTGGAGCAGGACGGCGGAGTCGCACAACTGGGAAACCCCGGCGAGGTCGTGGGTGGAGAGCAGCACCGACCGGCCCTCGCCGCGCAGTTCCTGCAGGAGCGCGGTCAGGGTCGCCTCACTGGTGCGGTCGACCCCGGCGAAGGGTTCGTCGAGCAGCAGCAGCTTCGCGTCCTGGGCGATGCTCCGTGCGACGAAGGCCCGCTTCCGCTGGCCACCGGACAGTTCGCCGATCTGGCGGCGGCGCAGCCCCGAGAGGCCCACCCGCTCCAGCGCCTCCTCGACGGCGGCCCGGTCGGCGGCCGAGGACCGCCGGGACGGGCCCATAAGCCCGTAGCGGCCCATGGCGACGACGTCGGCGACGGACACCGGGAAGTCCCAGTCGACGTCCTCGGCCTGGGGCACGTAGGCGACCAGGCCGCGCTGGCGGGCCTCCTTGCTCGTGCGGCCGAACAGCTCAACCGTGCCCGCGGCCGGAACGAGAAGACCCATGAGGGCCTTGAAGAGGGTCGACTTGCCCGACCCGTTGACGCCGACCAGCCCGCAGATGCTGCCGGTTCCCACGTCCACGCTCACCCCGTCCAAGGCCCGCACGTCGTTGTAGCTCACGGTGAGGTTGCTGGCCCGCAGGGCCGGGGCGGGGCTGGAGGTGCTCATCCGGAGAGTCCTTCGGTGATCTGGGTGATGTCATAGCGGAGCAGGTCGAGGAAGGTCGGCACGGGCCCGTCCGGACCGGAGAGCGAGTCGACATACAGGGGCCCTTCGAGCCGGGCCCCGGTGGCGGCCGCCACCTGTTCCTGGGCGGAGGGGTTCACCGTTGATTCACAGAAGACCGCCGGAACGTCGGAGCGGGAGACGAAGTCGATGACTTCGCGGATCTGCCGGGGCGTGCCCTCGGCGTCGGCGTTCACGGGCCAGATGAAGGCCTCCTCGAGCCCGGCGTCCCGGGCGAGGTAGGAAAACGCGCCTTCGCAGGTGACCAGGGCCGCGCCGCCGGTGCCGCCGGTGCTCTCCCGCAGGGTCCCGAGGAGGTCCTGCAGTTCGGCCTTGAGGGCCGCCCCGTTGGCCTCGAAGGAGGCGGCATGCTCCGGGCTGAGGTCCGAGAGCGCCCGGACGGTGTTGTCGACGTAGGTTTGGGCGGCCAGGGGCGACATCCAGGCGTGCGGATTTGCGAGCCCGCGGTAGTCACCGGAGCGGATGTCCACCGGTTCGATGCCCTCGGAGAGCACGACATGCGGAGCGTCGACCGAGAGCAGGAAGCGTTCGAACCAGCGCTCGAGGCCGAGCCCGTTGTCGAGGATGAGGTCGGCGTCCTGGGCGCGGATGAGGTCCGACGGGGTCGGCTCATAGCCGTGGATTTCGGCGCCGACCTTGGTGACGGACTCAACCCGGACGTGACCGCCGCCGACCGTGTCGACCAGGTCTGCGAGCACCGTGAAGGTCGTGAGGACCACGGGCCGGTCGTCGGACGCGGCGGCGGGTTCCGGCACCGGCGCCACGGCGCAGCCACTGAGGGCAACGCTTGCGCACAGCAGCAGGCCCGCAATCAATTTCGGCATACCTAAATATAGGGCTTAGGACGCCCAAACCGCTATGGTCGCGCGCGCTGGACCGTGCGGGCGGTGGCCCGCCACGCGAAGGTCGAGTAGGGCAGTGCTACTACGGCATCGGAAGGAAAGGCCAGGTAGTCGCACAGGTACCAGCGGAGGTTCGACTCGACCCGGGCGCGGGTGGCATCGGAGGCGCGCTGGTAGTAGCTGCGGGACTTCGCCAGCTCGACCACCTCGGCAACGCCCAGCTCCTGGGTCCACCGCAGGCGCTGCGCCTCGGGCCGGGTGAAGAGCGGACCGAAGTCGGGTTGGTACCCGGGGGAGTAGACATCCCCTGCGTGCATGATCCGTGAGAGCCGGTGGACCCAGGGCACGCCGACGTCGAGCTGGTTCCACAGGACGCCGAGGGTGCCGCCGGGCACGAGGATGCGGGCCGCCTCGGCCGCGGCGGCCGCCGGGTCGACCCAGTGCCAGGCCTGGGCGATGGTGACAAGGTCCACCGAGGCTTCGGGCAGGCCCGTCGCCTCGGCTGTGCCGTTGAGCGCGTGCGCGCCGGGCAGGCGCGAGGCGAGCACCGAGAGCATGTCGGCGGAGGGGTCGACGGCGGTGACGGTGAGGCCGCGGGCGAGCAGCAGGCGGGTGAAGATTCCGGTGCCCGCACCGAGGTCGGCCGCGGCGGACGCCGCCGGCGGCACGAGCCACTCCAGGACCTCCTCCGGGTAGGACGGCCGGACCCGGTCGTAGCGTCCCGCCCCGGTGAGGTAGCCGGCGGCGAGCGAGCGCCGGCGCTCGGGGTCCATCCGGGGCCCGCTGCGCGCCGGCGCGGGCCGGCGGCGGCCGCCGGGTGGCCCCTGGTGCTGGCCCGTCAGAGCAGATCGTCCATCTGCGGGTTGAGCATGCGGAGCACCTCGCTGTGGAGCGTGCCGTTGGTGGCCAGCGCGTTGCCGCCGTAGGGCCCGTCGGTGCCGTCGAGCGAGGTGAACCGTCCCCCGGCCTCGGTGACGATCGGCACCAGGGCCGCCATGTCGTGGAGGTTGAGTTCGGGTTCGCAGGCGATGTCCACGGCGCCTTCCGCAACCAGGCAGTACGACCAGAAGTCCCCGTACGCGCGCGTGCGCCAGACCCTCTCGGTGAGGTTGACGAACTCCGGCAGCGCCGACCGCGCCTTCCACCCCGACAGGCTCGAATAGGAGAGGGAGGCGTCCTCGAGGCGCGACACGTTCGACACCCGCAGCCGCGTGGCGGCGGCGAGGGACTTGCCCATGAACGCACCGGTGCCCTCGGCCGCCCACCACCGCTTGCCGAGCGCCGGGGCGCTCACCAGGCCCACAACGGGCCTGCCCTCGTCCACAAGGGCGATCAGGGTGCCCCAGACGGGCACTCCCCGCACGAAATTCTTGGTGCCATCGATCGGGTCGATGATCCAGCGCCGGGACCCCGAACCGGTGCTGCCGAACTCCTCGCCCAGGACCGCGTCGCGCGGACGCACGCGGGAGAGCTGGCTGCGGATCGATTCCTCCGCCGCCCGGTCGGCGTCGGTGACCGGGGTGAGGTCGGGCTTGGTCTCTACGCGGAGGTCCTGCGCCCTGAACCGGGACATGGTCTGGTCATCGACCGAGTCCGCCATCACGTGGGCAAGGCGCAGGTCATCGTTGTAGCTTTGGACGAGGTTCATGCCTTCAACTTATCGCTTCCGGGGCCGTTCACTGGAAAGGCGCCGGTTCCGACCGTGCGGTCCGTCGCCGGCAGGGGATGCATTCTCCCGAACCGCCGATCCCGCAGGTCGGTGCGAACACCGGCACTTGCTGGAACCGTGCGGGTCGGCAGGAGATTATAGTCCTCACCGGCACGACCCTCAACGCCGGTCCGGGGCGTCCGGCGGGCATCGACAACATCCCCAGGCAGGACTAGGCTCGCGCCCACAACGTAATTCTTCTGATGTCGTCCGCTGTTTCCGGATCCCCGCCGAGGCGGCCGGGAATAGTCTCCTTGTATCTCTCTCCAATCCTGGTATTGCGACGGAGCGCCATGAGCAGCGTTGGTTTGCTATACGTGGGCGCGGTTCTCTTCATCAACGGGCTAATGCTTATCGGGGTAGTCCCCGGTAAATCCGCGGCCATTCTCAATTTCTTTGTCGGGACGATGCAGGTTGTCTTCCCAACCATCATCCTCATTCAGGCCAATAACGACCTGCCCACCATCTTCGGGGCTGCCGGCCTGTATCTCTTCGGCTTCACCTACCTCTACGTTGGGATACTCCAGGTCACGGGAGTCAGTGGTGAGGGCCTTGGCTGGTTCTCGCTTTTCGTCGCCGCCTGTGCCGTCGTGATCGGCGCCCTCCAGTTCACCCTCGTGGGGGACCCTGTCTTCGGTGTCATCTGGCTGACCTGGGCCGTTCTCTGGTTCCTGTTCTTCCTCCTGTTGGGACTGGGGCGGGAATCCCTGACCTATGCCACCGGCTGGTTCACGATCTTCGTCGCCCACATCACCGGGACGGTTCCGGCGTTCTTCCTGCTGGTGGGCAGGTATGAGACGAACGCCGGGCTCGCCCTGCTGGTGACGGTTGCGGCGGTTGCCGCCCTGGCGGCAGGACTCTTCCTCGGGCGGAAAGGCATCCCGCACGGAAAGACGTCGGAGGAGGGGGCGGCTGTGTCGCCGGCCTGAGTATCGATCGCCCAAAGAAAGGTCTGCCCTATGCCCATCTATGAGTATTCCTGTCCTCAGTGCGCAGCATTCGAAGTGATCCGTCCCATGGACGCAGCAGCGGACATCCAGGCCTGCCCCACCTGCGGCTCGGAGGCGCGGCGAAAGATCAGCGCGCCCCACCTTTCCAGGACGGGCACGGCGGCCTTCTCGCTGATCGATTCGACACACCGCAGTGCATCGGAACCGCAGGTGGTGACCGGGACGCTGCCATCGACGAATCCACGCAGGACCTCGCCTTATTCGTCCAATCCGCTTCACCAGAAACTGCCGCGGCCCTAGTGTCCGGGGTGCGGCCTGATCCAGATATTGGAGGAGTTCAAATGCCTGACGTCATATTTCCGCTCGATTCGTCCAGAAAATTCGAAGACCAGGAGAAAGTAGGACATAACCGGTGGCATCCGGAAATTCCACCGGTCGCCACGGTGAGGCGCGGTGATTCCTTCAGGGTCCACTGCCGTGAATGGTTCGACGGCGCCATCGTCAACGACGATTCCGCTGACGACATCCTCAACGCGCCGCTGCTCACCGTCCACAAGCTCAGCGGGCCCTTCGCGGTCGAGGGAGCGGCACCGGGGGACCTCCTCGTCGTCGATATCCTCGACGTCGGACCGATTCCACAGGAGGACTCGGGGCCGCTGGCCGGGCAGGGGTGGGGCTACACGGGTATTTTCGCCCGGAACAACGGGGGCGGGTTCCTGACCGACCAGTTCCCCGACGCCTACAAGGCGATCTGGGACTTCACCGGCCAGGTGGCGACCTCGCGGCATGTCCCGGAGGTGTCATATGTGGGGCTCATCCACCCCGGCCTGATGGGCACGGCGCCCTCGGCGCAGCTGCTGGCGAAGTGGAACCAGCGCGAAGGCGACCTGATCGCCACGGACCCCAACCGCGTCCCGCCGCTGGCGCTTCCGCCCGAACCGCGGGAGGCGGTGCTTGGCAGCCTGCCGGCGTCGGAGTTCGACAGGGTGGCGGGGGAGGCCGCGCGCACGGCACCGCCCCGGGAGAACGGCGGCAACCAGGACATCAAGAACCTCTCGAAGGGCACCCGGATCTTCTATCCGGTGTTCGTCGACGGCGCGAACCTCTCACTGGGCGATCTCCACTTCTCCCAGGGCGACGGCGAAATCACCTTCTGCGGCGCGATCGAGATGGGCGGCTTCATCGACCTTCGAGTCGATGTCATCAAGGGAGGCATGGAAACCTACGGCGTGAGCGAGAACGCCATCTTCATGCCCGGCATCGTGGACCCCCGCTACAGCGAGTGGATCGCCTTCTCGGGCACGTCGGTGACCCTGGACGGCAAGCAGCACTATCTCGACTCGCACCTGTCCTACCAGCGCGCGTGCCTTCACGCCATCGACTACCTGACGAAGTTCGGCTACAGCCCCGAGCAGGCCTACCTGCTGCTGGGGTCGGCGCCGATCGAGGGCAGGCTGTCCGGCGTGGTGGACATCCCCAACTCGTGCTCGACGGTCTACATCCCGACGGCGATCTTCGACTTCGACGTGCGTCCCTCGGCCGCCGGCCCGCACCGGGTGAATGCCGGCATGGGCGCGCCGCGGTCGAACAACACGTAGGAAGAGCCATCCGCTGCCGGCGCCGCCGGAGGTCCAGCGCCGCCCAATGACCCCCATCGGGGGCCGTTAACGGCCAAGGGCCACCGGCGGCGGATGCCGCAGCGGTGACCCTTGGTTCGGCCGCTCAGAGCGGCCGGAGGTTGCAATCCCGGAGGAAGGAAACCTTAGAGAACGGTGATGTTCTCAGCCTGGGGGCCCTTGGGTCCCTGGGTGGTCTCGAAGTTGACCTTCTGGTTCTCTTCGAGTGAACGGAAACCGTTCGAATTGATTGCGGAGAAGTGTGCGAACACGTCGGCGCCGCCGTCTTCGGGAGCGATGAAACCAAAGCCCTTTTCAGCGTTGAACCATTTCACTGTACCTGTAGCCATTTTTATATCCTTACCTTGTGAGAGACGCGCCGAACTCCGGTGCGCTCGTCGTGGTGTTCGTTTTCGCTTATCAAAACAGCTTTCGAACTCCGAAAGGAGGATTCAAGGCCAGAAATTCAATGCGCAACACAACAACTGACTTCAGTCTAACAGGGTTTACTGGCTCCCCAGTTCCTTCGCCTCCTGCGCCGCCTGGCGGGAGTCCGGGGAACCGGCGCCCAGCAGGCGCCGCAGGGAGGCCAGGCGCACCGGTCCGGATTCGCCGGCGGAACCGCTGGCGACCCACGCGTCGAGGCCGCAGTTCACGGCGTTGCCGTCGTGCAGGCAGCCTCGTTCGCAGTCGGCGGTGCCCGGCTCGAGGTCGGGGAAGGCCTGCAGGATCCGGTCCGGGTCCACGTGGGCCAGGCCGAAGGAGCGGATGCCGGGGGTGTCGATGATCCAGGTGCCGGGGGCGGATCCCGCCGCCTTGAGGGCGACAGCCGACGACGAGGTGTGCCGGCCCCGGCCGGTGACGGCGTTGACGCCTCCGGTGGCGCGGGTGGAGCCGGTGAGGGCGTTGACGAGGGTGGACTTGCCGACCCCGGAGTGCCCCAGCAGCACGCTCACCTGGCCGTCGAGTTCCTCCCGCAGCGTGCTGATGGCGCCCCCGGAGAGCCGGGCGGAGGCGCCGTCGTCGGAGGTGGCGTCGATGCCGCCGGTGTCGGCGGTCCTGCTGATGACGACCCTCAGATCGAGGTGCTCGTAGTTCGCGAGCAGCGGCGCCGGGTCCACGAGGTCCGCCTTCGTGACGCACAGCAGGGGCCGGATGCCGGCGTCGTAGGCGGCCACCAGCGCACGGTCGATGAAACCTGTGCGCGGCTCCGGATTGGCGGCGGCGACCACGATGACCAGCTGGTCGGCGTTGGCGACGACGACGCGCTCCACCGGGTCGGTGTCGTCGGCGCTGCGGCGCAGCACGGTGCGCCGTTCCTCCACCCGCACCAGGCGCGCCAGGGAGTCCGGCCCGCCCGAAAGGTCCCCCACGAGGGCCACCAGGTCGCCGGCGACGACGGCGCTGCGGCGCAGTTCACGGGCCCGCGCCGCGACGATGAGCCGCTCGTCGGAGGTGTCCTCGTCGACGACGGCGGTGTAGCGGCCGCGGTCCACCGTGACGATCCGGCCGGTGACGGCGTCCTCGTAGGCGGGGCGGTTCTTCGTGCGCGGGCGGGAGCCCTTCTTATTGGGACGGATCCGCACGTCGGACTCGTCCCACGCCCGCGCACCCCTGCGGTTGCCGGCCTCAGTCACCCGGGGAGCCCCCGGTGCGAGCCGTCGCCGCAAGCTGCGCCCACAGTTCGGGGAACTGCGGCAGGGTCTTGGCCGTGGTCTCGATGTTCTCGACGAGCACCCCGTCCACGGCGAGGCCGATGACCGCCCCGGCGGTGGCCATGCGGTGGTCATCGTAGGTGGCGAACACCCCGCCGTGCAGGGGCGCCGGGCGGATGACCAGTCCATCGGTGGTCTCCTCCGCGTCCCCGCCCAGGGCGTTGATCTCGCGTACCAGCGCGGCCAGGCGGTCCGTTTCGTGGCCCCGCAGGTGGGCGATGCCGGTCAGGGTCGAGGGGGTCTCGGCCAGCGCGCACAGCGCGGCCACCGTCGGCGCCAGTTCGCTGGTGTCGGCAAAATCCCCGCCCGTGATGCGCGGTCCGCCGGTGACCTTCAGGGCGCCCTGGCTCAACTCGACCGACGCACCGAACCGGGGGAGGATCCGACGCCACTCATCGCCCACCTGGGTGGTCTCCGCCGGCCAGTTCGGGATGGTCACGGTGCCGCCGGTGACGGCGGCGGCGGCAAGGAAGGGCCCGGCATTGGAGAGATCGGGCTCGATCAGGATGTCGAACGCACGGATCGGCCCGGGGTGGACCCGCCACGACGCGGGCACGCTGTCATCGACGTGGACCCCGACGGACCGAAGCACCTTCACCGTCATGGCGATGTGCTCGAGGCTGGGCAGGCGGCCGCCGGCATGCTCGAGGTGGAGTCCCCGGGTGAACGCCGCGCCCGCCAGGAGCAGGGCCGAGACGAACTGCGAGGACGCACCCGCGTCGATGGCCAGGTGGCCGCCCTCGACGGCGCCGCGGCCGTCCACGGTGAAGGGTAGGGCGCCGTCGCCGCCGTCGTCGACGGCGACGCCCAGGCCGCGCAGGGCCTCGATGGTCGTGTCCATGGGGCGCCGGCGGGCATGCGGGTCGCCGTCGAACGCCGTGGGGCCCTCCTGCAGCGCCGCCAGCGGCGGCACGAAACGCATGACGGTTCCCGCGAGCCCGCAGTCGATGCGCCGCATCCGCCGCTCCCGGTCGAACGGAACAACGTGCAGGTCCGGCCCGAACCGCCCCGTCCCCTCGATCTCGGTGACCTGCGCGCCAAGGGCCCGGAGGGCGGCGATCATCAGGGCGGAATCGCGGGAATGCAGGGGGTGGCGCAGGGTGCAGGGTCCGTCGGCCAGGGCCGCCAGCACCAGGTACCGGTTGGTCAGGGACTTGGAGCCCGGAACCTCAACGACAGCGTCCACGGGCGTACGGAGCCGGGGGGCCGGCCAGGTGCCAGGGGAATGCGCGGGCGCGGCGGTTCCGGCAGAAGGATGGGTCATGAAGGCTAGGAACCCACAACGTCCGAGGCGGTCCGCCGCACGGCGAGGTCGGCCTTCTTCAACTGCTTGCGGGCGTCCTTGCTCAGCCCGACCGCGTTCTTCTTCGCGCCGGAGGCGAAGTGCTCGGCACGCCAGGCCAGCCCGGGGCGGCCGTTGGTGTCGACGGAGGCCAGCAGTGCCGCGCCGACCAGGGAGAGGTTCCGCAGCAGCTGGCCGCGGCGTTCCTTGCGGGCGGCGGGGGTGGAGGAGTCGGCGGACTTAAAGTCAACCAGGGTGTTGGCCGCGGCCGAGACGGCCAGCAGCGTGCCGGCGAGCCGGGAGAACCGCCCGAGGCCGAGCAGGATGCCCGCGCCGAGCTGTACGCCGCCCAGGACCTGCGCCACCCGCTTGGCGTCTGAGGTCACGGGGGCCAGCGAGGGGACCGCCTTGCCCAGCCGGGTCAGGACGGGTTCCAGCTGTGCGGCGCTGGTTCCTGCGCTCCGCAGCCGGTCCACCCCGGAGAAGGCAAAGCTGCTGGCGGTCAGTGGTCGGGCGATAACGCGGACAAGGGTCACAAGAGCCTCCTGGTTGCCGGCGCACCAGCGCCGGTGTGATCGTTTGGAACTTACGAAGCACGCTGGGTCTAGTTTTGCACTTTTGGACGTGCGGTGCGATCCGCCCGCCGCGGTGCCGGCAGGGGATGATCCTGCGGGAAAAATGTGTAAGAGGGCGATCTGCGGGGGAAGCTGCGGAATAAGGCGGCCTCCGTCGAAGTTCCCCCTGAGTAAGCACAATCGACGGACGGGACAAATTGGGTACACGAGTGAGTGTTTCGGAACCGCTCGCGCCGGACTTCCAGCTGAACGTTGAGCTGGAGGAGCGGCGCCGCTCGGCAGCGCCGGGCGGTGGGCGCGTAGACTTTTACCCAATGAATACAACAGCTCCGGCTGGCAGCAGCCAGGCCGAAAATGATCAGTTGGACGTCGCCACCGAATCTGAAGCCGACCGCAAGGCGCGATTCGAACGGGACGCCCTGCAGTATGTCGACCAGTTGTACTCGGCGGCGATGCGCATGGCACGCAATCCCAGCGATGCCGAGGACCTGGTGCAGGAGGCCTACACCAAGGCGTTCTCGGCCTTCCACCAGTACAAACCCGGCACGAACCTCAAGGCCTGGCTGTACCGGATCCTGACGAACACCTACATCAACCTCTACCGGAAGCGCCAGCGGGAGCCGCTGCAGTCGCATTCGGACACGATCGAAGACTGGCAGCTCGCCAAGGCGGCTGAACACACGTCGTCGGGCCTGCGCTCGGCCGAAGCCGAGGCGCTCGACCACCTGCCGGACTCGGACATCAAGAACGCCCTGCAGTCCATCCCCGAGGAATTCCGCCTCGCCGTGTACTTCTCGGACGTCGAAGGCTTTGCGTACAAGGAAATCTCAGAAATTATGAATACGCCCATCGGGACCGTGATGTCCCGGTTGCACCGCGGGCGGAAGCTGCTGCGCGACCTCCTGTCGGAGTACGCGCTGGAGCGCGGGCTGGGCACCCCCGCCGCGGTGGAGGGTGTCCCGGGCAAGAAACAGGAGAGTGCGAAATGAGCGATTGCGAAACCTTGGGGGACTGCCCCGATTCAAGGATCGAGAAGCTGTATGACTATCTTGACGGCGAGCTCTCCCACAAGGACCTCGTCGAGATCAAGACGCATCTTGAGAGCTGCGCGGAGTGCGCCAAGGAACACGATCTTGAGTGTGTCATCCGTGAGGTCGTGAAGCGCTCCTGCACGGAGAAGGCACCGACCTCGCTCAAGGACAACATCCTTGAGCGGATCGGGCAGCTGAAGACCGCCGGGCACTAACAGCCGGCACCCAACGAAAAGACCCCCGTGCCGTGAGGCCCGGGGGTCTTTTGTGTTCCAACGATCAGGTGTTGGGACGCTTACCGTGGTTTGCGCCTCCGCGCTTACGGTCGCGGCGCTTGCGTGCTCGCTTGCTCATGGTTGGCCTCCTTCGATATGCCTGCAGAACTGCATCCAAGTCTCCCACATCCCACGGGTGCCTCCTAAACGCGCCGCGCCCGCCCCGGCGTGCGCGGCGCGGCCCGCCCTAGGATGGGGAACACCACCTACCGAGGGAGTTTTCTCATGCGCGCCGCCTACGTCGAAGCGACATCGAAGGACAATCCGCTGGGAGCCCTGCAGGTGGGGGAGTTCGAGCCCCCGGCACCGCCGGCCGGGTTCCGGCGGGTGAAGGTGGTGGCGTCCGCACTGAACCGCCACGACCTGTTCTCCCTCCAGGGCGTCGGGCTGCCGGACGAACGCCTCCCGATGGTCCTCGGCTGCGATGCGGCGGGGACCGACGACGAGGGCCGCAGCGTGATTGTGCACGGGGTCCTGGCCTCGCCCGGGTGGGAGGGGGACGAAACGCTCGACCCGCGGCGCTCCCTGCTTTCCGAACGCCACCCGGGCACGATGGCCGACTACGTTTGGGTGCCCGAACGCAACCTGGTGCCCAAGCCCGCCGAACTCTCCTTCGAGGAGGCCGCCTGCCTGCCCACGGCCTGGCTGACCGCCTACCGGATGCTGTTCACCGTCTCGCCCGCGGCCCCCGGGTCGACGATCCTCGTCCAGGGCGCGGGGGGAGGCGTCTCCACGGCCCTGATCAGCCTCGCCGCGGCCGCCGGGTTCCGTGTCTGGGTCACGGGCCGGAGCGCGGAGAAGCTTGAGCGCGCCCGCGCCCTGGGCGCCGCCGACACCTTTGAGGCCGGTGCCCGCCTGCCCGAGCGGGTCGACGTCGTTTTCGACTCGGTCGGCGAGGCCACCTGGTCGCATTCGCTCAAGGCCCTGCGGCCCGGGGGAGCGGTGGTGACCTGCGGCGCCACCAGCGGGCCGGCCCCGTCCGCGGACCTGAACCGGGTGTTCTTCCTCCAGCTGCGGGTCCTCGGCTCCACCATGGGCACCCGGGACGAGCTGCTCCGGCTGACCCGGTTCCTCACCGCAACGGGGGTCCGCCCGCCGATCGATTCCGTGCTCGACCTTGCCGAGGCGGCGGCGGGCTTCGCCCGGATGGCCGACGGTGACGTGTTCGGCAAGATCGTCTTCCGCCACTAGCGCCGCCGCCGGGTCCACCGGCCGGCGCCGGAACGGCAAGGGGCCCCCGGCGGACGCCGGGGGCCCCTTGCCGTCCTCCTAGGGCGCTGTGGCCCCGGCGGCGAGGATCGCGTTGCGCTGTTCGCGCCGCACGGCCTGTTCGGCGGGGTCGGGCACCGGTGCCGCCGCGAGGAGCCGGCGGGTGTACGGGTCCCGCGGATACTTCAGCACCTGCTCGGTGGTGCCCTGCTCCACCAGGCGGCCCTTGCTGAGCACCGCGATGTGGCTGGCGAGCAGCTCCACGACGGCGAGGTCGTGGCTGACGAACAGGCAGGCAAAGCCCCGCTCGCGCTGCAGGTCCTGCAGCAGCTTCAGCACCGCGGCCTGCACCGACACGTCAAGGGCCGACGTCGGCTCATCGGCGACGAGCAGGGACGGCCGGAGCGACAGGGCCCGGGCGATGCCCACCCGCTGGCGCTGGCCGCCGGAGAGCTCGTGCGGGTACCGGTTGCGGAAGGAGACCGGCAGCTGCACGTCCTCCAGCAGGCCCTGCACCCGCTTGTCCAGGTCGGCCCGGGAGAGCTTCTCGTGGAGGAACAGCGGCTCGCCGATGCTGTCCCCGATTGAGAGACGCGGGTTGAGCGAGGCGGCCGGGTCCTGGAAGACGATGGCGAACTTCTTGCGAAGTGGCAGGATCTGCCGGGCCGACAGCGAGGTGATGTCCGTCCCGGCGATCTTCACGCTGCCGGCGCTGGTCCGGATCAGCCCGGTGACCGCCCGGGCGATGGTGGACTTGCCCGAACCGGATTCGCCGACCAGCCCCATGACCTCGCCCGGGAGGATGGTGAAGGAGACGTCGTGCACCGCCTTGAAGGGCGGCTGCCGGAACCGGCCCGGATACTCGATGTCCACGCCCGCCAGCTCCAGCGCGGGCACGGTGCCGGCGGCGGTGTGCTCCTGCCGGTGCGCCAGGGCGCGATCGGCGTAGTCCTCGTGGATCCGGATGCCGCCGTCGACGACCTCGACGTCGGCGAGGACCCCTCCGACCTTCGAGCCGAGGTACGGCACGGCATCGAGCAGTTGGCGGGTGTAGGGCTCCCTCGGGGCGAGGAAGAGCTGCTGGGCGGGGGCGGACTCCACGATCCGGCCGCGCTCCATCACCACGATATGGTCGGCCAGGTCCGCCACCACCCCCATGTCGTGGGTGATCAGGAGGATGGCGCTGCGCAGGCGCTTGTTGAGCCGGCGCAGGAGTTCGAGCACCTCGGCCTGCACCGTGACGTCGAGCGCCGTCGTCGGCTCGTCGGCGATGAGCAGCATCGGGTCGTTGGCCAGGGCGATGGCGATCATGGCCCGCTGGCGCTGTCCGCCGGAGAACTGGTGCGGATAGTTGTCGTAGCGCCGTTCGGGTTCGGGAATCTCCACCATGCGCAGCAGTTCGATCGCCCGTTCCTTCGCCGCGGCCGGGGAGGCTTCGGTATGCTGCTCGACCGCCTCGCGGATCTGTTCCCCGACGGTGAGCACGGGGTTGAGCGCGGTCATGGGTTCCTGGAAGATCATCGCGACGTCGTTGCCGCGGATCCGCCGGAGGGCCTTCTGCGGGGCGCCGATCAGCTCCTTGCCCATTAGCTTGGCGCTGCCCTTCGACCTGCCGTTGCGCGGCAGCAGGCCCAGCAGCGCCATCGAGGACATGCTCTTGCCGGAGCCGGACTCGCCGACGATGGCAAGGATCTCGCCGGGGTGGATGTCGTAGGAGACGTCCTCGGCGGCCATCACCCATTCGTCATCGACGCTGAAGTCGACACCGAGCCCGCGCACGGAGAGGATAGGACCCCCGGCCGGTGCGGCGGCGTCGTCGGATAGGACCCCGGTGTGCTGAGCTGTCATTGCTTGATCCTTGTCTGCTTGGGATCGAAGGCGTCGCGCAGGCCGTCTCCGATGAAGTTCACGGCGAGGGCGATGCCGACGATGAAGGCGCCCGGCCAGAGGAACAGCCAGGGCCGCACCGTCAGGGCCGACCGGTTGTCGTTGATGGCCTTGCCGAGGGAGGTATCGGGTGCGACGACCCCGAGGCCGAGGTAGCTCAGGGCCGTCTCGAGCAGGATCGCCCCCGAGATCGCGAGGGTGGCGAACACGATGATCACCCCGACCGTGTTCGGGAGAATGTGCCGGAAGATGATCCGCGCCGAACCTGCCCCGACGGACTTCGCCGACTCGACAAACTCCTTTTCCCGCAGGGAGAGGAACTCACCGCGCACGATCCGGGCCAGGCCGGTCCAGGTGACCAGGCCGAGGAAAACGCCGAAGGGAAGGATCCCGAAGCGCGCGACGACGCCGGCCATGACCGCGGCGATGACCACCGTGGGGATGGTGATGACGACGTCGGTGATGCGCATCAGGAACGCCTCGGTCCAGCCCCGGAAGTAGCCGGCGATGGCTCCGACGGTGGTGCCGACAAGCGTGGCGACCAGCCCGACGGTCAGCGCGATGATCAGGGACGTCTGGATGCCGCGCATAGTCAGCGCGAAGTAGTCGCGGCCCAGCACGTCCTGCCCGAAGGGGTGCTCACCGAGGCGGAACGGCCAAAGCGTCAGCGTCGGCCTGCCTTCGTTGAAGCGGGCCGCCAGGACGTCGTAGTCCTTGTTCCACCAGCCGGGGATGCCGGCCACCCCGATGGAGCTGAAGGACAGCAGGACGATCAGGGCCAGCAGGGTCATGCCGGCCAGGGCGCCCTTGTGGCGGAAGAATCGCTCGCGCACGAGGCGGCCCTGGCTCTTCGCCTCGGTGGTGCGGATGCGGTCGGTCTGCTGCCGGGTTGGTGCGCCGCGGGCGATGTCGGTGTCCTGGCTCGCGAGCGTCATTTCGGAAAGTTCAACCTGTGGGCGGGAATCTGCCGGCTCGATGTCGGATCTGCTCATGATTCGGTTCCTAGCTGAGGGTGATGCGCGGGTCGAGGAAGGCGTAGGCGATGTCGGCGAGCATGTTGAAGAGCACCGCCGCGGTCCCCACGACGAGGAAGAAGGCCATCACGGGTCCGGGGTCCACCGTGTGGACGCCGTCGACGAACATCTTGCCCATGCCGTTCCAGCCGAAGACCGTCTCTGTGATCACGGCCCCGCCGAGCACGCCGGCGAAGTCGAACGCCATCAGCGTGGTGATCGGAATCATCGCGTTGCGGAAGGCGTGCTTCACGAGCACCGTCCGTTCGCTGAGCCCCTTGGCCCGCGCCGTCCGGATGTAGTCCTGGTTCATCACGTCGAGCTGGCTCGCCCGCGTGTAGCGCGTGTAGGTGGCGAACGAGATCAGGGTGATGGCGATGGTGGGCAGGATCAGGTGCAGCGCGTAATCGAGGTTGGTCTCCCAGAAGGTTCCGGAAAGGTTGGGGGACTCCGACCCGGTGGTGGGGATCGGGCGCCCGCCTGCCCGTGCGGAAAGCTCGGGGTAGGCCTGCAGGAGCCGGTCGAGGAAGATCAACAGTCCGATGCTGAAGGCGATAACCGCGGAGATCCGCGCCGCGCGTGCCCGGTACGGGCCGCCGACGAACCCGCCGGCGGAATAGGCTGCGGCGACCGTGAGGCCGAGCAGCGCGAGCACGGTGAGCCAGTTCGGGTCCGCCAACAGGGGGATGGAGAGGAGGTACGCGGCGTAACCCACCGCGGCGGCCGTCAGCGCCGCGTAGAGGATGCGCCGGCGTCGGAACCCGGCAAGCAGGGCGGTCCAGAGCAGGGCCACGGCCCCGGCGGAGATCAGCATGCCGACCGGGCCCAGGCCCGGAGTGACGAACCAGCCGGTCACCAGCAGCAGCCACAGGGCGACGGCGGTTGCCGCGGCGGCGATGCCGAACACGGCGAGCCTGCGCTTCCGGTCGCCGCCGACGACGACCGCCCAGATGGCACCGGCGACCACCCCGACGAGCAGGATGGTCAGGTAGGGGACCTGTGGATTGGCAAGCCACGTATTGAGGTCGATCGCCAGGTACTGCTTGAGCAGGGTCGAAAGCCAGAACAGGGGCAGCGAGAACAGGACGAAGGAGATGAAGGTGATCGAGTAGTCGAAGGTCGTGTACTGGCGGATCGCCGTCACGATGCCCACGATCACCCCAAGGACCAGGGCGATCACCGTGGCCACGAGGACCAGGCGGAAGGTCGAGCCGATGGCGCTCTCGAGCTGGGGGAGGACGGGGCTTCCCGAGCGGTCGCTGCCGAGGGTGCAGTCGACTCCTCCCGGGATGAGGCAGTGGCCCAGGTCCTGAAGCCACAGGAAGTAGCGCATCAGCGGTGGCTGGTCGAGGTTCATCGCCTCGGTGCGTGCGGCGATCGTGGCCGCCTTGGCCGAGCCCGAGGCTTCACCAAGGTCGCTGAGGGGATCGCCCGAGGAGATGACGAGGAAGAACATGAGCGTGGTGGCCGCCGCCATGATGAAGAAGGAGATGACTAAACGTTTGGCAATGAAAAACAACACTGGGAGGCTCCTAGGAACGGTCTGCAGATGAGCCGGGTGCCGTCAGAAGGGCGGGCAGACCCAAGGATCTGCCCGCCCTTTCCGCACGGCCCCGCGTCAGCGGGTTACTTCTTCTTCGTCCACTCGTAGGCGTTCCAGGTCAGGCCCGTCTGCGTCGGGTTGGGCTGGACGCCCTCGACCTTGGAGTTCCAGGCGTTGATGCCCGGGTTGGCGTAGAGCACCACGTTGTACTGGGTCTCCGCGAGCTGCTGCTCGAGTTCGGTCTTCATCTCGACGACCTTTTCGGGGTCGGTGTTCGTGACGATTTCCTTCCAGATGCTGTCGACCTTCTCGTCCTTGTAGCCGCCGAAGTTCTGCTCGCCCTCGGAGACATAGATCGACTCGGCGGAGGCCACGAGGCCCGATCCGGCCCAGCCGAAGAGCACCGCGTCCCAGGAGCCGGGCTGGGCGAGCATTGAGGCCCACTCCTCCTCGGGCTGGGGGATGATCTCGAAGCCGGCTTCATCACAGGAGTCCTTCATGAGCGCAACCATGTCGGCGCGCAGCTGGCTGGTGGCCGCGTACATCAGGCTCACCTTGACCGGTTCGGTCTTGCCGGCCTCGGCGAGGAGGGCCTTGGCGCCCTCGATGTCGAGCTCGGCGTTCTCGGTGGCCGCGGGCGCGCCGTCAAGCACGGTCTTGTAGTCGGGCTGGGCCGGCTGGTATTCGCGCAGGTCCATCACCTGGCCCTTGGGCTCGATGGGCTTGACGAACTTCTCGACCATGTCCTCGCGCGGCATGCACTTTGCGAAGGCCTGGCGTACCTTGAGGTCCTCGAACACGTCTCCGGGGCGCTGGGCGAGGTCGACGTGGGAGAACGTGAGGGTTTCACCGGTTTCGACGGTGACGGTTTCGCCGATCTGCTCGAGCGCCGACTTGGTGTCGACGGTCGGGCTCGAGGGGTCGATGACGTCGACGTCGCCGTTCTGCAGGGCCTGGACGGCCTCTTCGTCAACGACCGTCTTGTAGACGAGGGTCTCGGTCTTGGCGGCGCGCTCCTTGCCCCAGTACTTGTCGTTCTTCACGAGGGTCAGCGTGCCGTTGACGGCGTTGTCCAGCTTGTAGGGGCCCGAGGAGGGGATCAGGGCGGCGTCGGGCAGCTTGGGCAGGTCCGCCTCGTAGTTCCAGCCGGTGTTCCAGAACTCGGCGACGGGCTTGAGCGCCTCGATGTCCGTGGCCTTGATCGCCTCGATCAGTTCGGCGCCGTCACCCTCGGGGGACATTCCGCCCTGCTCGGCCGCGATGTGGGCCGGCATCATTGGTTCGGAGAGGAGTGATTCCCAGTCGGCATAGGGCTCGGAGTAGACGAACTCGAACTCCTTGTCGCCGGCCTCGCCCTCGGGAAGCTCGACCTGGGCGAAGCCGTTGGTCGAGGCAGCCTGGAACAGATCGGTCTCGGCGCCGGTGTCCGGATCCTTCTCGCCGCTCGGGTGCTTGCCCGAGGCGGCGGCCCACTGCAGGAGGACGTCGTCGAAGTCGATCGGTGTTCCGTCGGACCACACGGCATCTTCATTGATGGTGTACTTGACGGTCAGCGGGTCGTCGCTCGTCTTCTCAAAGGTGCCGAACTCCTCGTTGCGCTGCAGTTCGCCTTCGGCGTTGAAGGCGACGAACGTGCTGTGAACGACGTTGTTCACGTAGGTGTTGTAGACGCTGTTGGCGTTGGCGGTGTAGCTGTTGTACGCGTCGGGGGTCTGGCTGATGGCCACATTGATCGTGGTGGCGAGGTCTTCCGTTGCGGCCTCGGAGGGCTGCTGCGCCGTCCCGCCGGCCGATCCACAGGCGCTGAGCAGAAGCACCCCAATGGAAAGAGCCGCGAGCGTGGTTGTGCGCTTATTACGCATTCGTCATCCTTACTGTGCTAGAGGCGCACGGGACCGGTTGGTCAGTCCCGTTTCAGCGGATCGTTCAGTGACAGCGATCACACTCCGGCCAGCATAGCCGTGGATTGTTGCCTCGGACACCCAGTAAATAAGTAATAACTCATTCGTTATCTTGGGGATTTTGGTGAAGGGCGGTTTTCACAAATTTAACAAGACGCACTCACAGCCCTAACACCCGCCGATACGGCAGAAAACCACCCTTCCGGAGGCCGGAAGGGTGGTTTTCTGCGGAATCGGCACTGCCGCGGACCCCTGGGCGGGGAGCGCGGTGCGTCGCGGGTTACTCGGAGGCGGGAATTTCCAGCCACTGGAACCAGCCGCGGTGCAGCACGAGCCAGGCCATCAGCCCGTAACCGGCCTGGCCGGGGGTTCCGCCGTTGGCCGCGAGGTCGTTGCGCCACTGCTCATGGGCCACCAGCGGGGTGAAGGTGTCGACATAGACGTGCTTGCGGCGGGTGGTGACGTCCGCGAAGGCGGCCGAAAGCTCCCCGAGCCGGCGGTTGCGCTCCGGGTCGAGCCCCGGGGGAGGCCCGACGACGAGGACCTTGACGCTCATCTGGGCGGCACCGTCAAGGATGTTCGCGAGGTTCAGGCGGCTCCGCGCGGTGGACAGCTCGAGGTCGAGGTCCCGGTCCGAGAGTCCGATGACGAGGCGGTTCTCGAATCCGTCGTCGAAGCGCCGTCCGGTTTCCTGCAGCCAGCGGTTGGCCAGGGATTCGGTGCCTTCGCGGGGTGCCGCGAGGCTGTACGCCTCCACCTGCACGCCGTCGGGGGCGGTACGGGCCATGACGCGTCCGAGCCAGCCGAGGGCGCGCGGATCTCCAAGTCCTGCGAGTAGTTCGTCGCCCACTGCGGCTAGCCGGATTCTGCGTTGTTCCACTTGATCCCTCGGTTACTGATCGGTGTCGGTGCACGCACGGAAATTGCGCCGTGCGGAACTTGGGTGAAGCCTTAAATGCGTTGGGTGGGGCACGGGGCCCCACCCAACATCATACTGATTGGCCGGTTACTTTCTTCCGAAAGCCTTTCGGACGAGGATTTCCTGCTCCACCGCGTGCTTCTTGGCGGAGCCGGTGGCGGTCGAGGCCGAGGCCGGCCGCGACGCGAGTTCGACGCCGCCCTCGATGTGCTGGGGCAGGTTCAGCCCGATAAACGGCCACGGGCCCTGGTTGGCCGGTTCGTCCTGCGCCCAGACGACGTCGGCGTTGGGGTATGACGCCAGCGCCTGCTTGATCTCGTCCAGCGGCAGCGGGTAGAGCTGCTCGACGCGCACGATCGCGGTCTTCCTGTCGTCGGCCTTCTGGCGGGCCGAGAGCAGATCGTAGTACAGCCGCCCGGAGACCAGGATGACCCGCTCCACCTCGGCGCCGGGGGTTTCCAGCGTGTCGGGGATGACGGGCTGGAAGCTGCCCTGCGTGAAGTCCTCGACCGAGCTGGCCGCCGCCTTCAGGCGCAGCAGCTGCTTGGGCGTGAAGATGATCAGCGGCTTGCGCGGGCGCCGGTAGGCGTGCTGGCGCAGCAGGTGGAAGTGCGAGGCCGCGCTGCTCGGGGCGGCGACGAACATGTTCTCTTCGGCGCACATCTGCAGGAACCGCTCGATGCGTGCCGAGGAGTGGTCGGGGCCCTGGCCCTCGTAGCCGTGCGGCAGCATGAGCACGAGCGAGGACCGCTGGCCCCACTTCTGCTCGGCGGAACTGATGAACTCGTCGATGATCGTCTGCGCACCGTTGACGAAGTCGCCGAACTGGGCCTCCCAGATCACCAGCGCGTCGGGACGCTCCACGGAGTAGCCGTACTCGAAGCCCATGGCGGCGTATTCCGACAGCAGGGAGTCGTAGATCCAGAACTTCGCCTGGTCCTCGCTGAGCTTCTCCAGCGGCAGCCACTCGGTGCCGTTGGCCCGGTCGTGGAACACCGCGTGGCGCTGCACGAAGGTGCCGCGGCGGGTGTCCTGGCCCGCCAGGCGGACAGGGACACCCTCCATCAGCAACGAGCCGAGGGCCGCCATCTCGCCGAAGCCCCAGTCGATGCCGCCTTCGCGGGACATCTGCTCGCGGCGCTCCAGGAGGGCCTTGAGCTTGGGGTGGACGGTGAAGCCCTCGGGGATGCTGATGTGGGCCTTGCCGATGTGGGCGAGGACTTCGGCGGAGATGGCCGTCGCCTTGGGGGCGGGGTCCTCGCCGTCGGACTGCTGCGCGGAGGGCCGCTCGAGGTTCGACACGGCCGCCGGGTCCTGCGTGACGACGGGCATCGGGGAGGTCTGTGCCGCGTGGGTCTCGGCGAAGACGCGCTCCAGTCGTTCCTGGTAGTCGCGCAGCGCCTGCTCGGCCTCTTCCTCGGTGATGTCCCCGCGGCCGATGAGGGCCTCGGTGTACAGCTTGCGGACCGAGCGCTTGGCCTCGATGAGGTTGTACATCATCGGCTGGGTCATCGAGGGGTCGTCGCCCTCGTTGTGCCCGCGCCGGCGGTAGCACACCATGTCGATGACGACGTCCTTGTTGAACCGCTGGCGGAACTGGTAGGCGAGCTGCGCCACCCTGACGACGGCCTCGGGGTCGTCGCCGTTGACGTGGAAGATCGGCGCCTGGACCATCTTGGCGACGTCGGTCGAGTACACCGAGGACCGCGACGACGTCGGGGAGGTGGTGAAGCCGACCTGGTTGTTGACGATGACGTGGATGGTGCCGCCGGTGCGGTAGCCGCGCAGCTGCGAGAGGTTCAGCGTCTCCGCCACCACGCCCTGGCCGGCGAAGGCCGCATCGCCGTGGATGAGGATCGGCAGCACGGGGAACGCCTCGCCCTGGTCCAGGCGGTCCTGCTTGGCCCGCACGATGCCCTCGAGCACCGGGTCGACGGCCTCCAGGTGCGAGGGGTTCGCCGCCAGGTAGACCCGGGTGGTGTTGCCGGCGTCGGAGGTGAAGGTTCCCTCGGTGCCGAGGTGGTACTTCACGTCCCCGGAGCCCTGCACCGAGCGCGGGTCCTGGGTGCCCTCGAACTCGCGGAACACCTGCGCGTAGGTCTTCCCGGCGATGTTCGTCAGCACGTTCAGCCGGCCGCGGTGGGCCATGCCGACGGCCACCTCGTCGAGTCCGTCGTCGGCGGCACCGGAGATGATGGCGTCGAGCAGCGGGATCAGGGATTCGCCGCCCTCCAGCGAGAAGCGCTTCTGGCCGACGAACTTGGTCTGCAGGAAGGTCTCGAACGCCTCGGCGGAGTTCAGCTTGTGCAGGATGCGCAGCTGTTCCTCGCGGCTGGGCTTGGAGTAGGGGTGCTCAAGCTCGTCCTGGAACCACTGGCGCTCCTCCGGGTCCTGGATGTGCATGTACTCGATGCCCGTGGTGCGGCAGTAGGCGTCGCGGAGCACGCCGAGCATGTCGCGGAACTTCAGCGTCGGCTTGCCGCCGAAGCCGCCGGTCGGCCACTCCCGGTCGAGGTCCCACAGGGTCAGGCCGTGGGTGCGCACGTCGAGGTCCGCGTGCTTGCGCTGGACGTATTCGAGCGGGTTGGTGTCGGCCATCAGGTGCCCGCGTACGCGGTAGGCGTGGATGAGCTGCTGGATCCGGGCGACCTTGTTGATCTCGTCCATCGGGTCGACCTGGATGTCGGCGCTCCAGCGGACCGGCTCGTACGGGATGCGCAGCGACTCGAAAATCTCGTCGTAGAAGCCCTGCTCGCCCAGCAGGAGCTGGTGGATGATCCGCAGGAACTCGCCGCTGCCGGCACCCTGGATGACGCGGTGGTCGTAGGTCGAGGTCAGGGTGATGGTCTTCGAAATGGCGTGCTGGGCGAGGGTCTTCTCGCTGGCACCCTGGAACTCCGCCGGGTACTCGAGGGCGCCGGCGCCGATGATGCACGCCTGGCCCTTGGAGAGGCGGGGCACCGAATGGACGGTGCCGATGCCGCCCGGGTTGGTGAGGGAGACGGTCGTCCCGGCGTAGTCGTCGGCACCGAGCTTGCCGCCGCGGGCCTTCTTCACGAGGTCCTCGTAGGCGCGCCAGAACTCCGAGAAGTTCATGTTCTCGGCCTTCTTGATGTTCGGCACCACCAGCAGGCGGGTGCCGTCGGGCTTGGGCATGTCGATGGCCAGGCCGAAGTTCACGTGGGCCGGCTGCACCGCCGAGGGCTTGCCGTCGATGACGTCGTAGTAGACGTTCTGGGAGGGGAACTGCGCAAGGGCCCGCACGATGGCGTAGCCGATGATGTGCGTGAAGGACACCTTGCCGCCGCGGGCACGGGCGAGGTGGTTGTTGATCACGACGCGGTTGTCGATGAGCAGCTTGGCGGGGATGGCGCGCACGCTGGTCGCGGTGGGGACGGTGAGGCTTGCGTCCATGTTCGTGGCGATGGCCTTCGCCGGCCCGCGCAGCACGTTGACCGTGTCCTCGTCCATCTCGGTGTTGCGGGCCGTCTCGGGCAGCTGGGCCGGGATGGGCGGACCGGCGGGCTTGGCGGGTTCGGGCGCCTTCTCCGCGGCGGGCCTGGCGGCCGGCTCCTTCGCCGGCTCCTTGGCCACGGGGGGCTTTCCGGACTGCTGGGTGGAGGCGGGCGATTCGCCCGAGGCCTTGGGGGCGGCGGCCTCGGTCTTCACGACCGGCGCCTTGCCGGGTGCGGGTGCCGCCTCGGCGGCGGGTGCCTTGGGTCCTGCGGCAGCGGCTCCGTTGCCCCCGCCGTTCTCTTTGGGCTGATTTTCCGCATCGAAGGAATCGAAGAGATCCCACCACTTCCGGTCCACTGAGTTCCGGTCGTTCTGGAACTGTTCGTAAAGTTCGTCAACAAGCCACTCATTTCCGCCGAACTCTTCAGGTAGACGGTGGCTGGTTTGTTCTGGCACTTGGTATACGCCTCTTCCGTAAGTAGCCCTGAGCGCGGGGAAGTCCATCATCGCGGACGTCCTGGACGGTGGTTAGACCTTTCTCCAGTCTAGTAACACGAACAACCAACAGGCCAATCAACGGCAGGAGGTGGTACGGCGTGCGTCCGCGCGGGCGACTAAACTCGGTAGGTACTCGATTTCGGGAGAAATAATGCGATTCATCAACCAGCCGACCACCGACCTGACCTACTCCGACGTGTTCCTCGTACCCTCCGCCTCGGAGGTCATCTCGCGGTTCGACGTCGACCTCTCCAGCACCGACGGGACGGGCTCGACGATTCCGCTCGTGGTGGCCAACATGACGGCGGTGACGGGCCGCCGCATGGTCGAGACCGTGGCGCGCCGCGGCGGGCTCGGGGTGCTCCCGCAGGACGTCCCGGTGGAGGTCATCGCCGAGGTCGCGGCCTGGGTCAAGAGCCGGCACACGGTCTTCGAGACCCCGCTGAAGCTGCGTCCGGGCAATACGGTGATCGACGCCCTGCACCTGGTCAACAAGCGTGCGCACGGGGCCGTCGTGGTCGTCGACGACGAGGACCGCTACGTGGGCATCGTGCGGGCCTCGGACTGGGAGGGCGTGGACCGATTCGCCTCCCTGGAGTCGGTGATGCGGCTGCGGCCGGCGCCCATCGACGCCGCGCGCTTCGATGCCGACCCCGCGGCCGGACTGCAGGCGGTGTTCGAGGAGCTCGAGCGCGGGGGCACCCCGCTGGCCCCGGTGACCCGGGACGGCATCGTGCAGGGCGTGATCACCCGGGCCGGGGCCCTGCGCTCGACCATCTACGCTCCGGCGGTTGACGCCAACGGCGCGCTGAAGGTGGCCGCGGCGGTTGGAATCAACGGCGACGTGGAGGCCAAGGCCTCGGCCCTGCTCGAGGCCGGCGTCGATGTCCTGGTCGTGGATACCGCCCACGGACACCAGCGCAAGATGCTCGACGCGCTGAAGGTGGTGCGCGGGCTCGACCCGCAGGTACCGATCGTCGCCGGGAACGTCGTCAGCGCCGACGGGGTCCGGGACCTGGTGGAGGCCGGGGCGAACATCGTCAAGGTCGGCGTGGGCCCCGGCGCCATGTGCACCACGCGCATGATGACCGCTGTGGGACGTCCGCAGTTCTCCGCCGTCCACGAGTGCGCCCAGGCCGCGCGGGAGCTCGGGGCCCACGTATGGGCCGACGGCGGGGTGCGCTACCCCCGCGATGTGGCCCTGGCCCTGGCCGCCGGCGCCAGCTCGGTCATGATCGGGTCCTGGTTCGCCGGCACCTACGAGAGCCCCGGGGACCTGCACACCGACGGCGAGGGCCGCCGGTACAAGGAGAGCTTCGGCATGGCCTCGGCCCGGGCGGTGCAGAACCGCACCCAGCGCGAGGACATCTTCGCCCGGGCGCGCAAGGGCCTGTTCGAGGAGGGGATCTCCACCTCCAAGATGTACCTGGACCCCGAGCGCCCCGGCGTCGAGGACCTCCTTGACATGATCACCGCCGGCGTGCGCAGCTCCATGACCTACGCCGGGGCCCGCTCCCTCGAGGAGTTCCGCGACCGCGCCGTCGTCGGGATCCAGTCCGCCGCAGGCTACGAGGAGGGCCGCCCGCTCCAGCAGAGCTGGTAGCAGGCCCGCCCCGGGCGGGGAGTTCGTTTCCCGCCCGGGGAGCCTGGGGTAAACTGAAGCCCTTATGGACAGCTCCTCTAGGGGCCGGCCGACGAAGCAGCAGGCGCCACGGAACCGTGGACGCGCCCGCTCGGCTTCGTCCGACGCCGGCAGACCCCGACTTAATGCCCATCACCCTCCTTCTGCTGCCGTCCCCGGCCGGGCGGTGAACCCCCGATGGAGTGGCTCTATCTAGCGGCGGGCTTCCTGCTGATCCTCGGCACCGGCTTCTTCGTCGCCGTCGAGTTCGCCCTCGTCGCCCTTGACCAGACCTCGGTCCAGCGGGCGGTCGACGCCGGCGATAAGAAGGCCGAACCGCTGCTGCGGTGCCTGAAGTCGCTCTCCACGCAGCTCTCGAGCTGCCAGATCGGCATTACGCTGACCACCCTGCTCACCGGCTACGTCATGGAACCCTCGGTCGGGCGCCTGCTTGAGACCCCGCTGGCCGCGCTGGGACTGTCGGAGGCGGTGGCGTCCTCGGCGTCGCTGATCATCGCGATCGCCCTGGCGACGCTGCTCTCGATGCTGCTGGGCGAACTCGTGCCCAAGAACATGTCGATTGCGCTGCCCTTCCGGGTGGGCCGGGCCCTCGCCCGACCGCAGCTGATGGTCACGGCGGTCCTTCGGCCCGCCATCATCGTGCTCAACGGCTTCTCCAACCGCGTGCTCAACCTGTTCGGGCTCGAGGCCAAGGAGGAGATCTCGGGGGCGCGCTCGCCGGCCGAGCTTTCCTCGCTGGTGCGCCGGTCCGCCCAGATGGGAACCCTCGACCAGGGCACCGCGAACTTCCTCGCCCGCACCTTCAGCTTCTCCGACCGGACGGCCGCCGACGTCATGACGCCGCGGATCCGGATGGAGACCATCGACTCCGAACAGAGCGTGGCCGACGTCGTCGAGGCGGCCCGGCGCACCGGTTACTCGCGCTTTCCCCTGATTGGGGAGTCGGCCGACGACATCCGGGGCGTGGTGCACGTCAAGAAGGCGGTGGCGGTGCCGCGCGACCGCCGCGCCGGCCTGCCCGCGGGCACCATCATGACCGAGGTGCTCCGGGTCCCGGAGACCGTCCACCTTGACTCCCTCCTGCGGGAACTCCGCGACGCGAACCTCCAGCTGGCCGTGGTGCTCGATGAGTACGGCGGAACCGCGGGCGTGGCGACGCTTGAGGACCTCGTCGAGGAGATCGTCGGCGAGGTCGCCGACGAGCACGACAAACTCAAGCCGGGGGTGCTGCAGAGCGCCTCCGGGAACTGGTACTTCCCGGGCATGCTCCGCCCCGACGAGGTCACCGAGCAGATTCCCCTGCTGACCGTGCCCGACGATCCGGGCTACGAGACCGTTGGAGGCTTCATGATGGCCGAACTGGGCCGGATCGCCGCCGTGGGGGACCGGGTCCCGGTTCCCGGGGGCACCCTCGAGGTGGAGCGGATGGACGGACGCCGGATCGACCGCGTGCGCTTCGAGCCAGGCCCCTCGATGGAACCCGCCGCGCGCACCGGGTCCCATGCCCTGCCCGAGGGAGGGTCCCGATGAGCGACTGGGCCGGCATCGCCTGGCTTGTGGTGCTGCTGATCGGCAACGCCTTCTTCGTGGGCGCCGAATTCGCGATCATCTCCGCACGCCGGAGCCAGATCGAACCGCGTGCCGACGCAGGGTCCAAGCCCGCGCACACCACGCTGTGGGCCATGGAGCATGTCTCGCTCATGCTCGCCTGCGCACAGCTCGGCATCACAGTGTGCTCCCTGCTCATCCTCCAGGTCGCCGAGCCCGCCATCCACCACCTCCTCGTGGTGCCGCTGGAGTCGGTGGGGATTCCCGAAGGGGTCGCCGACGGTGTCGCTTTCGGCATCGCCCTGATGTTCGTGACCTTCCTCCACGTCACCTTCGGTGAGATGGTGCCCAAGAACATCTCGGTGTCCGCCGCCGACCGGGCGGCGCTGATCCTGGCGCCGCCGCTGGTGATGATCGCCCGCATCGTGCACCCGGTGATCTCAACGCTGAACTGGGCGGCGAACCAGATCCTCCGGGCGCTGCGCATCGAGCCGAAGGACGAGGTGACCTCCTCATACACGCTCGAGGAGGTCCAGTCCATGGTCGAGGAGTCGACCAAGCACGGCCTCGTCGACGACGATTCCGGACTGATCACCAGTGCCCTGGAGTTCTCCGGACAGACCGCCGAGACGACGATGGTGCCCCTTGACGAACTCGTCACCATCCGCACCGACGCCACCCCCGAGGAGTTCGAGCGGGCCGTCGGGCGCACCGGGTTCTCCCGGTTCGCCCTCGTCGACGAAAACGACAACCTCACCGGGTACATGCACCTCAAGGACATCATGTCCATACCGCAGGCGCTGTACCAGAAGCCCATCACCGAGAACAAGGTGCGGACCCTGGCCAACCTCAGTCTTTCCGATGAGATCGAGGACGCCCTCACCGTGATGCAGAAGACCGGCTCCCACCTGGCGCGGGTGCTCGGTCCGCACGGGGAAACCCGGGGGGTCCTCTTCCTCGAGGACGTGATCGAACAACTCGTCGGGGAGATCCGGGACGCGACGCAGAACCAGGGCGCCCGACGGCTCGGCGAGGCGATGACCGAGCACAGCGGCAGCCCGGTGCAGCAGCGGCGGCCGTAGGCAGGTGCCCGGCGATCTAGGCTAGACTTGATCCGCTAACGTAAACAATTCTCATTAGAGTGGATCGAGGCAGGTATGTCCCGCGCACCTCTGCGCCGCACGGCTTCACTGGCAGGACTCGCCGCACTGGCACTGACGGCTTCGGCCTGCGGAGGGAACGCCGGCGCGGGGAACACCGCGGATGCCGGGACCGCGCCGCTGCAGGTGGTCACCGGCACCAACGTGTACGGAAGCATCGTCGAAGCGATCGGCGGCGACAGGGTCGAGGTCACGGCGATCGTCGACAGCCTGAGCCAGGACCCGCATTCCTACGAGGCGACGGTGCAGGACAAGCTGGCCGTCTCGAAGGCCGACCTGGTGGTGGAGAACGGCGGCGGGTACGACCCGTTCCTGCACCGCCTGGCCGACGAGACGGGGCTCGACCATGACCGCGTGGTGACCGCCGTGGACGTCTCGGGCCTCGAGGGTGTTCCCGCGGAGGACGCCCACGCCGAAGAGCACGCCGAGGACGATGGGCATGGGCACGGAGCGTTCAACGAGCACGTCTGGTACAGCCCGGAGGCGATGAAGTCCCTCGCCGATGAGCTCAGCGACCGGCTGGGCGCCGTCGATGAGGCCTCCGCAGCCGACTACGAGGAACGAGCCGGGCGGTTCAAGGAATCGCTGGGTGCCATCGAGGAGCGCCTCGCCGGCCAGGGGGAGGGGACGTTCGCCGCGACCGAACTGGTGCCGGTGTACCTCCTCAAGGAGGCCGGGCTCACCGACGCCACCCTGCCCGAATACGCCGAGGCGATCGAGGAGGGCTCCGACGTGCCCGTCGGCGCGCTCAACGGCATGCGGGAGCTGCTGGCCTCCGGGTCGGTCGAGTTCCTCGCCTACAACGAACAGACCGAGGGCCCCCAGACCCAGTCGGTCCTCACCGCGGCGACGGAGGCCGGCGTGCCCGTCGTGAACTTCACCGAAACCCTACCCGAGGGCGAGGACTACCTCTCCTGGATGGAGGCCAACGCCGCTGCCATCCTTGAGGCGCTGAACGCCGGGTGAGTACGGGAACCGGCACCGGAGGGCCGCGGCGGGAGGCGCCGGTCGTCAGCCTGCGCAACGCAGGCCTCTCCTTCGGCGAGCGGGTGCTGTGGGAGGGGCTGGACCTCGACATCCATCCCGGGGAGTTCTTCGCCGTGCTCGGGCCGAACGGTTCGGGGAAGACGAGTTTCCTGAAGGTGCTCCTGGGCCTGCAGGCCCTCGGATCCGGCACGGCGACGGTCGGCGGGAGGCCGCTGCAGCGCGGCAACCGGGACATCGGCTACATCCCCCAGCAGCGCCCCTTCGCCCCGGACACGCCGCTGCGCGCACGGGACCTCGTGGGGCTCGGGGTCGACGGACACCGCTGGGGGTTCCGGTTCGGGGGCCGCAGCCACCGGGACAAGGTCGACGCCCTGCTCGCCGAGGTCGGCTCGTCATCGTACGCCGACGCCCCCGTCGGCAGGCTCTCCGGCGGGGAGCAGCAGCGCCTCCGCGTCGCCCAGGCGCTGGCCACCGAGCCGGGCGTGCTGCTGTGCGATGAACCGCTGCTTTCCCTCGACCTGCACCACCAGCAGGCGGTGAGCGGGCTGATCAACCGGCAGTCCCATGAGAAGAACAGCGCCGTCGTCTTCGTCACCCACGAGATCAACCCCATCATCGACTACGTCGACCGGGTGCTTTATCTCGCCGGCGGCCGCTTCCGGGTCGGAGCACCGGACGAGGTCATGACCAGCGAGGTGCTCTCGGACCTCTACGGCAGCCCCGTGGAGGTCCTCCATCACGAGGGGCGGATCATCGTGGTCGGGCTGCCCGGTACGGCGGCGCACCACCACCATCCCGCGGGAGAGGTCTGAACATGGATTTCCAGTCCTTCATGGAGGCTGTCTTCAACTTTGAGAACTACGCCGAACTGCTGCCGCTGGTGCGCAACTCCATCTGGGCCGGTGCGGTGTTGGGCCTGCTGGGCGGGCTGATCGGAACCTTCGTGATGATGCGGGACCTCGCCTTCGCGGTGCACGGCATCGCCGAACTGTCCTTCGCCGGGGCCGCCTTCGCCCTGCTGGTGGGGGCCAACGTGGTCGTCGGTTCGCTCCTTGGATCGGTGCTCGCTGCGCTGGTGCTCGGTGTGATGGGGATCCGCGCACGGGACCGCAACTCGATCATCGGCGTCGTGATGCCCTTCGGGCTGGGACTGGGCATCCTCTTCCTCGCCCTGTACGAGGGGCGGGCGGCCAACAAGTTCGGGCTGCTGACCGGGCAGATCGTCTCAGTCGACAACGTGCAGCTGAACCTGCTCGTGGGCTGCGCCGTCGTGGTGATGGCCGCCCTCGCCCTGATCTGGCGTCCGCTGACCTTCGCCAGCGCCGACCCGGACCTCGCCGAGGCCCGCGGAGTGCCGGTACGGGGCCTATCGATCCTGTTCATGGTGCTGCTGGGGGTCTCGGTGGCGCTCTCGATTCAGGTGGTCGGGGCGCTGCTGGTGCTCGCCCTGCTGATCACCCCGGCCGCGGCGGCGCTGAAGGTCACCTCCACCCCGCTGCTCGTGGTGCTCCTCAGCGTGGCCTTCGCCTGCGTCTCGGTGGTCGGCGGCATCCTGCTGGCCCTGGGCGGTCGCATCCCGATCAGCCCCTACGTCACAACGATTTCCTTCGCGATCTACCTCGCGTGCAGGATCGCCGGGAACCGGAGGAACAAGGCCCGCCCGGCCCGCGTCCGCGCGGCGGCACCCTAGGCCCGCCCCGGCGGTCCGGGCGTCAGCGCGTGGCTTTTGCCGCCGTGCACTCCGGGCACAGCCCGAAGATCTCGACGGTGTGGGCGGCCTCGGTGAACCCGTGCGCCGCCGCCGTCCGCACCGCCCACTGCTCAACCGCCGGCGCCTCGACCTCCACGGTCCGGCCGCAGTTCCGGCACAGCAGGTGGTGGTGGTGGTGCTCAACGGCGCACCGCCGGTAGACGACCTCCCCGTCGCCGCGCCGCAGGACATCCACCAGGCCGTCGTCGGCCATTGACTGCAGCACCCGGTAGACGGTGGGAAGGGACACCGAGTCGCCCCGGGCGAGAAGGACGCGGTGGAGTTCCTGGGTGCTCACGAAGTCCTCAAGCTCGTCCAGCGCGGCACTGACGGCGAGGCGCTGGCGGGTCACCCGCTGCTCCGAGCCCTTGCGCGTGGGCTCCACTTCGGATCGCATAACGGGCCTTTCAGCGGAGGGAAGGGGGGCCTGGGTCAAGATTATCAGGAGGGGCCGGGGGTATCCTGTGCGCTATGAGGCTCACCAAGTACACCCACTCCTGTGTCCGGCTCGAGCAGGACGGGTCGGCCCTCGTGATCGACCCCGGCACGTTCTCGGAGGTCGAGGAGGCCCTCCAAGGCGCCTTGGCCGTGCTGATCACCCATGAACACCCGGACCACCTGGACGTCGACCGCGTCGCCGCGGTCATGGCGGCCGATCCGGGCCTCCCGCTGTGGGCTCCGGCCGCCGCGGCCGCCCGGGTCCGCGAGCGGCTGGGGCCCGGCGCCGAGGGCAGGGTCCACGTCAGCGAACCGGGCACCGACTTCACCGCGGCGGGGTTCAGGGTGAGGACCTTCGGCGGACAGCACGCGCTGATCCACCCGCACGTACCGATGATCGCCAATGTCGGTTACCTCATTGAGGACACCGTCTACCATCCCGGGGATTCCTTCATCGTGCCCGACGCCGTTCCGGTGAAGACACTCCTGGTCCCGGTGCATGCGCCGTGGTCCAAGACGGCCGAAGTGATCGACTTCATCGCCTCCGTTCGGGCCGAGAAGGCCTACCCCATCCACGACTCGCTGCTCACCGGGGCCGGAATCGGTCTCGTGGAGTCGCTGCTCGCCCGGTTCGGGGGCTCGGCCGGATCCCGCTACGAGCACCTTTCGCCGGGGCAGGCCGTGGAGCTGTAGGCGCCGGTGTTCCCGTCCCGCCCCGCAGGTCAAGGAGGAATCCCGGGCCGGTGCGGGCCTTCCCCCGGACGTGGGCCCGTGGTTAACCTCGGAGGGTAAGGACAGGGGCGACGCAAAGGGGCGGCGATGGCCGGCAGATTCGAAATCTTCCGCGACGACCAGGAACAGTTCCGCTTCCGGCTCACCGGCGAGGACGGCTCGACCCTCATCACCAGTGAGCCCTACGAGGATAAGGAAACGACGGTCGACGGGATCAACGGGATCCGGGACTGCGCGTCGATGGCCCTTGTTGCCGACCTGACCTGATCCGCGCTCCGTTCCCCGTGCCCACGGGGCGGAGCAGGCCCGTCAGGGCGAATTAGGGCCTTTCGCCCCTGTAGTTCCGGGCGGTGCGCGAACGAACCTTGGAGAGGATCGTTGCGCACGCACGAACCGGAATAGGAACGGCAATGGCATACACGACCCCACCCGGCGGACGTATCGGCAGGGAAGCCGGGTCTCCCCGGCCCGCACCGGAGGGGAACCCGGCGTCACAGGCCCGACGGCAGGCGATGGAAAACCACCCATCCAATAATGGAGCGCGGAAACTGCGGATCCTCGTGCGCCTGGACCCGGAACTTGCGTCGGCGCGGATCTGCGTCCGGGGCGTCCTCACCCCGGCCAACCTGTACGCGCTGTACTGCATCGCCCGGCGCACCAACGGCCTGCTGCCGGGGATGCCCATCACCGTCGACCTCACGGGCGCCTTCGCGCGGGCCGATGCCCTGGCCGAGCTCCACGCGAGCGCCGCCGCACGGCGCCTGCCCGCCACGGTCGATCCCACGGCAACCCCCTGCCAGCTCACGGTGCTCGAACCACGCACCGTGCCGGGCGGACGCCGCTAGTTCCGCAGGGCCGGGCGCCGCCCTGCGGTGTTCCGCACGGATACGGCGGCGGGCTCCCGGGTCAGTCCTCGGGCCAGCCCCGGGCCGTGGCGATGAAGACCGCCGCCTGGGTCCGGCGCTGAAAGCCGAGCTTGGCCAGCAGCGAGGAGACGTAGTTCTTCACCGTTTTTTCGGCGAGGAACATCGTCGAGCCGATCTCCTTGTTCGTCAGCCCTTCGCCGATGTAGTGGAGCACCTTGCGCTCCTGGGCCGTCAGGGCGTCAAACCGCGGATCCTCCTCGGCGGTTTCGGCGAGCCCCGTGGAAATCCTCGCCTTGACCTCGGCGTCGAACAGCGATTCCCCGCTGGCTGCCCGCCGCACCTTGCGCACCAGGTCGGTGCCCAGGACCTCCTTGAGGATGTATCCGGCGGCTCCGGCGAGCACGGCGCCGCGCAGTGCCTGCTCGTCGTCATAGCTCGTCAGGATGACGCAGCTGAGGCTCTCGTCAACGGAGCGGACGTTGCGGCACACTTCGATGCCGGTGCCGTCGGGCAGCCGGGCGTCGAGGATCGAGACGTCGGGGCTCAGGGCAGGGATCCTGCGGGCGGCCTCCTCGGCCGATCCGGACTCCCCGAGGACGGCGAACCCCTCGCCCTCAAGCAGGTCGCGCAGACCGCGCCGCACCAGTTCGTGGTCGTCGAGGATGAACACCGTGGTGGCACCGTTGGCACCCGGCTGCGGGTCGGTGGGTTCGTGGCGGTTCATCGCGCCTCCTCATGCATCAGCATCGGCTCGCCGGCGCATCGGAGGTCGGTGGCGCCGTCGTCCCCCCATGATCCTCCCAACCGGGCGGATACGGCAGGGCCAAAAGTCCGCAGGGCCCCGATCCTGCAGTCTTCCTGCCCGTCCGGCAGGCAGGGGCGCCGCTTAACGCAGAGTGGCCGGGTACCGGGAGCAGACAGGGCCTGGTACCCGACCACGGCCGGGGTGGGTCAGACGCGCGCTGCGCGCTTCCTGCCCAGCACCAGGGCGAGGGCGATCATGCCGACACCGAGGAGCAGGTGGAGCCAGTTGTCGGCCGCGTTCAGGGGGACGAAGTTGCCTGCCGATTCCTGGTCAACGACGAGGCCGTAGATCCAGAGCACCAGGTAGATGACGCCGCCGAAGAGCAGGTACGAGCGTGCGCCCGAGGCACTGCGGGCGAGTACGACGCCCGCGACGCCGAAGAGCAGGTGGACTACGTTGTGAAGCACCGAGACCTGGAACAGGCCCAGCAGCAGGGCCCCCGAGTGGTGCCCGGCGAGCGCGAGCTGGTCGTACTGCGAGGTGATGCCCGGAACGAAGCCGAGGAGCCCAACGAGAAGGAAGACGGCGCCGACGGCCAGGGTGGCCTTTTGGACGGCGGTCTTCGAGGTGGTGCGCGAGTGCTGTGCTGTTGTCATGGATCTTCTCCTGAAGTGAATACGCGAGGGAAATTGTGGTTTCCACCGCTTATTCGCCCGCCGCCGCGCTCCGGATGGGACGATACCCCGAAAAGTGGCCGACCGTTGCCGTTCCGTTACCGACGGCTGCGGGGAGACGGCCGGTCGGAGGGTCTGTAGGGTCGAGGGCATGAGCGACCTCATCGAGTTCCTCCTGGCGCGGATCGAGGAGGACGAAGAGAACGTCCACTCCTGGTGGCACCAGCAGTCGGTACCGGTGCTGGACCGGGCGCTCGCCGAATGCGAGTCAAAGCGCCGGATGGTGGCCCACTACCTGAGCATCGACTGGCCCCGGGAGTCACCGGACGGCCGCGACGACGCCGTCGTCTTCCTCCGGCTCCTGGCCCTGCCGTATGCCGGCCACCCCGCCTACCGCAGCGAATGGCGCCCCTAGGACGCCATCCCGTGGCGGCCGCCGGCTGCGGCGGCGCGTCTCATTCCGGCCAGCGGCCGGTGGCGAAGAACTCCTCGAGGATCGCCTCGAAGGGTGCCGGATCCAACCCCCGGTCCTGCAGCCAGCCCTCGTCGTCGTAGGACCGGGTGTACCGGTCCCCGGAATCGCACATCAGCGACACGATGCTCCCGGGCCGCCCCTCGGCCCGCAGCGCCGCCGCGAGCTGCCATACCCCCCAGAGGTTCGTTCCCGTCGAGGGCCCCGCGTGCAGCCCGGTGAGGCGCCGGAGATGGCGTGCGGCGGCCACGGAGGCGGAGTCGGGCACCTGGATCATCGCGTCGATGACGCCGGGGACGAAGCTCGGCTCCTGCCGCGGCCGTCCGATTCCCTCGATCCGCGACGCACGGCCGGTGCCCGGCGCCGACGGGTCGACCCAGGCCGGGTAGAAGGACGAGTTCTCCGGGTCCACGACGGCCAGCCGGGTCGCATGGCAGTTGTAGCGCAGGTACCTGCCGATCGTGGCCGAGGTCCCTCCGGTGCCGGCGCCGACGACGATCCACGCCGGCACCGGGTGCTCCTCGAGGGCCAGCTGGCCGAAGATCGACTCGGCGATGTTGTTGTTGCCCCGCCAGTCGGTGGCGCGCTCGGCGTAGGTGAACTGGTCGAGGTAGTGCCCGCCGGTTTCCGCGGCGATCTGCTCGGCCGCCGCGTAGACCTCCGCGGCATCCTCGACGAAGGTGCACGTCCCGCCGTACTGCTCGATCAGCGCGATCTTCCCGCAGCTCGTGGTGCGGGGCATCACCGCGATGAACGGCAGGCCGAGCAGCTGGGCGAAGTAGGCCTCGGACACGGCGGTCGACCCGCTGGAGGCCTCGACGAGGGTTGTTCCCTCCGTGATCCACCCGTTGACGAGCCCGAAGAGGAACAGCGAGCGGGCCAGCCGGTGCTTGAGGCTCCCGGTGCGGTGCGTCGATTCGTCCTTGAGGTAGACCGAGACCTGCCATTCGGGCGGGAGCGGCACCGCGAAGAGGTGGGTGTCGGCGGACCGCCGGTTCTCGGCCTCGATTTTCCGGACGGCGTCGGCGGTCCAGTCGCGGCCGGAGGAGGGCCTGTAGGTGATCATTAACTCAGCCTACAAGCGCACCTGGTGTCCACCCGGTGCCTGTGGTGGACTGGCGTGCATCAGGACCGGCCCGGTGCCGGCTCAATTTTCTAAGGAGATCTTGATGAAGACTCTGATGGACGTGCAGACACTGCGGGACCGGATGACCTCCGGGCTGCAGACAGTGCTGCTCGATGTCCGCTGGGCCCTGGGCGATCCCCACGGCCATGGGCATTACCGCTCATCGCACATCCCCGGGGCAATGTACGTGGACCTCGAGGAGCAGCTGTGCTCCCGTCCGGTCCCGGCCCTTGGACGGCACCCGCTGCCGGACCCCGAGGCGTTCCAGGAGACGGCACGGCAGTGGGGCATCAACCGGCCCGACGACGTCATCGTCGCCTACGACGACTCGGGCAACCTCGCCGCGGCGCGCCTGTGGTGGCTCCTGAGGGACGCCGGGCTGCGCTCGGTGCACCTGCTCGACGGCGGGCTCGGCGCGTGGCGCTCCGCGGGATTCGAGCTCGAGAGCGGCGAGGAACAGCACTGCCTGGGCTCGGTGGAGCTCACCGCCGGCATGATGCCGGTGGTCGACCTCGACGGGGTCAGGGATGCGGGGGAGGACCTGCTGCTGCTCGACGCCCGGGCGTCCGAACGTTTCCGGGGTGAACACGAACCCGTCGATCCGAGGGCGGGACACATTCCCGGGGCGCTCAGCGCACCCACGACGGAAAACCTTCGGGACGATAAGACCTTCCGCTCCCCGGCCGAACTGCGGGAGCGCTTCACCTCACTGGGAGTGGCGGAGGCAGGCAGCGTCGCCGTCTACTGCGGCTCCGGCATCACGGCGGCGCACGAGATCGCCGCCCTGGAGATCGCAGGCTTTTCCGCGTCCCTCTATCCGGGTTCCTGGTCCCAGTGGTCCTCCCGGCGGGACCTTCCGGTGGCCACCGGGGCCTGAACGGCCGAAGCGGCCGGGGGCGGGCGCCGTCCCGTCCCCGGCTGGCCGGGACGGCGCCCAGGCGGTAGCGTCGAGGCATGACCCCCGGACGTCCCTCGCCCCCACCGCTGCGCGGGGCGATTCCCGCCGCGGGAGCGCGGCGCGCCCCTGCCGAAGGAGAGCCTGTGAGCACAGTTTTTACCCGGATCATCCGCGGCGAGATCCCCGGCAGGTTCGTCTGGGCCGATGACGACGTCGTCGCCTTCCTCACCGCCGCCCCGATCACTCCCGGCCACACCCTGGTGGTGCCGCGGCGGGAGGTTCCGCACTGGCTCGAGGCGGACGCGGAGACGCTCACCCGGGTGATGGCCGTGGCCCAGGCCATCGGCAAGGCCCAGGAGCAGGCGTTCGGCGCCAAGCGGGTGGGGGTGCTGCTCGAGGGCTTCGAGGTGCCCCACCTGCACGTGCATGTCTGGCCGGCGCAGGGCCCGGAGCACTTCGACGTGCACAATGTGGACCGCAACCCGGATCCCGCCGCCCTCGACGCCGCCGCGGATTCCCTGCGGAAGGCGCTGCGCTCGGCCGGCCACACCGCCGTCCCGTCGACCTGAACCGCCCCTGTCCATTCCGCCCGGTCCGCGAGCGCCCGGGCCGGCGCGAGGAGCCGAAATGTGGATCGGCACGATCGAATTCGACCTGCTGCTCGGCGACGTCCATTCACTGAAGGGCAAGCGCTCGGTGGTGCGCCCGCTCGTGGCGGACCTGCGGCGCAGGTTCGACGTCGCCGCCGCGGAGGTAGAGAGCCTCGACCTGCACCGGCGCGCCGGGATCGGCGCCTCCGTGGTGGCGGCCGACCGGCGGCACGCGGTCGACGTGCTGGACGCCATCGAGCGTTTCGTGGCGGCCCGCCCCGAACTCGACCTGCTCAGCGCCCGGCGCCGGCTGCTCAGCACCGAGGACCTCGGGTAGGCCGGGAGCGCCCGCCCGGCTCAGGCGGCCAGCGCCTCGCCCAGGGCCGCCCGGATGCGTTTCTCGGAAACCGAGTACGCCGTGCCCAGTTCCTGGGCGAACAGGCTGATCCGCAGCTCCTCAAGCATCCACCGCACCCGCCGCAGGTCCGGCGGCACCTTCCGCGACCCCGCGGCCAGCGCCGCCACCGCGTCGTCGTACTCGTCCTCGAGTCGCTGCACGACGGCGGTGCCCGCATTGTCGCGGGCGACATTCGCGGAGAGTTTCTCCAGGCGCATCTCGATGCCCCGCAGGTAGCGGGGGAGGTGGCTGAGCTGGGTGTACCCGGTCTTCGCGACGAACCCGGGGTACACCAGGTGTTCGAGCTGGCTGCGGATGTCGTTGAGCGCGGTGATCATCGCAAGGCTCGTGGTGCCCTTGAGCTGCTTCGAGATCCTGCGGTGGCTCGCGAGGATCTTCTCGACGGTGGCCGTCACCGTGAACACCGTGTCGATCAGCTCCGCCCGCACGAGCTCGTAGAGCGCGTCGAACTCCTTCTGGGTCCAGGGCAGCTGCTCGGGGACGAGCTTGTCCACGGCGGCCAGCGTGCAGTCGCCGATCAGGGCCGCGACGGACCCGTGCGGATTCTGGCTGAAGGTGAGCTTCTCGGTGTTGCTCAGGTGCTCGAGGACGTACTTGGCGGGGCTCGGGACACGCAGCGACAGCAGCCGGATGACGCCGGCACGCATTGCCGCGGCCTGCTCGGACGCGTTGGGGAAGACCCGCAGGCCCACGGAGGTGGTTTCGTCGACGATCGCGGGGTAGCCGGTGACGAGGTGCCCGGCCACGGTGCGGGAGACCTCGCGCGGGACGGTCCCGAAGGTCCACGCCGTCGCCCCCGTGACCTCGGCCAGCCCCGGCGTTGCGCCGGCGGGCCCGCGCCCCGGTGCGCCGGAGGCCGCCGGCTGCGCCGACGTTGAGGTCCCGGCCCGCGGGCCGCGGCCGCTGCCGGTGTTCCCACCGGCGGGGCGGGTGGTTGACGGCGTCGCACCCAGGGAGGCCGCGATCGCCCGGCTGACGGCGGGGGCCAGGGAGGCCTTCAGTGCGTCGAGGTCCTGGCCCTCGCCGAGGACCTTCCCGTTTGCGTCCACCACCTGGAAGGTCATGGAGAGATGCGGCGGCAGGACCGACCAGTTCCACGAACCGGGCGGAATGATGTGGCCCTTCAGGCGCCGCAGGACGAGCTCGAGGGAGGCCTCGAGTTCATCGGACACCGGGTCGAAGTCGGCCTCCAGCGCGGCGACGGCGGAGCGTGCAACGTCCGGGGCGGGAATGAAGTTCTTGCGGATTCCCTTGGGCAGGGACTTGATGAGCGCCGTGACGAGCTCGACCCGCAGGCCCGGGATCTGCCAGCGGAACGGCCCGGATTCCAGCTGGTTGAGGAACAGCACGGGGATGCGCACCGTGACGCCGTCGGCCGCCCCGGGGGCGCCCGGTGAGAATTCGTAGGTCAGGGGCAGTTCGAAGCCGCCCTGGCGCCACGTGGTGGGGAAGGCCGAGTCGTCGAGTGCCTCGGCGTCCTCGGCGAGCAGGTCCTCGGGGTCGAAGTCGAGCAGATCGGGGTCCGCCTGGCGGGCCTGTTTCCACCAGGAGTCGAAGTGGCGTTCGGAGACGACCTCCCGGCCCACCCGGGCGTTGTAGAAGTCGAACAGGGTCTCGTCGTCGACCCTCAGGTCGCGGCGGCGCAGCCGGTTCTCGAGCTCCTCGATCTCCGCCAGGCGGGCCTGGTTGCGGTGGAAGAACTTGTGATGGGTCTTCCAGTCGCCCTCCACGAGGGCATGGCGGATGAACAGCTCGCGGGCGACTTCCCGGTCGACGCGGCCGTAGTTGATGCGCCGCTGCGGAACGATGGGCACTCCGTAGAGGGTGACCTTCTCGTACGCCATGACCGAGCCCTGGCGGCTCGACCAGTGGGGTTCGCTGTAGCTGCGCTTCACCAGGTGCGGCGCCACCTGCTCGGCCCACAGCGGGTCGAAGCGGGCGGCGACCCGCGCCCAGAGCCGGGAGGTCTCGACGAGTTCGGCGGCCATCACCCAGTCGGGGGACTTCTTGAACAGGGCCGAGCCGGGGAAGACGGCGAAGCGGGTGCCCCGGGCGCCCGCGTATTCGCGCTTGCGCTGGTCGTAGAGCCCGATGTGGCTCAGCAGCCCGGCGAGCAGGCTGATGTGGATGGCGTCGCTGTTGCCCACCGGGTCGATGGGGCCCGGGGCGAGGGTGATGCCAAGGGGCTTGGCGAGCTGGCGCAGCTGCGCGAAGAGATCCTGCCATTCGCGGACCCGCAGGTAGTTGATGAACTCGTTGCGGCACAGCCGGCGGAACTGGGTGGAGGACAGTTCCTTCTGCTGCTCCTCGAGGTAACGCCACAGGTTCAGGTAGCCGGTGAAGTCCGAGTGTTCGTCGAGGAAGCGCTTGTGCTTCTCGGCGGCGCTCTGCTGCTTGGCGGGCTGGTCGGCGGACGGCCGCTCGCGGGGGTCCTGGATGGTCAGGGCCGCCGCGAGGATCATGACCTCCTTGGCGCAGCCGCGCCCCGCGGCCTCGACGATCATGCGGCCCAGCCGTGGATCGACCGGGAGCTGGGCGAGCTTGCGCCCGACGCCCGAGAGTCCGCCGTCGTCGTTCAGTGCACCGAGTTCGCGCAGCAGCGCCACACCGTCGGTGATGGCCTTGGCGTCGGGCGGTTCGACGAACGGGAACTCCGCGATGTCGCGCGGACTCTTTGTGACGCCCAGCGCGGTCATCTGCAGGATCACCGCGGCGAGGCTGGTGCGCAGGATCTCGGGCTCGGTGAACGGGCGCCGGGACTCGAAGTCCTCCTCGGAGTAGAGGCGGATCGCGATGCCGTCGGAGACACGGCCCGAACGCCCGGAGCGCTGGTTGGCGGAGGCCTGGGAGACGCGTTCGATCGGCAGCCGCTGCACCTTGGTGCGGTGGGAGTACCGGGAGATGCGGGCCGTGCCGGTGTCGATGACGTACTTGATGCCCGGCACGGTCAGGGAGGTTTCGGCGACGTTCGTGGCGAGCACGATGCGCCGGTTGGAGCCGCCGGCGCTGAACACCCGGTGCTGTTCCTGCAGGGAGAGGCGGGCGAACAGCGGCAGTACCTCGGTGCCGCGCAGGCGCTGGCTGTTCTGGATCCGGGCCCGCAGGGCATCGGCCGCGTCGCGGATCTCGCGCTCGCCCGAGAAGAACACGAGGATGTCCCCGGGGGCCTCGCGGCAGAGTTCGTCGACTGCGTCGCACACGGCGTCGACCGGATCGCGGGCCTCCTCGAGCTCGTCGTCGGAGTCGCTCTCGCCGACGGGCGCATCCAGCGGCCGGTAGCGGATCTCCACCGGGAAGGTCCGCCCGGAGACCTCGATGATCGGAGCCGGCGCCGTGTCCGCCACGGCGGCGTCAGCGGCGAAGTGCCGGGCGAAGCGCTCGGGGTCGATGGTGGCCGAGGTGATGATGACCTTGAGGTCCGGGCGCTGGGGCAGGATGCGCTTGAGGTAGCCGAGGATGAAATCGATGTTGAGGCTGCGCTCGTGGGCCTCGTCGATGATGATCGTGCTGTATTTGCGCAGCAGGCGGTCGTGCTGGATCTCCGCCAGCAGGATGCCGTCGGTCATGATCTTGATCTTGGTGCTGCGGCCCACCTGGCCGGTGAACCGGACCTGGAAGCCGACCTCCTCGCCGAGCTGGACGTCGAGTTCCTCGGCGATGCGTTCGGCCACCGTGCGGGCCGCGAGGCGGCGGGGCTGGGTGTGGCCGATCAGCCCGTGCTCTGCCAGCCCGAGCTCCAGGCACATCTTGGGGATCTGGGTTGTCTTACCCGAGCCGGTCTCGCCCGCGATGATGGTGACCTGGTTCGCGGCAATGGCCGCCATGATGTCGGAGCGGCGGCCCGAGACGGGAAGATCCGCGGGGTAGGAAATTGTCAGTGCCATAGTTGCACCCCAGTCTAGTGCTCCGGCGCCGGAGGGGCCGTGGGTTGCGGGCGCAGTTCGGGGCAGGGCATCGCAGCGCGCCTGCTGGGCTGTGTCCCTCAGGGGCAGGACTGTCCCCGGGGCCGCCGGCAACCGATCTGCCCACTGGTCGAGGTCCATCAGTGGGCAGAACTTCCGCCCAGTGCTGCTTGGAGCACGTCTGCCCACTGACGGGCCCTCATCAGTGGGCATATCCAGACATGCCCATTGATCGAGCCTGATCAGTGGGCAGAACCGTCTGCTGACGCCGCCCTGAGCACGTCTGCCCATTGATTGAACCTGATCAGTGGGCAGAACCGTCTGCTGACGCCGCCCTGGGCACGTCTGCCCGTTGATCGCGGTCCATCAGTGGGCAGAACTTCCGCCCAGTGCTGCTTGGAGCACTTCTGCCCGCTGACGGGCCCTCATCAGTGGGCATATCCAGACATGCCCACTGACCGAGGCCAATCAGTGGGCAGAACCGTCGGTTGGCGCCGTCCTGAGCACGTGTGCCCGCTGATCGAGCCTGATCAGTGGGCAGAACCGTCTGCTGACGCCGCCCTGAGCACGTCTGCCCATTGATCGAGCCTGATCAGTGGGCAGAACCGTCTGCTGACGCCGCCCTGGGCACGTCTGCCCGTTGATCGCGGTCCATCAGTGGGCAGAAACTGGGCAGGCGCGACGACCATGGATCTCCGCGCAGCTCGCCCCCAATCAACCTCACCCGGCCGGGCCGGTCCCCACCCGCCCCGACGCCCGCTGCAGGCGCCCTGCGAGTTCGGCGGCGCGCACCCTCATGGCCTCGGGCTCCAGAATCTCGAACTCGACGTCGAGGGCGGCCAGCTGCATCAGGGGGTAGTCGATCGAGTCGAAGCCCGCCCGCAGGATCGTGGCGTCCGGACCGTCGCTGCTCAGCTCCGCGATGTCGGCCGGGATCCGCTGTTCGATCTCCCGGATTCCCGCGGCGAGCCGGATGACGGCGTCGTAACTGTAGGGGGAGCGCGTAATCGATTTCTGCACATACCGCGCCAGGTCCGTCGCCGGGAGCGCCCGGGGGGTGAACCGCGCCCGGGGAGAGGGAATGCTCCGGCACCGGTCCACCCGGAACGTCCGCCAGTCCTCCCGGACGCTGTCCCATGCCACCAGGTACCAGCGGCGCCCGGTGTCGACAAGCCGGTACGGCTCGACGAGGCGGCGGGCGGATTCGCCGTCGTGCCGCTCGTAGCGGAACGCGACGATCCGCCGCTCGGTGATTGCCGCAGAGAGCGCCGTCAGCACAGCAGGGTCCACCGGGGTGCTGGGGGCGGCCATGCGGGTCACCGCCGACCGCAGCCCCGAGAACCGGGGCCGCAGCCGCGCGGGCAGCACCTGTTCCAGCTTGGTCAGGGCCCGCACCGACGCTTCCCCCACGCCGGCCACGGGGCTCGCCGTGACGGCAGTCAGGCCGATCGCCACGGCGAGCGCCTCGTCATCGTCGAGCAGCAGCGGGGGGAGCTGCGCACCCGCACCGAGCTGGTAGCCGCCGGCGATGCCCGGGGACGCCGAGATGGGGTAGCCCAGGGTGCGCAGCTTGCCGATGTCCCGGCGGACCGTCCGCTCGGTCACCTCCATGCGCTGGGCGAGGGCGGGGCCCGTCCACTCCCTGCGCATCTGCAGGAGGGAGAGGAGGTGGAGGAGGCGGGCCGAGGTTTCCAACATGGACCCAAACTACCTCCGTCCAAGGACAAAAGCTGTCCGCAACGATTCCTAGGGTGGAGGGACAATGCAAGGATCAGCCGGGCCCGCAGCCCGGCGCCAGCGAGAGGAGACGCCATGGGCACACCACTGAACGTCCTGCTGTACCTTCCGGAGGGAATGGCCGACTGGGAGGTCGGCTATGCGTCAGCCGAACTCTCCGGCGGACAGTTCCTGCGCCCGGAGCGGCAGGTAAGTCTCTCCACCGCTTCGGCGGACGGCGGTCCGATCCGCACAATGGGCGGCATGACGGTGATTCCGGACACGGCGCTCGCCGACCTGACCGGGGACGGCATCGACGCACTGATCCTTCCCGGTGGCACCGGCTGGGAGGACGCCGCCGCCAACGCCGACGTGCTCGATCTCGCCGCACGGCTGAAGGACCGCGGCGCCCCGGTGGCGGCGATCTGCGGCGCCGTCGACGCCCTGGCCGGCGCGGGGCTGCTGAACGACGTCGCGCACACCGGCAACACCGCCGACTCCCTCGCGGCCCACGAGGGGTACTCGGGCTCCGCCCTGTACCGGGAGCAGCTCGCCGTGGCCGAGCGCGGCATGGTCACCGCCGGATCCTGGGCGCCCGTGGAGTTCGCCGCCGAAATCTTCCGCACGCTCGAGGTCATGGACGAGGAGACCCTCGCGAGCTGGCTGCTCTTCTGGGGCAGGCGGGATGTCCGCGGGATCTACCAGCTGATGGAGGCGCAGGCCCAATGAGCACCGCCGGGGAACTGTCCGAGCAGCTTTCGTGGCACTGGGAGAACCAGGCGCGGCCGCGGCTCGAAGGACTGACCGACGCCGAATATTTCTGGGAACCCGTTCCCGGCTGCTGGAGCCTTCGTCCACGGGAGGAGTCGAGCGCGCCGATCGCCGCCGGCACGGGGCGGTTCGTGCTCGAGTATGCGGTTCCGGCGCCGGATCCCGCGCCGGTCACCACCATCGCCTGGCGGCTGAGCCACCTGATCGTCGGCGTGCTGGGGGAGCGGGTCGGCTCCCATTTCGGCGGGGAGCCGATCACCTACCGCAGCTTCGACTACCCGGAAACGGCAGACGCCGCCCTGGCGCGCCTGGACGGGCTGTACACGCAGTGGACCGGCGCCGTGTCGGTCCTCAGCGGAGAGGAACTCGCCCGCCCGGTCGGCCCCGCCGAGGGGCCCTTCGCCGACTACCCGATGTCGGCCCTGGTGCTCCACATCAACCGGGAGATGATCCACCACCTGGCGGAGGTGGCCCTGCTGCGCGACCTGTACCGGGACGGCGCCGCGCGGCGCTGAGGGCGCGGGCCCCGGGAAAGACAAAGCGCCGCCGTCCCGAAGGACGGCGGCGCTGAGATGCCGGTTTTTCCACCCGGCCGGTGGTGCCCTCGATAGGATTCGAACCTACGACCTTCTGCTCCGGAGGCAGACGCTCTATCCCCTGAGCTACGAAGGCATGGGACGGTTTTTCTCCGTCTCCGTAAGGGACTTAATGAGCTTAGCAGGTGGACTCGGCGGAGTGGAAACGGACGCTTCTCCGGCCCGCTGCCGCGGCTAATAGCCGAAGAACGCGTCGGTGGTGACCCTGCCGCCGCCGGCCTTCTTCACCTCGGCGCGCAGGTGCGAGATGATCAGCGGCGAGCCCGAGACGTAGACCCGCCGCGAGGGCAGGTCGGGCACTTCGGCGGTGAGCTGGTCCGCCGTCGGGTTCCCGGGCCCCCCGTAGCGCCAGCGCGGGGGCAGCGGAATGCCGTCCTCGGCCGGATCGCGCGGGGCGAACAGGACGACGGGCGTGCCGAGCTCCGCGAGCTCGTCCCGGTAGGCGATGTCCCCCGTCGAGCGCACCACATACACCAGCACGACGTCGCGGTCCTGGCCGCGCCGGGCGACGTCGCGCAGCTGGCTGATGAACGGGGTGATCCCGATTCCGCCGGCCGCCAGCAGCAGGGGAACCGAGGGGTCCTTCGGCAGCCGGAAATCCCCGCCCACCAGGGTGCCGGTCACCGTGGCGCCGGACTTCAGGCCCAGCAGCGCCTTCTTGAAGCTGCTGCCGGGTTCGCTGACCCGCAGCCCGAAGCTGACGGTGTCCCGGTCCTGCGGGGCGGAGGTGATGCTGAAGAACCGCCGGGAGCCGCGCCCGTCGGTGCGCTCGTGCGGCAGGTTCAGTTCCATGTACTGGCCGGCCTCGAACCGGACGGGGTGGGCGGGGGTGAACACGAGTTCCGAGCTGGTGGGCGTGAGGTCCCTGCGCCCGGCGAACTGTAAGCGGACCCGGCGCCGCTGGCCCGCCAGGAAGGCGACGGCGTTGCCGATGACGAGCGCGAACTCCGGCCCGAGGAACACCGGGCCGAGGGAGGGCTGGGCGGCGAAGACGACGGCGACGACGGCGGCCGTCGCGAGCTGCTGCCAGCGCAGCGGCGGCAGCGTGAGCGGTTCGGTGAGCATGAACCCGACGAGGAACAGCACCGGATACGAGGTAAGGACCAGCTGGGCCGCGGCCAGCGGCGGGAGCCCGCCGGAGGCGAGGCCGGCCACGAGGATGGCCGTGCTGAGCACGACGAAGACGGCGCCCATGGTGAACTTCCTCGTCCGGTGAAGGAGCACCAGTGCGCCGGCCAGGACGAAGGGAAGGAGGTAGGGGTTCGCCACCCACCAGCCGGCCGCGGAGACGCCGAACAGGGTGGCGGCGACGGCGCCGGCGGCCGCGGGGTTGAAGATGTGCCGGCCGCGCACCGCGAGGAGGAACTTCGAGGCGGCCGCGGCGAGCCCGGCCACCGCGATGCCGCCGAGCCCGGGGCCGTCCAGGGTGGGGAACATGATGAAGAACAGGATCAGCCCGGTGATCAGCGCCGACTCGTTGTGCGGCCGCATCCGCAGGATCAGTGCCATGATCCGGGTGCCGCCCCACGTCGAGAGCAGCGCGGTACCCAGGGTCGCCGTGAGCTCCGCCGGGGTGAAGGCGAGCAGTCCCGCCGCGGAGAACGCGAGGGCGGCCGCGGTGAGCAGGAGCAGGAGGTAAAGGGTCAGCCGGTACATCGGGATCCGGCCCAGCAGCTGGTCCAGGCTCGTCATCGGGTGAACAGAGCTCCATTCAGGGTCGGGGAGAACCGGGCGTGCCCGTCGGAAAACACCTGGACGAAGTCGAAGACGAATTCCTCGGCCAGCACCTCGGGCTCGGCGAAGAACAGTGCCGTGGCCAGGGCGTCGGCGGTCATGGTGTCCGCCGCGAGGACCCAGGCCGCCACGACGGTCTCCACGCTCCTGCCGGTGCGGGCATCCACCACGTGGTGCAGGCCCTCTCCCCAGGCCCGGCGGTTCGAGGCGGAGGCGCACAGCGCTCCTCCACGCAGCTGGACCGTTCCAATGGCCCGGGCGGGATCGTAGGGATGTTCAAGCCCCACGGTGATGGCCGTGGTGCCCGAGTGGAGCATATCGCCGCTCGCATCGACGAGGAATTCGGTATGGCCCGCTTCGGCGAGCAACCCGCCGACGAGGTCGACGAGCTGGCCCTTGCCGGCGGCGCCGACGTCGAGGGTGACGGGCCCCCGGGCGGTGAGGACGGACCCCTCCCAGTCGAGGGCCGCGTCCCAGGGCCGGGCCGGGGCGGGCGGCCCCTTGGGAGTGAAGCTGTAGTGCGCGTCGTAGCCCTGGTGTTCGAGGACGGAGCCGACAAGTGGGGACATCGACCCGCCGGTGAGCCGGTACAGCCTGCGGTACAGCCGGCCCAGGGCGGCGCCGTGCTCGGGGAGGTGGAGCCGGCCGCCGCCGGCGGCAAGGCGGGCGACGGCGGAGTCGGCGCGGAAGCGGGAGTACAGCGCGTCGTAGTCCTCGGTGAGCCTCATCACCGCGGCCCGGATCCCGGGCTCAAGCGGCGCAGCGGTATCGATCTGCCAGCGGGTCCCGATGGCCTCGAAGGAGAAGCTGGCCCCGGCCGCCATGGACTACAGCCTGGCTTCGCTCTTGATGAGGTCCGTCGCTTCGGCGAAGCCCCCGCTGGTGAGTGAGGACCCGGCCACCTTGTCGACCTTCAGCTCGTCGAGCTTCTTGCCGACGATCTCCTCCTGGATGCCCCCGCTGAACCGCGCCTGGTACAGCTTCGCCGTGGGATTGGACGGCATCGGCTCGGTGGCCACCGCGGTGACGACGTCCTTCTCCAGGGTCAGGGTCACCCCGATCTCCTCCGTGCCGCCGGGGGAGACGTAGGAGCCGACCTGGGTGAACTCGCCGTCCTCGTACACCTGCCCCGCCGCGGCACCCCCGGCCGCCTCCCCGGAGGTGGACGGCGCCGCTTCGGTGGGCTCCGCGCCTGCCGACGTTTCGGCCGGGGCGCTGCTTGCGGCCTCCCCGGCGGGTTCCGAGCCCGGGGACGGGGCGGTTCCGGCGCAGCCCGCCACGCCCAGGAGTGACGCCGCCGCCAGGGCATGAAGCACGCGCTTGCCGGTGATGGTGCGGGTGCGGGTGTCGGCGGAGCCGGCTTTGAGGTCTTTCACGGCGATTATCTCCTTGACGGTGGGGCCCGGGGATCGCCCGGCCGGGTCGTGCCGGGCGGACACTTGTGACTCAACAATTGTGCAGCAGCCCGGCGCGGACAACCCGGCTGCCCTGTATTCGTTTCCGGGAGGGGCCTGGATGGTGCCGGAAGCGTCCAGCCCGCCCCGGCTGTCCCACCCGTCACACAAAACGGCAGCCACGGCGTGCGCCGTTATGCTGGACGGGTGACTCCTGAAGAACTCTCCGCCGCTATTTCCGCCTGCCTGAAGACCGCCGTCGCCGACGGGGAATTCGACATCGAGCTTCCCGCGGAAGTGCGGGTCGAGCGGCCGAAGAACCGCGAGCACGGGGACTGGGCCACGAACATCGCCCTGCAGCTCTCCAAGAAGGCCGGCATGAACCCCCGCGAGTTCGCCGGGATCCTCAAGAACCGCCTCGAGGCGATCGACGGCGTGGCCTCGGTGGACATCGCCGGCCCGGGATTCCTCAACATCACCCTGGCCGCCGGCGCCGCGGGCGAACTGGCCCGCACCATCGTCGAGGCCGGCACCGACTACGGAACCAACTCCACCCTGGCCGGGCGCAAAATCAACCTCGAGTTCGTCTCGGCCAACCCGACCGGCCCGATCCACATCGGCGGCACCCGGTGGGCCGCAGTGGGAGACGCCCTGGCGCGCATCCTGCAGTCGCAGGGCGCCGACGTCACCCGCGAGTACTACTTCAACGACCACGGCGCGCAGATCGACCGCTTCGCCCGCTCCCTCTACGCCAGCGCCCTGGGCCAGCCCGCGCCCGAGGACGGATACGGCGGCCAGTACATCGTCGACATCGCCCAGCGGGTCCTCGCCAAGGACCCCTCGATCCCCTCGCTGCCGGAGGACGAGGCGCTCGAGCAGTTCCGTGCCATCGGCGTCGACCTGATGTTCACCGACATCAAGAAGTCGCTCCACGACTTCGGCGTCGACTTCGACGTGTACTTCCATGAGCACTCCCTCTTCGAAAACAACTTCGTCGAGGGCTTGCTCGAGCAGCTGAAGACCTCGGGGAACCTGTTCTTCGAGGACGGCGCCTGGTGGCTGAAGTCGACCGACTTCGGCGACGACCGCGACCGCGTGGTCATCCGCTCCGACGGCACGCCCGCCTACATCGCCGGTGACATCGGCTACATGGTGAACAAGCGCCAGCGCGGGTTCGACCTGAACATCATCATGCTCGGCGCCGACCACCACGGCTACGTGGCCCGGCTCAAGGCCGCCGCCGCGGCGCTGGGGGACGACCCCGACACCATCGAGGTGATGATCGGCCAGCTCGTGAACCTGGTGAAGGACGGGACGCCGGTGCGCATGTCCAAGCGGTACGGCACCGTCGTCACCCTCGAGGACCTCGTGGAGGCCGTCGGCGTCGACGCCGCCCGCTACACCCTCGCCCGGTTCTCGGCGGATTCGAACATCGACATCGACCTCGACCTGCTGACCCGGCGGAGCAACGAGAACCCCGTCTTCTACGTGCAGTACGCCCACGCCCGCACCCACGCCGTGGAGCGCAACGCCGTCTCGGCCGGCGTCGACATCAGCAGCTTCGACGCCTCGACGCTGGGCCACCCCACCGAGGGCGAACTGCTGGCCGCCCTCGGACAGTTCCCCGGCGTCGTGGCGCAGGCCGCGGCCTTCCGCGAACCGCACCGGGTCGCCCGCCACCTCGAAGTGATCGCCGGAACCTACCACCGCTGGTACGACGCCTGCCGCATCGCCCCGATCGGCGGGGAACCCGTTGAGGAGGTCCACCGCAGCCGGCTCTGGCTCAACAACGCCACCCAGCAGGTGCTCGCGAACGGACTGGCGCTGCTCGGGGTGTCCGCCCCGGAAAGGATGTGAGCATGACGGCCGGATCACCCCTCGCCCCGGACTGGCTCACCGTCCCCGCGGACCCCGCCGCCCTGGAGCGCAAGCTCTGGGCCCGGAACGTCGAGCGGTCCGCCGGCGGCGTCCTCGAGGTCGACGGCGTGCCGGTCGAAGACCTGGCCGCCGAGTTCGGCACGCCGCTGTTCGTCGTCTCCGAGGCCGACTTCCGCGCCCGGGCCGCGGCATTCCGCGACGAGTTCCGCGCCGCCTTCGCCGGAATCGGCGGGGGAGTGGACGTCTACTACGCCGGCAAGTCCTTCCTCTGCTCCGAGGTCGCCCACTGGGTCGCCGAGGAGGGGCTGAACCTCGACACCTGCTCAGGGGGCGAGCTCGCCGTCGCCATGCGCGCCGGACTGCCCGGGGAACGGCTGGGCCTGCACGGGAACAACAAGTCCGCCGCGGAGATCCACCGGGCGCTGGACCTGGACCTCGGCCGGATCGTCGTGGACAGCCTCGAGGAGATCGGGTTGGTCGGTTCCCTGGCCGAGGCCCGCGGGGTGCAGGCCAACGTGCTGCTGCGCCTGACCCCGGGCGTGCACGCCTCCACGCATGAGTTCATCGCCACCGCGCACGAGGACCAGAAGTTCGGCCTCTCGCTCGGCCCCGACCCGACCGACCCCGACGGCGCCTCCCCCGCCACCCGCGCCGTCGACGCGGCGCTCGCGCACCCCGGCCTGCGCCTGCTCGGCGTCCACTGCCACATCGGCTCCCAGATCTTCGAGGCCGAAGGCTTCGAACTCGCCGCCCGCCGGCTGCTCGGCTTCCTGGCCGCCGTCCGCGACCGGCACGGGGTCGAACTGCCCGAACTCGACCTCGGCGGCGGGTACGGCATCGCCTACACCGAGGCCGACGTCCCGCGCGAACCCGGCGAGATCGCCCGGGCGATGGCCGCCGTCGTCGGCTCCACCTGCACCGAACTCGGACTGGCCGTCCCGCGGATCTCGATCGAGCCCGGACGCGCAATCGTCGGACCCTCGACCTTCACCCTGTACACCACGGGCACCACGAAGACGGTCCACGTCGACACCGCCGGGCCCGGCGGGCCGGCCACCCAGCCGCGGCGCTATGTCTCCGTCGACGGCGGCATGAGCGACAACGCCCGCCCGGTGCTGTACGACGCGGACTACTCGGCGGTGCTCGCCTCGCGCGTCTCCGCGGCCGACCCGGTGCTTTCCCGCGTCGTGGGCAAGCACTGCGAGAGCGGCGACATCGTCGTGCGCGACGTCTACCTTCCCGGCGACACAACGGCCGGGGACCTGCTCGCCGTCCCCGGCACCGGGGCCTACTGCTGGGCGCTTTCAAGCAACTACAACTACCTCGGCCGCCCCCCGGTGGTGGCCGTCGCCGGCGGTGAGGCCCGGCTGATCGTCCGCGGTGAGACCGAGCAGGACCTGCTGGCCCGCGACGTCCAGCGCGCCACCGCCACCCCGACCCCAGGAGCCCGATCCAGCGCATGAATCTTCCCGATGCCCCCGCCAAGCCCCTGCGCGTCGCCCTGCTCGGCGCCGGAAACGTCGGCTCCCAGGTCGCCCGGATCCTCCTCGACGACGCCGCGGCGCTCGGCTCCCGCGCCGGGGCGCCGCTTGAGCTCACCGGCATCGCGGTGCGCTCCCTCGACGCCGACCGCGGCCCCGGCATCCCGCGGCACCTGTTCACCACCGACGCGGAGGCCCTCGTCGAGGACGCCGACATCGTCATCGAGCTGATGGGCGGCATCGAGCCGGCGCGCACGCTGATCCTGCGGGCCATCGAGCACGGCGCCACGGTGGTCAGCGGCAACAAGGCGCTGCTCGCCCAGGACGGCCCGGCGCTCTACGAAAAGGCCGACGCCGCCGGCGTGCAGCTGTCCTACGAGGCGGCCGTCGCCGGGGCGATCCCCATCCTGCGCCCCATCCGCGACAGCCTCTCGGGCGACCGGATCACGCGGGTGCTCGGCATCGTCAACGGCACGACGAACTACATCCTGGACCAGATGGACACCACCGGGGCGCAGTTCGCCGACGCCCTGCGCTCCGCGCAGGAGCTCGGCTACGCCGAGGCCGACCCCACCGCCGACGTCGAAGGCCACGACGCCGCGGCGAAGGCCGCCATCCTCGCCTCGCTCTCCTTCCACACCCGCTTCGCGCTGGAAAACGTCCACTGCGAGGGCATCACGCAGGTCACCGCGGATGACATCGCCGCGGCGCGGGCCGACGGCTACGTCATCAAGCTCCTGGCCATCGCCGAACTGCTGCAGGACGGGGCCGGCGACGACGGCGTCAGCGTCCGCGTCCACCCCACCCTCCTGCCCCGGGAGCACCCGCTGGCCGCGGTGCACGGGGCGTTCAACGCAGTGTTCATCGAGGCCGAAAACGCCGGCGAACTGATGTTCTACGGCCAGGGCGCCGGGGGAACCCCCACCGCCTCGGCCGTGCTCGGCGACGTCGTCAGCGCCGCCCGCCGCATGGTGCTCGGCGGCCCCGGCCGCACCGAGACCACCACCGGCCACGTGCCGGCGCTGAGCATCGACACAGTCAGCACCAGCTACTGCATCGGGCTCGACGTCGCCGACCAGCCGGGGGTGCTGGCGCGCATCGCCGCCATCTTCGCCGACAACGGCGTCTCCATCGAGACGATGCGGCAGAGCATCCACCAGCCAAGCCCCGGCGCCGAGGGGACGGCGGAGCTGCGCATCGTCACCCACCGCGCCACCGAGGCCTCGCTGGCGGCGACCGTCAAGCAGATCGCGGCGCTGCCCGTGCTCAATTCAGTGACATCCGTTCTTCGAGTAGAGGGAATCTAAGTGGCCCACCAGTGGCGCGGGGTAATCCGCGAATACGCCGACCGACTGCCAGTGACCGACGCCACGGAGGTCGTCACCCTCGGCGAGGGAGGCACCCCGCTCGTGCGGGCCAAGGCCCTCTCGGAGCTCACCGGCTCCGAGGTCTACCTCAAGGTCGAGGGGATGAACCCCACCGGCTCCTTCAAGGACCGCGGCATGACCATGGCCATGACGGCGGCGGTCGCCGCCGGCGCCAAGGCCGTCGTGTGTGCCTCCACCGGCAACACCTCGGCCTCGGCCGCCGCCTACGCCACCCAGGCCGGCATCACCTGCGCCGTCCTGGTGCCCGACGGCAAGATCTCAATGGGCAAGCTCAGCCAGGCCATCGCCCACGGGGCCCAGCTCCTCCAGGTCAACGGGAACTTCGACAACTGCCTCGACGTCGCCCGCAAGCTCGCCGAGGCGTACCCGGTGTTCCTCGTGAACTCCGTCAACCCGGCCCGGCTCGAGGGCCAGAAGACCGCCGCGTTCGAGGTGGTGGACAGCCTCGGGGACGCCCCCGACTACCACCTGCTGCCGGTGGGCAATGCCGGGAACATCAGCGCCTACTGGAAGGGGTACCGCGAATACGCGGCGCCCTACGCCACGGCCGACGGCGAGCTCCCAGCGGTCGCCACAAAGACCCCGGTGATGTGGGGCTTCCAGGCCGAGGGCGCCTCGCCGCTGGTCAAGGGCCACCCCGTGACCGAGCCCGACACGATCGCCACGGCGATCCGGATCGGCAACCCGGCCTCCTGGGACCTCGCCGTCGCCGCACGCGATGACTCCGGGGGACTGATCGAAGCCGTGACCGACGACGAGATCCTGGCGGCGCACCGCTGGCTGTCCTCCCGTGAGGGCGTCTTCGTCGAGCCCGCCTCGGCGGCCGGCGTCGCGGGGCTGCTGAAGAAGCACGCCGAGGGCGCCGTCCCCCGCGGCAAGAGAATCGTCATCACCGTCACCGGCCACGGGCTGAAGGATCCGCAGTGGGCCCTGCGCACCGCCGACGGCTCCGACGTCGAGCCGACCAAGGTCGAGTTCGACGTCGTGAGCGTCGCGGCGGCGCTGGGCCTCGAAGAGACTGCGGATGCGGGCCGGGCCGGTGCCTGAGGACGCGGTGCTCTCGGCCCCGGCACGCATCGTGGACGCCGGGCAGGTCATCGAGGTGACAGTGCCGGCGACGAGTGCGAACCTCGGTCCCGGGTTCGACAGCCTGGGGCTCGCGCTCGGGCTGTTCGACACGGTGCGCGTGCGCACGGTCGACACCGGCACGACGGCGGTGGTCCCGTCCGGCGAGGGTGCCGGGCTCCTGCCCACCGACGGCTCGCATCTCGTGGCCCGGGCCCTGCTCGAGACCCTCGCCAACGCCGGCTGGTCGGCGCCCGGGCTGGAGATCGAGACGGTCAATGTGATCCCCCACGGGCGCGGACTGGGTTCCTCCGCCGCGGCCATCGTCTCCGGCGTCCTCGCCGCCAATGCGCTGCTGCCCGGGGCGCACCGGCTCGACGACGCGGCCGTGCTGCAGTGGTGCTCGACGCTCGAAGGCCACCCGGACAACGTCGCGCCGGCGCTGCTCGGATCGCTCGCGATCTCCTGGGAGACCGGCAGGGCCTTCCAGAGCACCCGGGTGGAGGTCCACCCCGACATCATCCCCATCGCCGCCATCCCCGACGCCGCGCTGTCCACCGAGAGCGCACGCGGCCTGCTGCCGACCTCGGTGCCGCACGGAAGCGCGTCGGCCAACGCCGGCCGCGCCGCGCTGCTCGTGCATGCGCTCACCGTGCGCCCGGACCTGCTCCACCCGGGCACGCGCGATGCGCTGCACCAGGAGTACCGCGCCTCCGCCATGCTCCCGAGCGCGGCCCTGATGCAGTCCCTGCGCGCCCAGGGGTTCGCCTCGTTGATTTCCGGCGCCGGCCCCACGGTCATGACCCTCGCCGTCGGCGGGGAGGAGGCCGCGCGGGCCCTCGACGCCGCCCGCGCGCTCACCGCCGCGTCCGACACGCCGGGGAGCTGGCGGATTCTGCGGCTCGATGTTGCGCGGGAAGGTGCTAAAGTGGAAGTGCACCAAAGGTAGGAACCGCACTTACGGTTTTGAAGCGTGCCTCTGCTGAGCCGGCCGTCCTTGTCTTAGACCGCCGAGAAACTGCAGGTTTATCAGCAGTGGCGCAATCTCCGGTGTAGCCTCCGAACTCATCGTTGTGCGAACAGGTCCGACCTGGCGCACAGAATTCCCCAGGCTTCCAGCACATGCGGCGAACCCGCCATAACGGGTCAGCCAATCACCTCCTGCCCATCTAGAGCGGCAGCGGGGCTAACCTACGCGGCACACTTCGAAAGTGGCCGCCCGACGAGGGGGAAGGATCCTTCGTGACTGATACCACTGACCTGTTGCCAGGTGTGGATACATCCAGCGCTGAGCCCGTCAGCGCACCGGCTTCAAAGAGCAGCGGACTCGCTGGCCTGAAGCTGGCCCAGCTCCAGGCGCTTGCCGGACAGCTGGGCATCACCGGCGGCTCGAGGATGCGCAAGAGCGACCTCGTTTCCGCAATTTCAGACCACCAGCGGGGTTCGGCCGTCGCCGACCGCCAGCAGGCACCGGCCGCGGACCGCCAGCAGGCACCCGCCGCCCGCCAGGACGCCGCACCGGAGGCCGCCGAGGGCGCGGCCCCGGTTCAGGCCGAGCGTGCCCCGCGCACCCGCAACCGCAACCGCCGCGCCGGAAGCGACGGCGTCGTCACCGCGGCGCAGGGCGCGCCGGAGGCAGCCGCCGACACCGCCGTCGAGCCCGCAGCCGCCGAGGCGCCGGCCGAGACCCCCGAGCGCGCCAACGGCGACCGTGAAGGCTCCGGCCGCGGCCAGCGCAACCGGCGCGGACGCCGCGGCGATGACCGTTTCGAGGCGCAGGCCGCCGAGGGCGCCGACGCCGAGGAGACCCGCACCGCCGGCGACAACGGCCAGCAGGGCGAGGGCCGTGACCGTGGCGAGCGCCGCGGGCGCAACCGCGGCGAGCGTGACGACGACACCCGCGGCGAGCGCACCGACAACCGGGGCGGCGACAACCGCAACGACACCCGGGCCGACCGGGGCGGCGACACCCGGAACGACGAGGAGGGCCGCGGACGCAACCGCCGCAACCGCTCCGGACGCAACTCCCGCGAGGAGGAGCGCACGAGCAGGTTCCGCGACCGCAACGACCGCAACGACCGCCGCCGCGGGCGCAACGCCAACCCCGACGTCGACGACGTCGAGGTCACCGAGGACGACGTGCTGCTGCCCGTCGCCGGCGTCCTCGACATCCTCGAGAACTACGCCTTCGTGCGCACCTCCGGCTACCTGCCGGGCCCGAACGACGTCTACGTCTCCCTCGCCCAGGTCAAGAAGTACAACCTGCGCAAGGGCGACGCCGTGGTCGGCGCCATCCGCGCACCCCGCGACGGCGAAACCCAGGCGAGCACCCGGCAGAAGTTCAACGCGCTGGTGCGGGTGACCTCGGTCAACGCCATCCCGGCCGAGGACCTGAAGGACCGGGTGGAGTTCGCCAAGCTGGTGCCCCTCTACCCGTCCGAGCGCCTGCGCCTCGAGACCGAGCCCAAGAAGATCGGTCCCCGCGTGATCGACCTCGTGGCTCCCATCGGCAAGGGCCAGCGCGGGCTCATCGTCTCCCCGCCCAAGGCGGGCAAGACGCTGATCCTGCAGGCCATCGCCAACGCGATCACCATCAACAACCCCGAGGTCCACCTCATGATGGTCCTCGTCGACGAACGCCCCGAAGAAGTCACGGACATGCAGCGCACCGTGAAGGGCGAGGTCATCGCCTCGACCTTCGACCGGCCCGCCGACGACCACACCACCGTGGCCGAACTCTCCATCGAGCGCGCCAAGCGCCTCGTGGAGATGGGCAAGGACGTCGTCGTGCTCCTTGACTCGATGACCCGCCTGGGCCGTGCCTACAACCTGGCCGCTCCGGCCTCGGGCCGGATCCTCTCCGGTGGCGTCGACTCGGCCGCGCTGTACCCGCCGAAGCGCTTCTTCGGTGCGGCTCGCAACATCGAGAACGGCGGCTCGCTGACCATCCTCGCCACCGCGCTGGTGGAGACCGGGTCCAAGATGGACGAGGTCATCTTCGAGGAGTTCAAGGGCACCGGCAACATGGAGCTCCGCCTGTCGCGCCACCTGGCCGACAAGCGCATCTTCCCCGCCGTCGACGTCAACGCCTCGGGTACCCGCCGCGAGGAGAACCTCCTCTCGCCGGACGAGGTCAAGATCATGTGGAAGCTGCGCCGGGTGCTCTCCGGGCTCGAGCAGCAGCAGGCGCTCGAACTGCTCACCAACAAGATCCGGGAGACGCAGTCCAACGTGGAATTCCTCATGCAGGTCCAGAAGACCACGCTGGGTTCCAAAGACTCGGATTAGCGTCCCTCCAGCCGCCTGCGGGCGTGCGGACCACCCCGGTGGTCCGTGCGCCCGGGGCGGCTGTTTCGTTAACCGCCCGGCCCGGCCCTTTGGTTGGCCGCCCGGACCGGCGTCGGGGACGCAGCAGGAACCGGATTCCGGGCGGTTTCCCTGCGATTTCTGCGTCCTCGCTGAATCACTAGACTGGCTTGAACGAGCCGAAAGAGGTAACACCAATGTTTGAGTCCATCCAGGGCCTGCTCGACGAGCACGCGGAACTGCAGCTTCAGCTGTCCGACCCCGCCGTCCATGCCGACCAGTCGCTGGCGCGGAAGCTCGGGCGCCGGTACGCCGAACTCGGCCGCATCGTTGACGCGCACAACCGCTGGAGCACCCTGGAGGACGACCTCGAGGCGGCACGTGAGCTGGCCGGCGAGGACCCCGAGCTCGCCGCCGAGGTGCCGGTGCTCGAGGAGCAGCTTGCGGCGGCGCAGGAACGCCTCCGCCGCCTGCTGATCCCGCGCGACCCCAACGACAGCCGCAACGTCATTATCGAGGTCAAGGGCGGCGAGGGCGGCGACGAGGCGGCCCTGTTCGCCGGGGACCTGCTGCGCATGTACTCCCGCTACGCCGAATCGCGCGGGTGGAAGACCGAACTCATCTCCGCCACCGAATCCGACCTCGGCGGCTACAAGGATGTGCAGATGGCCATCAAGGGCAGCTCCAACGACCCGGCCGAGGGCGTATACGCGCGCCTGAAGTTCGAAGGCGGCGTCCACCGCGTCCAGCGCGTTCCGGTCACCGAATCCCAGGGCCGCATCCACACCTCCGCGGCCGGGGTGCTCGTGCTGCCCGAGGTCGACGAGCCCGAAGAGGTTGAAATCAGCCAGAACGACCTGAAGATCGATGTGTACCGCTCCTCCGGCCCCGGCGGGCAGTCGGTCAACACCACCGACTCGGCGGTCCGGATCACCCACCTTCCCACCGGCATCGTCGTCGCCATGCAGAACGAGAAGTCGCAGCTGCAGAACCGCGAGGCGGCAATGCGGGTGCTGCGCTCCCGCATCCTGGCCCACGAGCAGGAGAAGATCGACGCGGCGAACTCCGACATCCGCAAGTCGCAGATCCGCACGATGGACCGCTCCGAGCGCATCCGCACCTACAACTACCCGGAGAACCGGATCGCCGACCACCGCACCGGGTACAAGGCCTACAACCTCGACGCCGTCATGAACGGCGACCTCGAACCGGTGGTGCAGGCCGCCATCGAGTTGGACGAGCAGGCGCGCCTCGACGCCATCGGCGCGGACGACTGAGTGGAACCGGACACGCCGCTGGACGAGGGGCTGCGCGCCGCGGCGCGCACCCTGGCCGAGGCCGGGGTGCCCAGTCCCCGCGTCGACGCCGAACTGCTTGCGGCGCACCTCCTGGGCGTGAGCCGCGGACGGGTGCGGGCGCTGGCCCTGACCGGTTCGACGGTCCCCGCCGGCTTCGCCCAGCTCGTCGCCGAACGGGCACAGCGGATTCCCCTGCAGCACCTGACGGGGAAGGCCTATTTCCGGCACGTCGAACTCGCGGTGGGACCCGGGGTGTTCCTTCCCCGTCCCGAGACCGAATCGGTGGTGCAGCTTGTCATTGACCACGCCGCAGGCCTTGCCGGCGCCCCGGACCGGCCGGCGCTGAAGATCGTGGACCTGGGCACGGGCTCCGGCGCGATCGCCGCCGCACTGGCCGACGAGGTCCCCGGCGCGGAAATCTACGCCGTCGAGCTCAGCGACCTCGCCGCCGCGTGGGCCGCGGTCAACCTTGGTCCCCGCGGAGTGCGGCTCGTCCACGGCGACCTCGCTACGGCACTCCCGGAGCACGACGGCAGCTTCGACATCGTCGTGTCCAACCCTCCCTACATTCCCGCCGCCGCGACCCCCAACGAACCCGAGGTGGCCCTCCACGATCCGCCCGAGGCCCTGTACGGCGGGGGAGAGGACGGCATGGCGCTGCCCACGGCGGCGGCCGCCTCCGCCGCGCGGCTGCTCAAGGACGGCGGCTTCTTCGTGATGGAGCACGCCGAGGTCCAGTCCGGATGGATCGCGGCGATGCTGCGGCGGACCGGAAAGTTCTCCGAGGTTCGAACCCACCTCGACCTCAACGGCAGGCACCGCGCCACCAGCGCCGTGCTGGCGCCGCCCCGCCCGACACCTCCCCGCTCCGAGTCCGCCGGCACCGCCGCGGCGGCCGGGCCGAACCAAGGATAAGAGAATGACAAACGTAGCCGTAGCGGCCGTCACCTTCGACCGCCACGAGGAACTCGAGCTGCTGCTCAAGGGCCTCGCCCAGCAGAGCGCCCCGATCTCCTCGGTCGCGCTCGTCGACTCGGGCACCCGCCCGGCGGCCCATATCGCCGCCGCGGCCGACGGCACCATCAACTACCTCCGCTCCGAGGCCAACCTGGGCGGGGCCGGCGGTTTCGCCTACGCCATCCTGGCCGCGCTGGCCAGCGGTGCCGAGTGGATCTGGCTGATGGACGACGACGGGCACCCGGAGGATGCAAGCTGCCTCGGGACGCTCCTGGAGGCGGCCGAGGAGCACGGGCTCGACATCGTCAGCCCCCTGGTGGTGGCCACCTCGGACCCGAACCGGCTCTCGTTCAACTTCCGCATCAACGGCCTGCTCACGAACGACCGCACCCGGCTCGAACCGATGGGGTTCCTGCCGGACATGCTGCACTTCTTCAACGGCGCACTCATCCGCCGGGAGGTGTTCCACACGATCGGGCTGCCCGACCTGAAGTTCTTCATCCGCGGCGACGAGGTGGACTTCCTCGCGAAGGTTCGAAAGGCCGGCCTGAAGTACGGCACCGTGGCGACCGTCGCCGTGCGCCATCCCGCCTCGTGGGCCGAGATGAAGCCGATCTTCGGCGGCTTCATCACCCCGGTCATCCCCGAGGGCGACTTCAAGCGCTACTGTTACTTCCGCAACCGGGCCTACCTCACCCGCCGCTACCGCAACCTCCGCTGGTTCGCCGCGGACATCGTCGGATTCCCGTACTACTTCCTGACGGCCCGGGACGCCAAGGGCCTGGTGCGCTGGGCGAAGGCCTACGGCGCAGGGTTCCGCGGCAGGGGCTTCGGGTCACCGGAGGAACTGATGAAGAGCACGGCCCGCTGACCCTGCCCACCGCACCCCGCAGCCCTTCCGGCGGCACCGCCCGCGCGCCCGCCGGTCCACGCAGGAAAGGAAGAAAAACCAGTGACAACCAGCTACGACTGCACCGATCCCGCCCAGCGGGGCGAGGGACTCGCCGCGGCCCAGCGGGCCCTGGCCTCGCAGCAGTGCGTGGTGCTGCCGACCGACACGGTGTACGGCATCGCCGCGGACGCCTTTTCCCCCCGGGCCGTCGCCGCCCTGCTCGCCGCCAAGGGCCGGGGGCGGAACATGCCGCCGCCGGTGCTCATTCCCCGCCCCCAGACGATGGACGGGCTGGCCACCGGGGTGCACCCCGACGCCCGCGCCCTCGCGGAGGCGTTCTGGCCCGGCGGGCTGACCCTGATCTGCCATGCCCAGCCCTCTCTCACCTGGGATCTCGGGGAGACCTTCGGGACGGTGGCCCTGCGCGTGCCCGATGACCGGGTGGCCCTGGACCTGCTCACGCTCACCGGCCCGCTGGCCGTCTCCTCGGCCAACCGGACCGGGCAGCCCGCCGCGCGGACCGCGGCCGAGGCCCTTGAGCAGCTTGACGGCGCGGTGGCCGTCTACCTCGAGGACGGGCCGAGGGCACCGGACGCGGTGGGCTCGACGATTGTCGATGCCACGGGCGCGGTGCTGCGGGTCGTCCGGCAGGGGACGCTCTCCCTCGATCGGCTGCGCGCCGTCGTCCCGTCGATCCTGGACGTCGACGGACAGGGGCCGGCCGGCGGAACGCCCGGTCAGGCGGCGGGCCCGGACACTCCCGGTGGCGCTCCCGCGCCGGACCCGCAGGCCTGATCCGCTCAGCGGGCCGCTTCGGTGAGCGGGGGCATCGGCTGCCAGGAGGGGTCGCGGCGGATCCGCCGCGCCTCCCGCCAGCCGCGCGCCAGCGGGGCGAGCCCCCGCACCGACCGCTCCACGGCCACGAGGCGCAGCACTTCCTTGCCCGCCGTCAGCAGGGTGCCGAGGGCGAACCCCGCCGGTGAGTACCGTCCGCGGCTGCGCAGGTACTGGGCGACAAGGCCGCGGTTGCGCATTGCGTAGAACCTGCTGAGGTCGCTCGAGTCGTTGAGGTGGCGGATTCCAAGGTTGATCTGCCGCTGCGGGCGCGCCTTCGCCAGCACGTAGGCGTCGACGTAGGCGACCTCATGGGTCTGGGAGATGAGCCACCCGTAGGTCGAGTCGTCACCGTTGAGGAAGAACCGCGCATCGGGCAGCCCCACCTCGCGCACGACGTCCGCATGCACCAGCATCCCCTCGAAGCAGCCGACGTTCGTGGCGAACACGGGGGAGTGGCGGAAGACGTCGCCGGGCACCGGCAGGTGGACCCCCAGGCGGTCGACGAACCGGTGCTGCCAGAAGAACGGCCGTCCGGCGTAGTCCCAGCGCCTGCCGTGCAGGCACTTGTACCGGCCGGTGAACGGGGCGAGGGCTGCCAGGGCGTCGGGCACGGTGGTGACGTCGTCGTCCATGATCCACAGCCAGTCCGCGCCCTCGGCCAGCGCGCGCTCCATCCCGGCCGCGAATCCGCCGGCGCCGCCGGTGTTGGTGGGGAGCCGGTGGGAGAGCACCGGGAACGGGGTCTGCGCCGCGGCCGCGGCGATCACCCCGGGCGTGTCGTCGGTGCTGGCGTTGTCCACCACGACGACCCCGGCCGGGGCCGGATCGAGCGCCTTCACCGACTCAAGCAGGCCCCGAAGGTAGTCCGAGCGGTTGTACGTGGTGATGACGAGCATCAGGTTCTGCCCCTGCAGCGTACCGGGTGCAGAGGCGGCCACGATGTCGTTCAAGCTGTTCCTTCCGGACCCGCGGCGCGCGCCCGGCGGGGAGCGTGCGGAGGTTGTGCGGCTAGTATTCTCGGGTAGAACGAGTCTATTACACCGCCGCAGGCCGCCGGCCGGGCCTGCGGGAACGGGAAGCGCGGCAGCGCGGAACCTTCTGCACAACGTTGTTAGGAACCATGAGACGAACCGACGGTACAAGTGAATCCCAGGCCGCGGCCTCCGAACCCGGGCGGCCGAAGACGGACAAGCCCGCGCTCTGGCTCTGGTCCCAGTACCTGCTCGACGCCGCCGCCTGGGTCGTCGCAATCCTCCTTGCCCTGGTGCTGCGCTACGAGCTGCTCGTCCACGAGATCAACGCCGAGGGCGTGATCGTCTTCTGCGCGGCCGCCGTCGCGGCGCAGCTCCTTGTGGGCCTCAGCTTCGCCCTGTACCGCGGACGCTACAGCTTCGGCAGCTTCCACGAGGCAAAACTGCTGGTGCTCGTCACCGTCATCGTGTCGGTGCTGCTCGTGCTGATCAGCGTCGCCTTCTTCACGGTGATCGAGATCCCGCGCAGCATCGGCATCATCGCGTTCCCGTTCGCGTGCATCTTCCTCGCCTCGACGCGCTACCTCAAGCGCATGTACGTCGAGAGCAAGGCCCGTCCCGGCGAAAACGCCCAGCGCACCCTGATCTACGGCGCCGGATTCCTCGGCAACTCGCTCGTCTCGCGCATGATGCAGGACCCGGAGTCGCCGTATTTCCCCGTCGGACTGATCGACGACGACCCGGCGAAGAAACACCTGCGGCTCGCGACGGTCCCGGTGCTCGGCCGGCTCGAGGACCTGCCCGACGTCGTGGCCCGCACCCGGCCCTCGGTGCTGGTCATCGCGTTCTCCGACGTGGAGGCCGCCACGGTGCGCAGGGTCTCGGACCTGGTCGCCGGGCTGAACATGAAGGTGCTCGTGCTTCCGCCGCTGCGCGAGATGCTCGACGCCGGCTCGGGGCTCTCCGACTTCCGCGAGGTGGCCGTCGAGGACCTCATCGGGCGCCGTCCCGTGGACATCCACGCCGACGAGGTCGCCGGTTACATCACCGGCCGGCGGGTGCTCGTCACCGGCGCCGGGGGCTCGATCGGCTCCGAACTGTGCCGCCAGCTGGCCGGGTTCCATCCCGCCGAACTGATCATGCTCGACCGCGACGAGACCGGCCTCCAGACGACCCAGATCTCCCTGACCGGGCGCGGACTGCTCACCGGCAGGGACACCGTGCTCGCCGACATCCGCGACGCCGACACCCTGTTGAACATCTTCGAGGACCGCCGCCCCGAGGTCGTCTTCCACGCCGCGGCGCTCAAGCACGTCTCGCTGCTCGAGCAGTACCCCGAGGAGGCGTGGAAGACGAACGTCCAGGGCACGGTGAACGTGCTGCGCGCCGCGGCCGCGGCGGGCGTGACGAACTTCGTCAACATCTCCACCGACAAGGCGGCCGATCCCACCTCGGTCCTCGGCCACTCCAAGCGGGTGGCCGAGAAGGTCACCGCCTGGCACGCCGCGAGCACCGGGCAGAAGTACGTCTCGGTACGCTTCGGCAATGTCATCGGCAGCCGCGGATCGATGCTTCCGCTGTTCACCGAGCAGATCCGCAGCGGCGGCCCCGTCACCGTCACCGACCCGGAGGTCACGCGGTTCTTCATGACCATTCCCGAGGCCTGCCAGCTCGTCGTGCAGGCCGGGGCCATCGGACGCGGCGGCGAGGTGCTCATCCTCGACATGGGCGAACCGGTGAGGATTCTCGACGTCGCCCAGCGCATGATCGCCATGTCCGGCAAGGAGGTCCCGATCGTCTTCACCGGCCTGCGCCCCGGCGAGAAGCTCCACGAGGACCTGGTGGGCGTCGAGGAGAACGACTCCCGCCCGCTGCACCCGAAGATCTCCCACACCCCGGTGGCGCCGCTGGATCCGGCGCGCCTTGACCTGCAGGAATGGAAGAACCGCGGGCACTTCACCGCGGTGGCGCAGGCCGGCTTCCCGAAGGCCGCCGAAGGCAGGGCGCTTTCATGAGCGGGCTGTTCATCCTCACCGCCGGCGCGGCCTTCGCCGTGAGCGCCGCGCTTCCCTTCGCCGTGAAACCCCTCCTTGCCCGGCTGGGAGTCCTCGACGTACCCAACGACCGCTCCTCGCACACGACCGTGGTGATCCGGGGCATGGGCATCGCCGTCGCCGGCGGCATCGCCACGGGCCTGGTGCTCGCCCTCCTCACCGGGCTCGTCTCGATCGACCGTTCGCTGCTCGTGATCATCCTGGCGATGGTCGGTGCGGCCGCCGTGCTGGGCTGGGTCGAGGACCTGCGCGGGGTCTCGATCGTGGCCCGCGCCGGACTGCAGCTGCTCATCGGGGCCCTCGGAACCGCGGCGCTGGCCGCCGCGATCGGCCAGAGCTACTGGTGGATCCCCGTCGGGGCGGTGGCCGTGGCCGCCTACATCAACGCCGCGAACTTCATGGACGGCATCAACGGCATCTCCGGCATGCACGGCGCCGTCGTCGGGGCCTTCTACGCCGTCGGAGGCCTCCTGAGCGGGCAGCAGTGGCTCACCGTGACGGGGACCGTCATCGCGATGGCGTTCCTCGCGTTCCTGCCGTGGAACCTCGGCCGCGGATTCGTCTTCCTCGGCGACGTCGGAAGCTACCTGCTGGGCGCCTCGATCGCGGCAACGGCCGTGACCGGGCTGCTCGCCGGGGTCTACCTGGAGTACCTGCTCTCCCCGGTGCTGATCTACCTCGCCGACACCTTCACCACGTTCCTGCGCCGGGCCCGCCGCGGGGAGCGCCTCTACGCCTCCCACCGCTCGCATGTGTACCAGCGGCTCACCGACACCGGACTGAGCCACGTGCAGGTCGCACTGCTCGTGACGGTCTGCTCGGCGCTGACCGGCGCCGCCGGATTCGCCGTCGCCACCGCCCAGGCGCCGGTGGCCGTGGCAGGCTCCCTGGCCGCCGCGGCCGTCGTCACCCTCTACCTGAATTCGCCGAAGATCTTCGCCGCCCGCACGGCACGCCGCAGCATGCGCCGGGCAACCTAGGTCCGTACCCGCAGCAGGCGAATTCTATCTGCTGTAGAATAGAATCGCCCGCGGGAGCGCCGGCCGCTGCAGGACCTGCAGCCGGCAGCGCCCCGCAGCCCACCCACCCCCTGCCACGGACGGAATGCCTTGAGTACATCGGACGCCCCGGGCGTCAGCGGAAGCCCGGTGCCGCCCGGCGTTTCCGGCCCCACGGCCGCGCCGTGGCTGTACATCCTGAAGCGGTGCCTCCTCGTCACCGGCGGGGCGGCACTGCTGCTCTCGGCCGCGGCGGGACTCCTCGAGGGCGGCGGGGGAGCGCTCAGTGCGGCGTTCGGCTACGCCGTCGTCGCCGTGTTCTTCGGCATCAGCCTCCTGATCGGCCACTTCGCCGGCAGGACCAACCCCTCGGGCGCCCTCGGGCTCTTCGCCGTCACCTATGCGATCAAGGTCGTCGGTTTCGCCGCCGTCCTCTTCCTGCTCGGCACCCCGCCGTGGCTGGAGCGCACCTGGTTCTTCAGCGCCGCCGTGGGGACGGTCATCCTCTGGCAGGTCGTCGAGGTGTTCGTCTTCTCCAAGGCCCGCCACCAGCTCTACAACGACGACGAAACGGAGGCCGGCCGTGAGCCGTGATCAGGGGCCCGCAGAGGGCCGCGGGCAGGACGATCGGGGCCGGTACGGTGAGGGCGGTTACAACGCTGGAATCGCCGTCTTCAGCTACATCACTGGCGGGATCCTGGTCTGGAGTTTGATAGGGTGGGGGCTGGATAATCTTCTGGGAACACGTTGGATAGTGCTCGCAGGGGCTCTCTTGGGTGCCGGGGGCGGTTTCTATCTCTCCCACATGCACAACCTCACCCGAACGCACCTCTCTGAATCCGGCAGCACGCCGCAGGGCCGCCCCGAGCCTCCGGAGAACAGCCCGAAGTGAAGCCGAACAACTTAATGAGCCGGAGCAGTGTCGCTGTCGCCGGTGGAATCATGCCCAACGATGGACACTGCAGAGAGGAATCGCGTTGATCGCGCTTGCGCTCCCGGCCGAAACAACCGATGAGGGTTTCGTCGCCCCCACGATTGAAGACACCCACTATCCGGACATCCTCCCCTGGGGCGGTGAATACGGCGTCTGGTTCGAAGGTGGCTTCGGCAAGCAGATGCTCCTTGTCATCTTCTCCGTCATCCTCATCGCCTCCTTCTTCCTCGTCGCCTCGCGGCGCGGCCAGATGGTGCCGGGCAAGCTGCAGTTCCTCGGGGAGTCCGCGTACGGGTTCGTCCGCAACTCCATCGGCAAGGACATCATCGGCGGCCGGGACTACCTGAAGTACGTTCCCTGGCTGTTCGCCGCGTTCTTCTTCGTCCTGGTGAACAACATCTTCGGCGCCATCCCGCTGCTGCAGATCCCCACCTTCTCCCACCCGGGCAGCGCGTACGCCATCGCGGCCATCTTCTACGTGCTGTGGATCGCCATCGGCATCAAGAAGCACGGCCTGCGCTACTTCAAGCTGGCCGTCGTCCCCTCGGGCGTGCCCTGGTACATCATGCCGCTGCTGATCCCGATCGAGATCATCTCCAACTTCCTCGTCCGGCCGGTCACCCACTCGCTCCGACTCTTCGCGACGATGCTCGCCGGCCACCTCATCATCAGCCTCGCGGGTTCCGCGATCGAGTACATGGCGCTCTCCGGCAGCGTCCTGCTGCAGGGCACCGGCGTGCTGGTCCTGGGCGGAGCCGTGGCGATGTATATGCTCGAAGCGCTGATCATGGTCCTGCAGGCGTACGTCTTCACGCTGCTGGCCGCGATCTACATCGAGGGCGCGCTTCACGCCGACGCCCACTGATCACAAATTCTTCCCCGTCGGGGATGATCCCAAACAACCTGCCGCACCAAGGCGGCATCTTGAAAGGAACACAATGGAAGTACAGGGTAGCCTCAACCTCGTTGGATACGGTCTCTCCGCAATCGGCGGTGGTATCGGCGTGGGTCTCGTATTCGCCGCCTACATCAACGGCGTAGCACGTCAGCCCGAGGCACAGCGCGTTCTTCAGCCGATCGCCTTCCTCGGCCTGGCTCTGACCGAAGCCCTCGCGATCCTCGGTCTGGTCTTCGCCTTCGTCATCGGCGCCTAAGAACTCCTGGCTGGAAATCCGAAGACCAGTTGAAGAAAGACGGGTGAAACATGTTTAATGCAGCCATTATGGCAGCGGAAGAGGGCGCAAACCCGCTCATCCCGAACGGGTGGGAGATCCTCGTTACGCTGGCCGGCTTCGCGGTCCTGATGTTCATCGTCATCAAGTACGTCATGCCGGCGTTCGAGAAGACGTTCGCGGAGCGCACGGAGGCCATCGAGGGCGGCATCGCGAAGGCGGAAGCCGCCCAGGCGGAAGCCAATGCCGCACGCGAGGAGTACAAGCAGCAGCTTGTCGATGCCCGCACCGAGGCCAACCGCATCCGCGAGGAGGCCCGCGCCGAAGGTGCGCAGATCCTCGCCTCGCTCAAGGAGAAGGCGGCCGCCGAGTCGGCACGCATCACCGAGCAGGCCCACGTCCAGATCGAGGCCGAGCGCCAGGCCGCCGTCGTGTCCCTGCGGGCCGAGGTCGGCACGCTCGCCACGGAGCTGGCAAGCCGCATCGTTGGGGAGTCCCTGGCCGACGACGCTCGTTCAGCGCGCGTCATCGACCGCTTCCTCGCCGATCTGGACAACCAGAGCGCAGGTGCAGCGAAATAATGGCCGGTGTATCAAGCCAGTCCCTCGCCACGGTCCGCCGGGAGCTCGAAACGCGGCTCCCCGGCGCCCCGCTGTCACTGGCCGAGGAGCTTTTCGGAGTCCTCTCCATCCTCGACAGCAATGCGGGCCTGCGCCGTGCGCTGACCGACCCTTCCCGCACGGGCGGGGACAAAGCCACGCTGGTTGACCAGCTCGTGGCGGGCAGGGTCTCGGCTGACGCCGTCGCAGTGGTCAAGGAACTCGTCGCCGAACGGTGGGCCAACGCCCGCGACATCGGCGATGCCCTCGAGACGCTCGCCGCGACGGTGGCCATCTCGGTGGCGGAGTCCCAGGGGAGCGGCCCCCAGGGGCTGGAGAAGCTGGAAAGCGACCTGTTCTCCTTCATCGCCGTCGTCGATTCGAACCACGATCTTCAGCGTGCGCTGTCCGACCGCCAGGCGGGCTCGGAGGCGAAGGCGGCCCTCGCGCTGCGTCTCGTCCCCGAGGCCGGTGATGCGGCGAAACTCCTCATCCGCCAGGCTGTCACCGCCCCGCGCGGCCTCAAGCCGGCAGCGCTCGTCAAGCGCTTCGTTGAACTGGTTGCCGCCCGGCAGCAGCGCTGGATTGCCACTGTCAGCGTTACCCGTCCGCTGACCGCGGAGCAGCAGTCCAGGCTTGCTGCGGGCCTCAACCGCCTCTACGGGCGCGAACTGCAGATCAACCTCAACGTTGATCCTTCCCTGATCGGCGGTGTTCGGGTCAGCGTGGGCGACGAAATGGTCGACTCCACGGTGGTCACGAGGCTGTCCGAGCTCCGCCGCAGGCTGGCGGGATAGGCGCCCCCGGCGCCGAGCAACATCCAATATTGAATTACACACAGGTCACCGCCGTCGGTGGTGATCGCAACACAGGAGAGCAGGGACTGCAGATGGCCGAATTGACCATCAACGCCGAAGATGTCCGTAATGCGTTGAACGAATTTGCGGCGTCCTACGAACCCGGAAATGCGGAGCGCGTCGAAGTTGGCCGCGTCACCACCGCAAGCGACGGCATTGCCAAGGTTGAGGGTCTGCCTTCGGTCATGGCGAACGAGCTGCTGCGTTTCGAGGACGGCACGCTGGGCCTGGCCCAGAACCTTGACACCCGCGAGATCGGCGTGGTCGTCCTCGGCGACTACGGCGGCATCGAGGAAGGCCAGGAAGTACACCGCACCGGGGAGATCCTTTCGGTTCCCGTCGGTGACGCCTTCCTCGGCCGCGTCGTCGATCCCCTCGGCCAGCCGCTCGATGAGCTGGGCGAGATCGCTGCCGAGGGCCGCCGCGCCCTCGAGCTCCAGGCCCCGGGCGTCACCATGCGCAAGTCGGTCCACGAGCCGATGCAGACCGGACTGAAGGCCATCGACGCGATGATCCCGATCGGCCGCGGCCAGCGCCAGCTGATCATCGGCGACCGCCAGACCGGCAAGTCCGCCATCGCGATCGACACGATCATCAACCAGCGCGACAACTGGGCCTCGGGCGACGTGAACAAGCAGGTCCGCTGCATCTACGTCGCCATCGGCCAGAAGGCCTCGACCATCGCGGCGGTGCGCCAGACCCTCGAGGACAAGGGCGCCCTGGAGTACACCACGATCGTGGCCTCGCCGGCCTCCGACCCCGCCGGCTTCAAGTACCTCGCCCCCTACGCGGGCTCGGCCATCGGCCAGCACTGGATGTACGGCGGCAAGCACGTCCTGATCGTGTTCGACGACCTGTCCAAGCAGGCCGAGGCCTACCGTGCGGTGTCGCTGCTGCTGCGCCGCCCGCCGGGACGCGAAGCCTACCCGGGTGACGTGTTCTACCTGCACTCCCGCCTGCTGGAGCGTTGTGCCAAGCTCTCCGACGAGCTCGGTGCCGGTTCGATGACGGGTCTGCCGCTCATCGAGACCAAGGCCAACGACGTCTCGGCGTACATCCCGACCAACGTCATCTCCATCACCGACGGACAGATCTTCCTCCAGTCGGACCTGTTCAACGCCAACCAGCGCCCGGCGGTCGACGTCGGTGTCTCGGTGTCCCGCGTCGGTGGTGCAGCGCAGGTCAAGTCGATGAAGAAGGTCTCGGGCACGTTGAAGCTCGACCTGGCCCAGTACCGCGACATGCAGGCCTTCGCGATGTTCGCCTCGGACCTCGATGCGGCCTCGCGCCAGCAGCTGACCCGCGGCTCGCGCCTGACCGAACTGCTGAAGCAGGGCCAGTACTCCCCGATGCCCGTTGAGGAGCAGGTCGTCTCGATCTGGGCCGGCACCAACGGCCACCTCGACGAGGTTCCCGTCAGCGACGTCCGGAAGTTCGAGAGCGAATTCCTTGACCACCTGCGGAACCGCTCGTCGGTCCTGACGACGCTCGCCCAGACGAACAAGCTCGAGGACTCGACGGTCCAGGAGCTTGAGAGCCAGGTCGAGGTCTTCAAGCAGGGCTTCTTCGGGCAGGGTCCCGAAAGCCTCACGGCCAACGAGAAGCACGACGCCCTTTCCGAGGACGCAGTGGACCAGGAAAAGATCGTCAAGCAGAAGCGCTAAGGGCCTACGGCCGCCGCCCTGCAGGAGTGTGGGGCGGCGGCCGGTGCCTGGAGCCTTAGTCGTTCCCCGGGCGGGGAGCGAAGGAAAGGACAAGTATGGGAGCCCAGATTCGGGTCTACCGCCAGAAGATCTCCTCAACGACCTCGATGCGGAAGATCTTCAAGGCGATGGAACTGATCGCGACTTCTCGCATCGGCAAGGCGCGCACCCGCGTCGCGGCGTCGCTGCCGTACGCCAACGCGATCACCCGTGCCGTTTCTGCAGTGGCATCGCAGTCGGAGATCGACCACCCGCTGACCACCGAGCACACCGAGGTGCGCCGTGCCGCGGTGCTCATCATGACCTCGGACCGCGGCCTTGCCGGTTCGTACTCCGCGAGCGTGCTCAAGCAGGCCGAGTCGCTGCAGGAGATGCTCCGCAGTGAGGGCAAGGAAGTGAAGGCCTACCTCGTTGGGCGCAAGGCGCAGGCGTACTTCGACTTCCGCCACCGTTCCTACGAGAAGGCCTGGACCGGCGGCACGGATGCTCCCGAGTTCGCCACGGCGCGTGAGATCGGCAGCGCGCTGGTCAACGAGTTCATCACCGGCTACGAGGACGGCGGCGTCGACGAGATCCACGTCGTGTACATGCGCTTCCGTTCGATGGTGATGCAGGAGCCAACCGTCATCCGGCTGCTTCCGCTCGAGGTCGTCGAAGAGGAGACCGCCAGCGAGTCGGACCTGCTGCCGCTCTACGAGTACGAGCCGGAGCCGGAGCGTGTCCTGGACGCCCTCCTGCCGCGGTACATCGAGTCCCGGATCTTCGCGGCGCTGCTGCAGGCGGCCGCCAGCGAGCTCGCCGCCCGGCAGCGTGCGATGAAGTCGGCGGGGGACAACGCCACCGAACTGATCAAGAAGTACACGCGCCTGAGGAACACCGCCCGCCAGGCGGAAATCACGCAGGAGCTTTCGGAGATCGTTGCCGGCGCTGACGCGCTCAGCGCCTCCTGATCCACAAGATAAACTTAGTTCCACGCCATCTACGTAAATGAAGTGAGAGAGATGACTGCCCAGACTGTTGAACACGGTACGGACTCAGTTGCCCCCGGAGCTACCGGCCGTATTGCACGTGTCATTGGCCCGGTTGTCGACGTCGAGTTTCCGGCTGACGCGATCCCCGCAATCTACAACGCGCTGACCTGCGAGATCACCCTCAATGGTGAGACGCACATGATCACCTTCGAGACCTCGCAGCACCTCGGCGACAACCTTGTCCGGGCGATCTCGCTCCAGGCGACCGACGGCCTCGTCCGCGGCACCGTGGTGCAGGACACCGGCCAGGCCATTTCCGTGCCCGTCGGCGACGGCGTCAAGGGCCACATCTTCAACGTGCTGGGCAAGCCCCTCGACGTCGAGGAGTCCTCCCTGCAGATCACCGAGCGCTGGCCCATCCACCGCAAGGCTCCTTCGTTTGCCTCCCTCGAGGGTTCGACCGAGATGCTCGAGACCGGCATCAAGAGCATCGACCTGCTGACCCCCTACATCAAGGGTGGAAAGATCGGCCTGTTCGGCGGTGCCGGGGTCGGCAAGACCGTTCTGATCCAGGAAATGATCACCCGTGTGGCCCGGAACTTCGGTGGAACCTCGGTGTTCGCCGGCGTCGGGGAGCGCACCCGTGAGGGCAACGACCTCTGGGTCGAAATGGAAGAGGCGGGCGTGCTCAAGGACACCGCGCTCGTGTTCGGCCAGATGGACGAGCCGCCGGGAACGCGCCTGCGCGTCGCGCTGTCGGCCCTGACCATGGCCGAGTACTTCCGCGACGTCCAGAAGCAGGACGTGCTGCTCTTCATCGACAACATCTTCCGCTTCACCCAGGCCGGTTCCGAGGTGTCGACCCTGCTGGGCCGCATGCCGTCCGCCGTGGGTTACCAGCCGAACCTCGCCGACGAGATGGGCCTCCTGCAGGAGCGCATCACCTCGACGAAGGGCCACTCGATCACCTCGATGCAGGCGATCTACGTCCCCGCCGACGACTACACCGACCCGGCGCCGGCGACCACCTTCGCCCACCTCGATGCGACGACCGAGCTGTCCCGCGAGATCGCCTCGCGCGGCCTGTACCCGGCCATCGACCCGCTGGCCTCGACCTCGCGCATCCTGGATCCGCAGTACATCGGCCACGACCACTACAACACGGCGGTCCGGGTCAAGCAGATCCTGCAGAAGAACAAGGAACTCCAGGACATCATCGCGATCCTGGGCGTCGACGAACTGTCCGAAGAGGACAAGATCGTCGTCTCGCGCGCACGCCGCATCCAGCAGTTCCTCTCGCAGAACACCTACACCGCCAAGCAGTTCACCGGCGTGGAGGGTTCGACCGTGAGCATCAAGGACACCATCGAGGGCTTCAAGGCCATCTGCGACGGCGACCTTGACCACATCGCCGAGCAGGCCTTCTTCAACATCGGCGGACTCGACGACGTCGAGCGCCAGTGGGCGAAGATCCAAGAGCGGACCGGTAAGTAAAGCTCATGGCCTCTGCAGAGCTCGAAGTCGAAATTGTCGCAGCCGACCACTTCGTGTGGTCCGGCCCGGCAACCATGGTCAAGGCGCGCACCAGCGAAGGCGAGATCGGGATCCTTCCCGGGCACTCGCCGGTGCTCGCCCTGCTCGGGGAAGGCGAACTCGCAATCCAGCCGGTGAGTGGTGAGCGCATCCTGGTCGCAGTCGACAGCGGGTTCTTCTCCGTCGACAGCAACCGTGTGGTAATCGTGGCCGACAACGCCACCGTCGGCGGCTCGGCTCCCGCGGGAAACCGCTGACACCACCGCCATGGACGGTCTGAGTCTGCTGTTGATTCTCATTGCGGCCGTCTTCGGCGTGCTGGTTCTGCTGGTTGGCGCCTTCCTGCTGCGCCGGTACCAGTTGGGCCGCACACTTGGCACCTTCGACGCCTCCATCCGCCTCCCCGACAAGGGGTGGCGGATGGGGGTTTGTCGTTATACGGACACCCACCTCGAATGGCTCCGCCTGATGTCGCTGAGCCCCGTTCCGGTGCGCCGCTATCTGCGCAGTTCCCTTGAGCTCAAGGGATGGCGCCAGCCCACCGAGGCGGAGGCCGGCCGGGTGCTGCCCGGCTGCATCGTGGTCACGCTGGGCTACGAGGGCTCGGAGGTCCAGCTCGCCATGAAATACCCCGTGTACGCAGGGCTGTCGTCCTGGCTCGAGGCCGGTCCGGTCATCGGTATCGGCACCTGGCGCTGACCACGCCCGCCCTCAGGGCAGCCTGAGCCAGGCCCCGGCCCGCAGCACGCCCAGCAGTTCGAGGTCGGCCGAGGCGACCACCGCGTCGGCACGCAGCCCGGCCCGCAGGCTGCCCAGCTCATCGGCCAGCCCGAGCACGCCCGCCGGCACGGCCGAGGCCGCCTGGACGGCGTCGGCGAGGCCCACCCCGGCCTCCACCGCGCACCTCACCACTTCGAGCAGGGTCCGGGTCCCTCCGGACGGTGCGTCCGCCCCGCCGCGGCGGGCCACGCCCGCGCGGACCGTGATCTCGGTGCGCCCCAGCCGGAAGACCCCATCATCCCGTCCCGCGGCGGCCGTCGAGTCGCTGACCAGGCAGATGTTGTCCGGCCCGGCCAGGGTGAAGGCCATCCGGGCGGTGTCCGCATGGAGGTGGACGTTGTCGACGATCAGCTCCACCGCAATCTCCCCGGCCCGCGCGCGCTCGAGCAGGAGGGGCACCGGCCCCGGTGAGCGGTGGTGGATGGCGGGCATGGCGTTGAAGAGGTGGGTGGCCATCGGCCTGCCGCTGAAACCGTCGAAGCCCGTCGAGGCAAGCTCCTCATTGATCAGCTCGAGGGCGGCGGAGGCCTGTTCGGCCGTGCAGTCGGTGTGGCCGATGGCGGGGATGACCCCGTGCGTGACCAGGTCGTAGACGAGCGTGTCGGTGCCCTCGAGCTCCGGCGCGTACGTCATGGAGATGAGGTGGTTGCCGGCCGCTGCGACGAGGTCGGCGAGCAGGGCCTCATCGGGCTTGTGCAGGTGGGCCGGGTCGTGCATTCCGGCGCGGGCGGGGGAGAGGAAGGGGCCCTCGGCGTGGATCCCGGCGATGAGCCCGTCGTCGGCCGCGGCGGCCAGGAGCGGGAACGCCCGCAGGAGGTCCGGGCCGGGGGCGGCGCCGGTGCTGGCGAGCAGGGTTGTTGTGCCGCTGCCATGCTGGAACGAGATGGCGCTGCGGATCTCCGCGGCGCTGCCGGAGGTGAAGTCCCCGCCGCCGCCGCCATGGCAGTGCAGGTCCACGAGCCCGGGGAGGATCAACGCACCGTCGGGCAGCCGGGGGGAACCCGTTGGGTCCGCCGGCCGGGCGGGCCCGGCATAGGTGATGCGGGAGCCTTCCCAGCCGAGCACGGCGTCCTCGATGATGCCCGACTCGGTCACCATCCGCCCGGAAAGGTGGTTGGACGTGCCCTGCAGGTTGGCCATGGTCCGATTCTATGCGCCGGAACCGGCCCGTGCCGGTGCTAGAAGAGGCGGGACTCCTTGTCGTCCACCCCGCGCATCGCGTCGTAGTCCAGCGTGAGGCAGTCGATTCCCCGGTCGGTGGCGAGGGTGCGGGCCTGCGGCTTGATCTGCTGGGCCGCGAAGACCCCGCGCACCGGGGACATCAGCGGATCCCGGTTGAGCAGTTCGAGGTACCGGGTGAGCTGCTCGACGCCGTCGATGTCGCCGCGGCGCTTCAGCTCGACGGCCACGGTGGCGCCCTGGCCGTCGCGGGCCAGGATGTCCACCGGGCCGATCGCGGTCATGTATTCGCGCCGGATCAGGGTGAAGCCCTCGCCGAGGAGGGTGATCTGCTCGGCGAGCAGCCGCTGCAGGTCGGCCTCGACCCCGTCCTTCACCAGTCCCGGGTCGACCCCGAGGTCGTGGGAGGACTCGTGCAGCTGCTCGCGGATATTGATGACGAGCCGGTCATCGCTCTTGGCGTGCTGCACCGTCCACACCTCGGTGATCCCCTCCGCAGCGTCGGCCTCGTCGGGGGCGCTGACGCGCAGCGACGCCGGCGGGCTCATCCAGTTCAGCGGCTTGTAGGAGCCGCCGTCGGAGTGGACGAGGACGGAGCCGTCGGCCTTGACCATGAGCAGGCGGGTGGCCAGCGGCAGGTGGGCGCGGAGGCGGCCGATGTAATCAACGGAGCAGCGGGCAATGACTAGACGCACACGCTTCACTGTACCGTTTGGCGGCCCGCTGCCCGGTGCGCACCCGCCCCGGCGCGGCCAAGCCGGGGCAGCCCAGCCGGGGTCCGGGCCCGCCGGTCCGCCGCGGAGGGAAACCCGGGCCGGCCGCGGGGTGGGGTTTCGGCGCGGGGGTGGGTTCGGGCACACTTGGACAATGCCCCGCTCGAACCGCCCCCGCCGCACCAAGGGCTCCCCCCGCGGCAAGGCGCCGGAGCCGGAGGAGTCGGACCTCGAGCGGGCACGGGTCGGTTTGCCGCTGCGCGTGAGCGCCCCGGACGGGGAGTGGGCGGTGCGCCGGATCACCGAGCGGAACGCGGCCAAGGAGTACACCTGCCCGGGATGCCACCGGACGATCCCCCCGGGAATTGCCCATCTCGTGGTGTGGCGGGAGGACTCCCTGCTCGGCGCGGAGTCGGCCCTGGCGGACCGCAGGCACTGGCACGTGCACTGCTGGAACATCCGCAGCTACCGGTACTGAGCGCCCGGCGCCGGCGTCCAAGGGCCCGCGGGCGGGCCCTAGAATGGGGAAATGGCCAGCAATCCCCAGGACTATGACTTCTCACCGAGCACCGAGCCGATCGAGATCCGCGCCTCAACCGTGCTGCCCGCGGACCGGCGGAACATCGAGCTGAAGACCGCGGACGGGCTCACGCTCGTGGGCGAATTCGCTGCGCCCCTGGACGGGAAGCCGAAGGCGACCCTCATCACGCTGCACCCCCTGCCGACCCACGGCGGCTTCATGGACTCCCACCTCTTCCGCAAGGCCTCCTTCCGCCTGCCGGCCCTTGCCGGGATCGCCGTGCTGCGGTTCAACACGCGCGGCACCTGCTCCCCGCGCGGCTGCAGCGAGGGGACCTTCGACGGCGGTGCCTCCGAGCGCCTCGACGTTGAGGCGGCGGTGAAATGGGCCGTGGACCAGGGCCTGGAGAACATCTGGCTCGTGGGGTGGTCCTTCGGCACCGAGCTGTGCCTGAAGTACGGGGCGTCCGATCCGGTTGCGGAGCACATCGAGGGTGCGATCCTGATCTCCCCGCCGCTCCACCGCGCCGGGGACGCCGACCTTGAGGCCTGGGCCGACGCGGGGCTGCCCCTGACCGTCCTCGTTCCCGAGCTCGACGACTACCTCCGCCCGGAGGCCGCCCAGGAACGATTCGCCGCCGTCCCGCAGGCGGTGGTGACCCCCGTCGACGGAGCGAAGCACCTGTGGGTCGGGGAGAAGTACGCCTCCCGGGCGCTGAACGAGATCGTCGACGTCGTCCTCCCCTCGCCGGCTTCCCCGCTGCCCACCCGGTGGGAAGGCGAGGCGGCGACCGCCTCCTGAGCGCGGCCGGCGGGCCCTACTGCTGGTCCTGCCGGGCGATGAAGACCTCCTTGAGCAGCAGCATGATCGCCGCCGCCGTGGGGATGGCGATCAGGGCGCCGAGCACGCCGAGCAGGCTGCCGCCGGCGATCACGGCGATGACGGCGACGGCGCCGGGCACCGCGACGGCCCGCTGCATGATGCGCGGGGAGATGAAGTACGCCTCGAACTGCAGGTACGCGATGTACGGGATGGCGAACAGCAGCGCGGTCTGCCACCCGACGGTCAGGGCCACGAGGCTGACGAAGCAGGCGGCCATGAGCGCCCCCACCAGCGGGATGAACGCCAGCAGGACGACGACGAACGCCAGCAGCACCGAGAACGGCACTCCCACGATGGACATGACGATGAAGGCGAAGGCGCCGTTGAGGAGGGCGACGCAGGCCTGCCCGATCACGTACATGCCCACGCTGCGCGTGATCTCCTCGGACAGCGACTGCACGCGGGCCCGCCGCGACCGCGGGGCGAGGCGGTAGGCCCACTTCTTCATGGAGGGAAGGGAAGCGAGGAAGTAAAGGGTCAGGACCAGCACGATCAGGGTGCCGAACAGTCCGTTGAGGATGACGGTGCCCACCCCCAGGACGCCGCCGAAGATCCCGCTGACCGCGCCGCCCTCGGCGAAGAAGTTGTTGATCTCCGTCGACACCCGGTCGCGGACCTGGAACTGCTGGTCCACGGTGCGGAAGAAATCGGAGTTGAGGAAGGTCTGGGCGTAGGCCGGGCCGCGGTCGATGATCTGGGCGGTCTGGTCCACGATGGTGGGGATGAGGGTGGCGAAGAACCCCACCACCAGGCCCACCAGGAGCGTCAGGGACAGGGTGATCCCGGCCGGGCGGGGGACCCCGCGCTCGTCGAGCCACCGCACGATCGGGTCAAGGCCAAGGGCGATGAACAGGGCCGCCCCGATCCACAGGAGCAGCTGGCCGACATTCATGATCATGAAGTAGGCGAGCAGTGCCAGGCCGACCCCGACGCTGGCCATGAACCCGAAGTGGATCGGGTGCTGGCGCATTGAGCGGGGAGGAAGCCCGCCGAACTTCAGCCGCTCGTCGGTGAGCTGAACCGAGGGGTCGACGGGGACGGTCACCGGATCCATCTCCGGCGGGAACTCGAAGCGCCGCCGGGGCTGGGCCCCCGGGATCGGCCGCCGGAGCCGGGTGAACAGCGCAGCCATCCTGCCCTGGGCGAGTGCGGGGGTGGGTCCGCCCCCGTCGGCCGGGGGAGTTGCGCCGCTGTCCGTGCCGGCCGGGGCGTCGTCGGGCCGCGGCAGCGGCGCGTTGACCGGCACTTCCTCATTGTTCGTCACGCTGCGGTCTGCCTTCACTGGTGCTGCGTTCGGGGTTGGATCACAAGCGAAACACTACAGCCGGGCCCCCGTGAAGGCAGGCCTTTCCCCTCGCCCGGGCGTCGGAGTGTCCGGCGGCAGCACGCACCGGCGCCGCCGCGCCGCAGTGAGCCGGTCCACAGGAATCGAACCCCCACGCGCAACTTAGCTACCATGGGAGAACTAATCGAGAGTGAGTGCAGCCTGGTTCTTCCGTGCCCGCGGACGGCCGGCGGTGCGCCGCGGATCGGGAGGTCCGCTCGACAAGACAACGAATAGGTACCCGCGTGCGCGTGAAAACTGCAGTCCCGATCATTATTGCCGGCGTGCTGCTGATGCTCCTGGGCATCGGCCAGCGGACGTTCTGGGCGCCACCGGAGACGGTGACCTTCAGCGTGCCCGACGGCGCGGAGACCGGACCGGTGACGGTCATCGATGCCGCCGCCCGCAACGACGGGGCCGGTGGCGTCGAGATCACGGTGAAGGGCGACGGCGCGTTCACCCTCGCCGTGGGCAGGGCGGCGGACGTCGACGCCTGGGTCGGCGACGCCGCGCACCTGCGGGTCACCGGGGTCGGCGAAGACACCCTGGAGACGGAGTTCACCAAGGGCGAGGCAGAGGTCCCCGATCCCCGCGGCGCGGACCTGTGGACGAGCGAGGAGACGGCCGAGGGATCGGTCACCCATTCCTGGATCAACCCGGCCGAGGGCGACTTCTCCATCCTGCTCGTCGCCGACGGCACCGCGGCGGCGCCGTCGGACATCTCCATCACCGAACCCAATGACGCCTCGACGCCCTTCGCCGTGCCGCTGATCGTCGCCGGCGCCCTCGTGGCCGTCCTCGGCATCGCGCTGCTCTTCGTCACCCCGCGCAGCCCGGGGACCGGGCCGGGCCGCCCCACCCCGGCTCCCGAAGGCTCCCGGGCCTACCTGCGGCAGCAGCAGCGCGCCGGCGGCGCCGACCGCCGGGCCCGCGCCCGGCGCCTGGCCCACCCGGTGTCGGCCGTGACCGTCGCGGCGCTCCTGGCCGGAACCGCCGTGGCCGGCCCGGCCGTCGCCAAGCCGGCCGATCAGCAGCCGGAGCAGACCGGGTCCGCCGAGGGTTCAAAGTCCGGGGGAGCCCGGCAGGGCGCCCCGGCCGTCCTCGAATCCCAGCTCGAGCGCATCCTCGGATCGGTCGCCACCACGGTGGCCGAGGCCGACGCCGCGGCGGACTCCGCCCTGCTCGAGCCCCGCGTTGCCGGGGCGGCGGTCGAGCTGCGCACGGCGGGCTATTCGGTGCGGTCCAAGGACAAGGAGGCCCCGGCTCCGGCTCCGGTGGCAGGCTCGCCGGTGCTGACCCGGGTCATCCCGGCGGCCGGTGAGTGGCCCCGCACCGTCGTGGCCCTGACCCAGGGCGAGGGCAACCCCGTTCCGCAGGCGCTGGTCCTGACCCAGGACAGCCCGCGCACCAACTACAAGCTCGTGTCGGCGATCCAGATGCTTCCGGGCACCACCTTCCCCGCATCCGCGGCCGACGGCGGACTCAATGAACTTGCGCCCGACGCCGAGGACACGCTCGCCATGGCACCGCAGGCCGCGGTGTCCGCCATCGCGGACTTCCTGACCTCGCCGAAGGGCCAGCACAAGGACACCTTCGAAGCGAACTCCTTCGCCGACGCCATCACCGGCTTCCAGTCGCAGGTGGTGGCGGACAAGGACAACGCCGCAGCCACCATCTCCTTCCGCCATGTCGCCCAGGCCCCGAGTACCCGGGCGTTGGGCACCGAGGACGGCGGCGCCGTGGTCTTCGGCTACCTCAAGCACACCTACTCGAGCGTGCCCAAGGGCAGGGGCGACTCCATCGACCTCAACGGCACGATCTACGAGACGCTCACCGGCCAGAAGAAGACCGAAAAAGGAATTGACGTCGACTACGGTGAGGCCGTGATGATGTACGTACCACCGGCCGGCAGCAAGGACAAGATCCGTGTGATCGGCGCCGCCCAGCAGCTGTTGGCCGCCAAACTCAAGTAGGCGCCCCACCTCCGCACCCCTGAGTCCGGGGTTCCCGACCCGAAAGGCAAGCTCTTGTCCACACCAGCCGGCCGCGGCAATGTGCCGCCGTCAATGAACCTTCACGGTGCCGTCGACCTCTCCGCCGTCAAGGCGCGTGCAGAGGCGGCCGCCCGCCCCGCCGCGGACCGGCCCTCCGCCGCCAGCCCCTACATCGTCCAGGTGACCGAGCAGACCTTCCCGCAGCTCGTGCAGCTCTCCGCCACGGTTCCGGTGATCGTCGACCTGGGCGCGGCCTGGAGCGAGCAGTCGGCCCAGGTCAGTGCCGTCCTCGAGGCGGCGGCGATCGAGTTGGACGGCCGGATCCTGCTGGCCAAGGCCGACCTGCAGGCCCAGCCCCAGATCGCCCAGGCGTTCCAGGCTCAGGCCGCGCCCACCGTCGTGGCCGTCGTCAAGGGCCAGCCGGTGCCAATGTTCGAAGGTGCGCTGCCGGCCGAGCAGATCCGCGCCTTCATCGATGAACTGCTCAAGGTCGCCGAGGCCAACGGCGTCACCGGCACCCTCAACGACGGCGCGCAGGCGGCCCCCGGCGCCCCGGCGCCGGAGCCCGAGCTGCCGCCGCTCCACCAGGAGGCCTTCGATGCGATCGAGGCCGGCAACTTCGCTGCGGCGGCCGCGGCCTACCGCAGGGCGCTGGCCGAGCAGCCGGCGGATGCCGACGCGAAGGCCGGGCTGGCGCAGGTCGAACTCATGCAGCGGCTCGAAGGCGCCGACGCGGCCGCGATCCGCAGCGCCGGTGCCGAGCGGCCCGACGACGTCGACGCCCAGCTCGCGGTCGCCGACCTTGACCTGAGCGGGGGACACGTCGAGGACGCCTTCGCGCGCGTCACCGGCTTCATCGCGCGCAGCGCGGGGGAGGACAAGGAAGCGGCCCGCAAGCGGCTGCTCGAGCTGTTCGAGATCGTCGGACCCACCGACCCCCGGGTCACCAAGGCGCGGGCCGCGCTGGCCCGGGCGCTCTTCTAGGCTCCGCACCCCGTTCCACCCACCGTTAGGACTTCATGACTTCCGGCACCGCCCCCGGCCTGTTCGACCCGATCACCCTGCGTTCGCTGACGGTGCCCCACCGGGGGTGGGTGGCCGCGATGTGCCAGTACTCCTGCGACCCGGTGGGCGCCCCCGGGGTGCCGACGGACTGGCACCTGATGCACCTTGGCCAGTTCGCCGCAGGGGGAGCGGCGCTGATCATCACCGAGGCCGCTGCGGTGAACCCCGAGGGACGGATCAGCCCGCGGGATGCGGGCATCTACAACGGGGAGCAGGTGGCGGCCTGGCGCCGCATCACCGACTTCATCCATACCCAAGGCATCCCCGGCACCCTCACCGGGATCCAGCTGGCCCATGCCGGGCGCAAGGCCTCGACGTACTGGCCCTTCAGCGGGCTGCACGGCTCGGTGCCCGAGGCCGAGGGGGGCTGGCAGACGGTCGGCCCCACCAACGACGCCTTCGACGGTTACGCCGCCCCGCGGGCCATGGTGGAGGATGACATCCTCGCGGTGATCCGCGACTTCGGCCTCGCGGCGCGGCGCGCCGTCGAGGCCGGTTTCGACACCGTCGAAATCCACGGCGCGCACGGCTACCTGCTGCACGAGTTCCTGACCCCGCTGGTCAACACCCGCACCGACGGCTGGGGCGGTTCCGAGGAGGGCCGGTTCCGGCTCACGCTCGAAGTGATCGATGAGGTCCGCCGGAACATCCCGGCCGAAATGCCCCTGCTCCTGCGCATCTCCGCCTCCGACTGGGTCGAGGGCGGCCTGGACGGGGCCGCGTCGGCGCGGCTCGCGCGGCAGGCGGCCGAGCGCGGGGTCGACTTCATCGACGTCTCCTCCGGTGGTGCGGTGCCGCACGCGAAGATCCCCGTTGGGCCGGGATACCAGGTGGAGTTCGCCGAGACGGTGCGGGCGGCCGGGCTGCCCACCGGGGCCGTCGGCCTGATCGACGCCCCGGAGCAGGCCGAGGCCATCATCCGAGGGGGGAAGGCCGACGTCGTGCTCATCGCCCGGGCGGCGCTGCGCGACCCCCACTGGTGGCTGCGGGCGGCCTCCGCCCTGCAGCGGGAGCTGGACCCGGTGCCGCAGTACCAGCGGGCCGGATCCTTCGGCCGTCCCGCCTGACGCACCGGGGGCCGGCGGTAGAATGGGCTCATGACGATGCCCGCAGACCCCTTTGCCAACGATCCCCTGGACAGCCCCGGCGCCGGCTCGACCGCCACCCTTGAGCGGGAGGAGATGCGCCAGGAGGTGGAGCCCGGCGACAGTGAGCGCTTCGCGCACTATGTGCGCAAGGAAAAGATCATGGAATCCGCCCTCACCGGCGAGCCCGTCATTGCGCTCTGCGGCAAGGTCTGGACCCCGGGCCGCGACCCGGAGAAGTTCCCGGTGTGCCCCGAGTGCAAGGAAATCTACAACGGCCTGCGGCCCGGCAAGGACGAAACGCCGAAGTAGGCCTCCGGCCGGTTCCCGGCTCCCGCCCCACCGCCTCCGGCCCGCCGCAGGAGGAGAGCTACGACGCGTAAGGTGAAATGACGGATACCCCCGCGCCCGAATCCGCGATGGCGGCCCGCCTGCGTCCGCTGACGATCGGGCTGATCGCCATCATCACCTGTGCCGCCTTCGAGGCAATGGCGGTGGCTACCGCCATGCCCGCCGTGGCCGCCGAGCTGGGTGGGGAGGCGAGCTACGGGCTCGCCTTCTCGATGTACCTCACCGCGTCCCTGCTGGGCACCGTCCTGGCGGGGTCCTGGACCGACCGGCAGGGTCCGCGTCCCGCGCTCGGGGTCGGTATGGCCCTGATGATCGCCGGCCTGCTCCTCTCCGGGGCGGCGCCGGAGTTCTGGGTGGTCACGGCCGGCCGTGCGGTCTCCGGGCTCGGCGGCGGCTTCCTGATCGTCGCCGTCTACGTGGTCATTGGACGGGCCTTTCCCTCCGGGGCCCAACCCGTTGTCTTCGGCTGGCTCTCGGCCGCCTGGGTCGTGCCCTCCCTCGTGGGACCCCTGGTGGCGGGCGTGGTGGCCGAGGAGCTGCACTGGCGGTGGGTGTTCCTCGGCGTTGCGCCCCTGGTGGCGGCCGCCGGACTCATCGTCGCTCCGCGGATCCGCGCCCTCGGACCGGCGGGTGACACCGCCGCCAACGCCGGCGGGAACGCCGGTTGGCAGCGTGCCGTACGCGGCCTTGGCCTTTCCGGCGGTGTCTTCGCCGTGCAGTGGGCCGTGAGCCGGCTGGCGGTCGACGGCACCAGTGCTGCCGCGACCGGGCTCCTGGCCGCCCTCGCCGCGGCCGGGCTGGCGGCGGTGCTCATCACCCTTCCCGGCTTGCTGCCGCGCGGCACCCTCCGCTTCGGCCGGGGCCTGCCAAGCATCATCGGAACCCGCGGGCTGGTGAACGTCGCCTTCTTCGGGGCGGAGGCGTTCATCCCGCTGATGCTCGTGAGCTCCCGCGGGGTCAGCGTGTCCACCGCCGGGCTGGCCCTCAGCGCCGGCGCGCTGGGCTGGAGTGCCGGCTCCTTCCTGCAGACCCGGGTGCGGTTCCGCCGCCAGTGGCTCCTGGTGGCCGGTTCAACCCTGCTGTCGCTGGCCCTGGGCGGCTTCGCCCTGGCCTCGGGGGTGGCGGCGCCCCTTCCCGTCCTGGTCCTGGTGTGGGCCCTGGCGGGAATGGCGATGGGCATGACCCTTTCGAGCACCTCGGTCCTGGTGCTCTCGCTCTCGCCCAGGGACGAACAGGGCCGCAATTCGGCCTCCCTGCAGATCGCCGACCAGCTCGGCGGCGTGGCCGGCACCGCCGGCGCCGGGACCCTCTTCGCGCTGCTGCGGGACCCCGCGGCGCCCGGACGCGTGGAGGTCTTTGTTGCGATCTGGCTGGCTCTGTGCCTGTTCGCGGCAGCAGGTATAGTTTCCGGTCTGAGAGGGGCACAGGCACCCAAGGCCGGCCCCGAAAAGGACACCAAGAAGTCAATGGAAGGTACTGTCCCGGCGTGAGTAGTGACACCCTGTTCGGGGCCGGCCCAGCCCTGCCGCCCGCCTATCCGGAACGTGCGGCCTGGGGTACGGCTCCCAAGCTCCGGCAGTGGCAGAGTGAGGCCCTCGAGAAGTACTTCGCCAATTCGCCGCAGGATTTCCTCGCCGTCGCAACCCCCGGGGCGGGTAAGACGACCTTCGCCCTGCGCGTCGCCACCGAACTGGTGGAGCGCGGCATCGTGAACCGCGTCACCGTCGTGGCCCCCACCGACCACCTGAAGCGGCAGTGGGCCGACGCCGCCGCGCGGGTGGGCCTGGCCATCGACCCGAACTTCAAGAACGCCGACGGCCGCCACGGGAACGGCTTCATCGGCGTCGCCGTCACCTATGCCCAGGTCGCCAGCAAACCCATGCTCCACCGGGCCAAGACCGAAGCGGCGAAGACCCTGGTGATCCTCGACGAGATCCACCACGGCGGCGACGCCCTGTCCTGGGGTGACGGCATCCGCGAAGCCTTCGAGCCCGCCACCCGCCGGCTCGCCCTGACCGGCACCCCCTTCCGGTCCGACACCGCCGCGATTCCGTTCGTTGAGTACGTCGAGGACGGCGAGGGCATCCGGCGCTCGCGCTCGGACTACACCTACGGGTACGGGCAGGCACTGCGCGACCACGTGGTGCGCCCGGTGATCTTCATGGCCTACTCGGGCCAGATGCGCTGGCGCACGAGCACCGGCGACGAGATGGCCGCCTCCCTCGGTGAGGCCGCTGTGACCAAGGACATCACCGCCCAGGCCTGGCGCACCGCCCTGAACCCCTCCGGCGAGTGGATCCCCGCGGTGCTCGCGGCGGCCGACAAGCGCCTCACCGAGGTGCGGCGCACGGTGCCCGACGCCGGCGGGCTGGTCATCGCGACGGACCACGACGACGCCCGCGCCTACGCCGGCCGGCTCAAGAAGATCACGGGGGAATCCCCGACGGTCATCCTCTCCGACGATGTGAAGGCGTCCTCGAAGATCGAGGAGTTCTCCGCGGACACGACGCGGTGGATGGTCGCCGTCCGCATGGTCTCCGAGGGCGTTGACGTGCCGCGGCTGGCGGTCGGGGTGTACGCGACCTCCACGGCGACCCCGCTCTTCTTCGCCCAGGCCGTCGGCCGGTACGTGCGCGCGCGGCGCCGCGGCGAAACGGCGTCGATCTTCCTGCCCTCCGTCCCGAACCTCATGGCGCTGGCCAACCAGCTGGAGGCCGAGCGCGACCACGCCCTGGACCGCCCCAAGACGGGGGAGGAGGACGACTTCGCCCTCGAGGACGGCCTGATGGAGGCCGCGAACCGCGAGGAGAAGGCCTCGGATTCGCTCACGAAGCAGAAGTTCGAAGCCCTTGAGTCGCAGGCCTCCTTCGACCGCGTGCTCTTCGACGGCGGCGAGTTCGGCACCGGCGGTGAGATGGGAAGCGAGGAGGAGTTCGACTTCCTGGGCATCCCCGGGCTGTTGGACGCCGACCAGGTGGGGCAGCTGCTCCGCCAACGCCAGCAGGAGCAGCAGTCTCGGCGGCGCGGGCGCCCCGCCGAGCCCGCCCCGGCGGACCCATCGGTGCCCGACCACCGGCAGCTGACGGAGCTGCGCGGCCAGCTCGCCAAGAACGTTTCCGCCTGGTCGGCCCGCACGGGCACGCCCCACGGCGTGGTCCACACCGAGCTGCGCAAGGCCTGCGGCGGGCCCGCGGTCGCGCAGGCCAACGAGGAACAGCTGCAGCGCCGCCTGAAGAAGCTGCAGGACTGGTTCATCGGGCGCAAATAGGCTCCTGCCGACCCCCGGCACCCGGCACCCGTTATCCCGGTCCCGGGACCGGGGTGACGGGTGCCGGTACTCAGCGCCGGACTTCGACCCCCGCCGATTCGAGTTCCTCGAAGGTGTCCTCGATCTTCCCGGCATGTACCGCCCGGGTCAGGTCCGGAAGCACCGTGACCGAATAGCCGGCCGCGAGGGCATCCAGGGCCGTGGCGCGCACGCAGTAGTCGGCGGCCAGACCGGCCACCACCACCTCGTCGACGTCGCGGTCCCGCAGCCAGTCGTCGAGGCTCAGCGGCGTCTCGTCCGGCTCGGCCAGGGCCGCGCCGAGCTTCCGCTCCCCGGTGGGAACCTCGTCCTCGGGCGCCAGGACGCCCTCGAAACCGGAGTAGGCGGCCTCGAACTGGCCCTTGCGGAACACCGCGTCGAGGTTTTCAGTGTCGAGGTCGGGGTGGAAGTCCGCCCCGCGGGTATCGGCCACGCAGTGAACGGGCCAGGAGTCGATGAAGTCCGGAGTCTCGGAGAAATGCGGCCCCGGATCGATGTGCCAGTCCTGGGTGGCCACGACGTAGTCGTAGTCGGCCGCGCGGGCGTCGGCGTGGTCGCTGATGGCGGCCGCGACCTCCGCGCCGCCCTCCACCGCGAGGGAACCACCCTCGCAGAAGTCGTTTTGGACGTCGATGATGATCAGTGCGCGCGTCATGGAAGAATCTCCTCGTACTCGGTTGGGATGGCTGGCTCGCCGCGCTGAAGGCGGTGCACGGACTCCGGAAGCTCGGCGACGGACTCCGAGTGGCGCAGGGCCGCCCGCTGGACGCCCTCCGCGCCGGTCCAGCCGGGCAGGACCTCCCCGCCCTTGACGAGCTGCTGGAGCAGGGGGCGGTCATTGCCGTCGTCGGTCGGCGATGCGGAGATGCCCACCACCTCGGCCGTGGCCCTCCCGTGTTCATCGAGCCGGCGCAGGGCGTATTTCCTCCCGCCCACTGACGACTTGTTCTTCGCCGCCTTCGCCACCGACACGAAGGTGCCGTCGTTGTCCTCGCGGCTGACCAGCTTGTAGACCATCCCGGCGGTCGGGGCGCCCGAGCCGGTCACCAGGGAGGTTCCCACGCCGTAGGCGTCGACGGGCGCCGAGGCCAGCAGTCCGATGGCGAACTCGTCGAGGTCGGAGGTCACCACGATGCGGGTGTTGGTGTTGCCCAGGTCATCGAGCAGTTCGCGCACCCAGCGGGCCTGGGTCACGAGGTCGCCGGAGTCGAGCCGCACCGCCCCCAGGTCCGGGCCGGCCACCTCCACGGCCGTGCGCACCCCCTGTTCGACGTCATAGGTGTCAACGAGGAGGGAGGTGCCCCGGCCGAGGGCCTCGACCTGGGCCTCGAAGGCTTGGCGTTCGGTGTCGTGGAGCAGGGTGAAGGAGTGGGCCGCCGTGCCGACGGTGGGTACCCCGTAGCGCCGGCCGGCTTCGAGGTTGGAGGTGCTGGCGAATCCGCCGATGATCGCGGCCCGTGAGGCGGCCACCGCGGATTCCTCGTGGGTGCGGCGCGAGCCCATCTCGATGCACGGCCGGCCCGCGGCGGCGCTGGTCATGCGTGAGGCCGCCGAGGCGATGGCGCTGTCGTGGTTGAGCACGGAGAGCACCAGGGTCTCAAGGATGCATGCCTCGGCGAAGGTGGATTCAACGATCAGGATGGGGGAGTTCGGGAAGTAGGCCTCGCCCTCGGCGTAGCCGTAGATGTCCCCGCTGAAGGAGAAGTCGGCGAGCCAGTCGAGGGTCCGGTCGTCCACGATGGCATTGTCCGAGAGGTATCCGAGCTGGTCGTCCTCGAACCGGAAGGAGCCCAGCGCCTCGAGGAGGCGGCCGGTTCCGGCGGTGACGCCGTAGCGCCGGCCGTCGGGTAGCCGGCGGGCGAAGGCTTCGAAGACCGAACGGCGGTGCGCGGCACCCGAGTGCAGGGCCGCCTGCAGCATCGTGAGCTCGTACTGGTCGGTGAACAGTGAGGTGTTGGGCTGCCCCTTCCGGGGCGCCGGAGCGCTGCTGGCTTTGGTCACAGTTCAAACATTAGCGGGGCGTTCGCTATGTGAGTACCTGACCGCCCGGGGTCCCGGGGCAACTTAGAATGAGGTACATGACACCTGGCGCTTCCACAGATACCCGTGTGCGGGACGAAGCCTCAACCCGTTCAGAGGCCAGCCTGGACCAGCCCTGGGTCGTTGTCGTCTGGAACGACCCGGTGAACCTCATGACCTACGTGAGCTACGTCTTCCAGACCTACTTCGGGTACAGCGAGTCCAAGGCGCGCACGCTGATGCTCGAGGTCCACGAGCAGGGACGGTCGGCGGTGGCCACGGGCAGCAGGGAAAAGGCCGAGCGCGACACCGTCGCCATGCACTCGTTCGGACTCTGGGCCACCTTCGAAAAAGCCGGAAGCGAGTAAGCCCTCCATGGCAAAACCGTTCAAGTCGACCCGCCGCGGGATCACCGGACACTTCGAGCCGGGTGAGGTGCGCCTCCTGGGCACCCTGTTCAGCGACATCATCACCATGCTCGAGCCGGAGACCGGCCCCAGCACCGACCCGCTGGCCGCGATGGTCGGGGTGGACACCGAGGCGGAGCGGCCCACGGACTCGGCGCTCCAGCGCCTGTTGCCCGACGCCGTGCGGGGCGACGAGGCCGAAGCACTCGAATTCCGCAGGCTCACCGAGCGTTCCCTGCGCGAACAGAAGATCGGCGCGCTGCGCAGCAGCGCCCTGCTGCTCGAGAACAACCCCGTGACGCTGAACCCCGAGCAGGGGCGGCTGATGGCCCAGGCCTTCAACGATGTCCGGCTTGTGCTGGCCGACCGGCTGGGGATCCGGACCGACGAGGACGCCGCCCGCCTCCACGGGATCGATGATTTCGCCGACGCCGAGGACGTGGAGACGTACCTGGCGCTCGTGTACAACTTCCTCACCTGGCTCCAGGAGTCCCTGCTGCAGGCGATGCTCAGCAGCGGCCGCACCGCCCGGTAGGCGGCCCCCGCCTTCGGTGTGATGGATCCCACGCGGAATCAGTTAGTCTCCGGGCTCCGCACGCCCTATTCTCAGTAGACTATGAGCTCAGAGCCTGCGGGAACATCGCCCTCGATGAAGTCCGGGGCGCCGATCGGTATCTTCGACTCCGGAGTTGGCGGCCTGACGGTCGCCCGCGCCGTCATCGACCAACTGCCGAACGAGTCGATCCTCTACGTCGGCGACACGGCCAACGGCCCGTACGGGCCCCTGCCGATCGCCCGGGTGCGCGCCCATGCGCTTGGCGTCATGGACGAGCTCGTCGACTCGGGCGTGAAGCTGCTCGTCATCGCCTGCAACTCGGCCTCCGCGGCGGTGCTCCGCGACGCCCGGGAGCGCTACACCGCGCGGTACGGCATCCCCGTCATCGAGGTCATCCAGCCCGCCGTCCGGCGGGCGGTGGCGGCGACCCGCAGCGGGGACATCGGCGTCATCGGGACCTCCGCCACCATCGGGTCGCGGGCCTACGAGGACACGTTCGCCGCGGCTCCACATCTGCGCATCACCTCGGCGGCCTGCCCGGAGTTCGTTGAGTACGTCGAGGCCGGGGTCACTGCGGGGCCGGACCTTCTTTCGGCCGCCGAGCGGTACCTCGAGCCGCTGAAGCGCGCCGGCGTCGACACCGTGGTGCTTGGCTGCACCCACTACCCGCTGCTGACCGGGGTCATCTCGTACGTCATGGGGGACAGCGTCAGCCTCGTCTCCAGCGCCGAGGAGACGGCCAAGGACGTCTACCGGGCCCTGGTGTCCCACGACCTGCTCAGCAGCGGGCCCGGTCCGGCGGAGCACAGCTTCCTGGCCACCGGGGACGCCGAGAGCTTCGAGGTCCTCGCCCGCCGGTTCCTTGGCCCCGAGGTGCTCAGCGTCCAGCACGTCGACCACGTCGCCGCGCAGTACCCCACGGGAAGCCTCGCGCGGATCACCCCGGACATGATCAGCGCCTCCGGCGGCCCGCGGTGAAACTGACGATCGTGGGCTGCAGCGGCTCCTTCCCCGGCCCGCAGTCGCCCGCGTCGTGCTACCTCATCACCGCCGAGCACGAGGGCCGGACCTGGCGGATCCTGCTGGACCTCGGCAACGGCTCCCTGGGGGCCCTCCAGCGGTACATGGACCTGCGGCAGATCGACGCGGTCTTCCTGAGCCACCTGCATCCCGACCACTGCCTGGACCTGTGCGGGCTCCACGTCGCGGTGCACTGGGACCCCGCCGGCTGGGGGCGGCCCCGGATCCCCGTCTGGGGCCCGGCCGCCACGGCCGACCGCATGGCGACGGCGTACGGCCTGGCGCTGGACCCCGGCATGCATGAGGACTTCGAGTTCCATTCCTGGCAGGACCGCACCACGGTGCGCCTCGGCCCGTTCAGCATCACCCCCTACACCGTGCTGCACCCCGCCGAGGAGGCCTACGCACTGCGTATCGAGGTCACGGAGCCGAACGCGGACGGCGTGCCCGAAACCCGGGTGCTGACCTACTCCGGGGACACCGACTCGTGCGAAGGCCTCGTGGAGGCGGCGACCGAGGCCGACCTGTTCCTGTGTGAGGCGGCGTTCCAGGAGGGACGCGACGACGCGATCAGCGGGGTGCACCTGACCGGCCTCCGCGCGGGGGAAGCGGCCGAGGCGGCCGCGGCCAAGCGCCTGCTGCTGACCCACCTGCCCGTCTGGAACGACGCCAACGTCTCGATCGGCGAAGCCCGCTCGCGGTACAGCGGGCAGCTCGCCGTCGCCGTCGCCGGGGTGTCCTACACGGTCTGACCGGCCGCCCTTTCAACGTGCCAACGCGCCGGACCCCGCCGCACCCGCGGCGGGGACTGTACCCTGTGCGGAGGTACCGGTTCCTGGTGGGCCGCGACCTCCATCCTCCTGAAAGGAGCCCGCAGCGATGGCACCCACGGCGCACCCCGACGGGCCCCCGGTACCCAGCGGCCCGTCCCGACCAGGGGACCGGAAGGAGCGCGCGTCCCGGCGCCGCCGTGCCCTGGCCCTGCTGCTGTCCTCGGCAGGGGCGCTGGTGCTCGCCCTGCTCGTGTTCAATCCCCAGCTCCAGCCCGGCTCGCCGGCCGCCGGGAGCGACCCCACCGCGCCACCGCCGACGCTCTCGCAAACGCCTTCACCGACCACCGCTCCGGCCGCTCCGAGCGCAGCGCCCACGAAGGCACCGGCCGGACCGGCCGCCGCCGCACCCACCCACCTCACGGTGGAGGCAGCCGGCATCGACGTCGCGGTGCTCCCGCTGCGGCCGAGCGCCGCCGAGCTGGAGAACCAGTCGATCGTCCCTCCGTTCACCGACGACGGCTACTGGCTCGCCTCCTACGGCATGCCGGGCACCGGATCGAACAACACGACCTACATCACCGGGCACAGCTGGGAAGGCAGGGAAGCCCCCTTCGACCGGTTCAGCACGCACACCGAGGTCGGTGACACGGTGAGCGTCACGACGAAGACGGGCACCCTGCGCTACATCGTCGACGCGATCACCACCCACGACAAGGACACCCTCAAGACCAGCGACATCTGGAATGTCGTCCCGAACCGCCTCGTCATCATCAGCTGCTACACCGAGGACCCCTGGGGGAAGAACGTCGTGGTGACGGCCACCCCGGTTCCCGCCACTGCGGGCTGAGGGTCCCCGCGGGCGCGGTGCCGCCCCGCCGGGCGGGCGCGCGGTGCGGTTTAGACTTGCCTCATGACCCCAGCCGACCTGCCCTCCTCCACGCCCGTTTCCGGTACCGACGCCACGGGCACCACCGCACAGCCGCCCGTGCGGCGCGCCGACGGCCGAACCCCGGACCAGCTGCGGAACATCAGCATCACCCGGGGGTGGTCCACCCAGGCCGAGGGCTCGGCCCTGATCGAGTTCGGCAACACCCGCGTGCTGTGCACCGCCTCGCTGACCAGCGGGGTTCCGCGCTGGCTCAAGGGGGAGGGGAAGGGCTGGGTGACCGCCGAATACGCGATGCTGCCGCGGGCCACAAACACGCGCTCGGACCGGGAGTCGGTCAAGGGCAAGATCGGCGGGCGCACCCATGAGATCTCGCGCCTGATCGGCCGCTCGCTGCGCTCGATCATCGACACGAAGGCGCTGGGGGAGAACACGATCGTGCTTGACTGCGACGTACTCCAGGCCGACGGCGGCACCCGCACCGCGGCGATCACCGGCGCCTACGTGGCCCTCGCCGACGCCATCCGCTACGCCAAGGACAAGAAGCTGATCCCGGCCAATGCGAAACCGCTGATTGACACTGTTGCGGCTGTCAGCGTCGGCATCATCGACGGCGTCCCCATGCTTGACCTTCCCTACGTCGAGGACGTGCGCGCCGAGACCGACATGAACGTCGTTGTCACCGGCTCCGGGAAGTTCGTCGAGGTCCAGGGCACCGCGGAGGGCGCGCCCTTCGACCGGGCCGAACTCGATGCCCTGCTCGACCTCGCCCTGCTGGGCACCGCCCAGCTCACCCAGATCCAGCTCGACACGCTCAAGGAAGCCGTCGGTGCCTGAGCCGGCGCACCGGCTGGTGCTCGCAACCCGCAACCAGGGCAAGCTCCGTGAGCTGCGGGAGCTGCTGCGGGGGCAGGTCCCCGGGCTCGACGTCGACACGCAGGTGGTGGACGCCGAAACGGCAGGGGCCGCGGACGTCGTGGAGAGCGGCGTCACCTTCGAGGAGAACGCAGTGCTCAAGGCGCGCCAGACCGCGGCTGCCACCGGACTCGTGGCGGTGGCCGACGATTCCGGCCTCGCCGTCGACGTCCTGGGCGGGGCTCCCGGGATCTTCTCGGCCCGCTGGTCCGGCCGCCACGGCGACGACGCGGCGAACCTCGAACTCCTCCTGGCCCAGCTCGCGGACATCGGCCCGGAGCACCGCGGGGCGGCCTTCCACTGCGCCGCGGCGCTCGCCGTGCCCACCGGTGCCGTGCACGTGGAGGTCGGCGAACTGCGCGGGACCCTGCTGGGCGGGCCCCGGGGCACCGGCGGGTTCGGGTACGACCCGCTGCTGGTTCCCGCCGGGCTCGACCGCACCTGCGCCGAACTGACCCCCGAGGAAAAGAACCGCATCAGCCACCGGGGCCTTGCCTTCCGTGCGCTTCTGCCGCACCTGATCCGGGCGTTGGACGATGCCGCGGACGGCGCCCGGCCCTGACCGGTTTTGGCGGCGGGGCCCGGGCATAGGGCAGACTTGAAGGCGATATGACTACATTTCTGCAGCAGGGCCTGACCACCGAGTCCGACGGATCCGCACTGGGCGGGGTAGCGGAGTGGGCGGTGAACGTCATGGAGACCATCGGCGCGCCCGGCGCCGGCCTCGCCATCGCCCTTGAGAACCTCTTTCCTCCGCTGCCGAGCGAGGTCATCCTTCCGCTCGCCGGGTTCACGGCGAGCCGGGGCAACTTCACCCTGTTCGAAGCGATCTTCTGGACCACCCTCGGCTCGGTGGTGGGCGCCTACGTACTCTATGCGCTCGGTGCCGGCCTCGGGCGGCGGCGGATGCGCGCGATCGTCGGGCGGGTGCCCCTCGTCGACCTTGAGGACATCGACAGGGTTGAGGCGTGGTTCGCCCGCTACGGCTACCGCGCCGTCTTCTTCGGCCGGATGATCCCGCTCTTCCGCAGCCTGATCTCGATCCCCGCGGGCATCGAAAGAATGCCGCAGGGGAAATTCCTGCTCCTCACCACGGCGGGCAGCCTCATCTGGAACAGCATCTTCGTCCTGGCCGGCTTCTACCTCGGGGAGAGCTGGCATCTCGTGGAGCGCTACGCGGACACCTTCCAAAAGATCGTCATCGCCGCGGTGATACTGTGTGCCGCGTGGTTCATCATCAGCAAGGTCCTCAAGCGCCGCCGCGCCCGCGAAGCCCAGTGACCGCCGACGGGCCCCGCCTGGCCGGGCTGTGGCCGCTCTTCGGGCTCTCGATCACCACTCCGCGGCTCACCCTCACCCCGGTGCGCGATGAGCACCTGCCCGGGCTCGTCGAGGCGATCCTGGCGGGCATCCACGACCCGTCGGTGATGCCGTTCGACGTTCCCTGGACCGACGCGCCGCGGGACACCCTCATCCGGGAAAGCCTGAAATACCACTGGGGGCTGCGGGCCGCCCTCGGCCCCGACGACTGGACCGTCAGCTTCGCCGTGCAGCACGGGGACCGCATCATCGGCGTCCAGGACCTCTCCGCGCGCAGCTTCCCGCTGCTGCGCCGGGTCAGCACCGGCTCCTGGCTGACACTGGACGCGCAGGGCAGGGGGCTCGGCAAGGAGATGCGTGCCGCGGTCCTCTCCTTCGCCTTCGACCACCTCGGGGCCCACGCGGCGGTCTCCGACGCGGCGGTGTGGAACGCGGCCTCGCTCGGGGTATCGGCGGCGCTCGGGTACCGGCCCAACGGCACCACCGTCATCGAGGCGCGCCCGGGCGAGGTGTGCGAACACCAGCTGCTTCTGCTGGCACGGGAGGATTTCCGCCGGCCGGAGTGGACGGCGGGCGTTGAGGGCTTCGACGCGGTGCGTCCTATACTGACAGGCGCCTGAGCTCCCGCGAGAGGTCCGTCTCGGGCCCGTAGAGCCGGGCGTCGATCCCTGCGGAGCGTGCGGCCTCGATGTTCGCCGGCGAATCGTCAATGAAGAGGACATGCCCGGGCTCGGCGCCCAGTTCGGTCAGCACCTGCGCGAAGATGGCGGCGTCCGGCTTGGCCAGCCGCAGGGACGAACTGAAGAACAGCTTCTCGAAGTGCCTCGTCCACGTGGCGCCGGCGAAATGCCCGACCATCGGGGCGGGCATGTTCGACAGGAGCGCCAGGCGGGCCCCGGAGCCGGAGAGTTCATCGAGCACATCAAGGGTCTCGAGGTTGTAGTGGGACCACTGGTTTGCGTCGAGGACGTCGAGCCAGGAGGCGCGGGCTTCGCTGACCGGGTATCCGGCCACCTGCGACCAGTACAGGACCGGGCTGGACTCTCCAGCGTCATAGCCGTCGCGGTGCCGCCAGTAGGCCGAGGAACGGTCCCGCAGCCGCGCAACACCGAGCTCGTCCTCCAGCCGGTCCCAGTCCTCGGCCGTTGGCTCGGTGGAGATCACCATGCCGTAATCGAAGAGGTACCACTGAGGGGGGCGCATTGAACCGGGCATGGTTCAGCCTACGACCCGCCGGCGGTTACCGGCACCGTCCCCGCGTGAACGTTGGGTGAACGGCTCCACTCCGCGGCACGGGTAGCCTTGAGGGGTGGGAATTGAGTTCACGGCGATCGACTTTGAAACAGCCAACGGGTTTCGGGGCTCGCCCTGTGCGGTGGGACTCACGAAGGTCCGGGACGGACGCGTCGTCGACGAGGCTTCCTGGCTGATGCGCCCGCCCGCGGGCCACGACTACTTCGATTCCCGCAATACCGCCATCCACGGCATCACGGCCGACCAGGTGGCCGCCGCCCCAAGGTTCGGCGACCTGTTTCCCGAGATCGGCGGGTTCATCGGCGGAGACATCCTGGTGGCCCACAACGCCGCCTTCGACCTCGGGGTGATCCGCTCGGCGCTCGAAGTGTCGGAGCTCGCCGGGCCCGGCTGGGACTACGCGTGCACCGTGATGCTCTCGCGCCGCAGCTACTCCCTCGCCTCCTACTCCCTTCCGTTCGTCGCCGAAGCCGCTGGGGTGCCGCTGGTCAACCACCACGACGCCGTGGAGGACGCACGCGCCTGCGCCGGCATTCTGCTGGACATCGCCCGGCGCAGCGGCGCCTCGACGGTTGAGGAGCTCATGGCCGTCCAGCGGCTCCCGCTTTCGCGCGCCGAGCCCTATGAGCCCGGGGTCGACGAACTGTCAAAGGCCACCCGGACGGCGCTGGAACGCGGTGCTGCGGCAGGGTGGGCCGGGTGGCCGGAGGAGGGCGACAACCCGCCGCCCAACCCGGCCGCCGATGCAAACCACCCGCTCTACGGGCAGACCGTCGTCTTCACCGGCGACCTTGGCATGCCCCGCCCGCAGGCGAAGGAACGGGCGGCGCGGGTGGGCGCGCAGCCGGCCAGCGCGGTCACCCGCCGCACCACGGTGCTGGTGGTCGGCGACGGGTTCGTGGCTTCCGACCTGCGCAACGGCCGCGTCACCGGCAAGGCCCGCCGGGTGCTCGAGCTGCACGAGCGCGGGCAGCGGATCGAGGTCCTTTCGGAGGCCGAGTTCCTGCAGATGATCGGCGGGCTCTGGCCCGCAGGCAGTCAGTAGGTCCGCGCCGCGCTGCACGCGCCGTCCTGCCGGCCCGGCCCGGGAGCGTACCCCCGCAGCCGATCCCTCCGGCGCCAGGCGGTCGCGGCGGCCGGTTACGCCCTGGGCATTTCAGCAGGCCGCTCAGCCGGGCCGCCGGCCGCGCCGGGACCGGTTACTCCCCGGTGGCCGCGATGAGGAAGTCTCCCAGGGCCCGGATCACGTCCGAGCCGTCGAGCCTGCCGAGCCAGTGCCCCGGCAGGGCATCCTCGCCGTAGAGCGCCCCGAGGATATTCCCGGTGACGGAGCCGGTCGTGTCGCTGTCGCCGTCGTGGTTCACCGCCAGGACGACCCCGGCGGTGAAGTGCCCGCTGGGGTCCGGCCCGGCGGAGGCAAGCGACGCATAGACGGCCAGGGCGAGCGCCTCCGGCGCGAGCCACCCGCTGCCCAGCGCCTCGGTGGCCCGCTCGGGGGGAACCGGGCCGTCCGCGGCAAGCGCGACCGCCGCCCGGAGGCGGTCGGCGAGCTCGGGGTCACCCAGGACCCCGGCATGCCCGATGGCGGCCTGCACCGCCGCTTGAAGGTCCAGCTCCTCGAGGGCGAGGGAGCGGATGAGGTGGCTGAAGACGGCGGCAGGAGTCTGTGCCGCGGGATGGCCGTGGGTCAGCGCCGCGGCGTCGAGCGTCAACCGGTCCGCCATCTCGCGGGGGATCCGCGGCACGAGTCCGAACGGAGCGGAGCGCATGAGCGCTCCGGAACCCTTCGCCCGCGGGTTGAGGGGGCGGTTCCGGGTTCCCATGATGCCGGTGAGGAGGCCGGTGAGGCAGGCATCGCCGGGGTCCCTCCGCTGGTGGAGGACGGTCTGGGCGTCGATCCACCGGGGAGGCGGGGCCGGCGCGGGCTCGGGCGGCGCCTCGCCCTGGGTGGCAAGCCAGCGCAGGTAGGCGAGCCAGAGGATGGCCATCTCGTCGGCCGAGACGCCGTCGTTGGCCCATTCGAGTGCTTCGACCAGCCCGTCGACCGTGTAGAGGGTCAGTTGCGTGTCGTCGGAGAAGACAAAGGGCGCGTCCTCCGCGGGCGCTCTCACCCCGCCCGGGCCGAACCGGGACCGGATCGCCGCCAGGCTGTCGCGTTCCACAAGATAGCCCAGGGCGTCTCCGAGGGCGCCGCCGAGCAGGCTCCCATGGACGCGCTGGGGGTAGGTTGCGTGGTGTGCCATCCTTCCAGTCTAGGTCCGTCCGGCGGGCCGGTCCGGCGCGCATGCCTCGGGTTCGGCCGGACGAATTCCGCCCGGCGGGGACCACGCCTAGGATGGGACGTTGGACGGGTGTGCGCCGCTGCCGGGAGCGCGAGCGCCGACCGCGGGCACCCACGAAAACCCCAACCGAAGGACTCACTGCCCTATGTCGCATGAAAAAAAGCCCACCACGGCGGACGTCGGAACGGACCGCGCCGCCGGCCCCGACCGCTCCGGCCCGTTGTCCGAGCGGTCCTACGGCACAGTGGCCCGGTGCGCGGCCGAAGGCGTCGGTTCCTTCGCCGTCGTCCTCGCCGGACTGGGCGTCACGATGCTCAACACGCAGGCCGGAGTGCCGCCGACCCTTGCTTTCGGGTTCGCGCTGCTCGCCGCGATGATCGCCTTCGGCTACATCTCGGGCGGGCATTTCAATCCCGCCGTCACCGTCGGGTCGGCAGTGGCCGGACGCACCGCCTGGTCATCGGTGCTGCCCTACGTCCTGGCGCAGCTGATCGGCGGCGCGGCCGCCGGCGGCCTGCTGTGGCTGCTGCTCAGTGCCAATGCGCAGCTGACGGACGTCAACGGGCTCTTCGCGGGGGCCTCCAACGGCTTCGACGAGCATTCGGCGGCGCAGTTCCCGCTGACCAGCGCCTTCCTGGCCGAGGTCGTCACCACGGCCATCCTCGTCGGCGTCTTCCTCGGCGCCACCGCCCGGCAGGGCAACCGGAGCACCGCCCCGTTCGCCGTGGGCCTGACCTACGCAGCCCTGCTCACGCTGCTGCTCCCCGTCACCAACGGCGGGCTCAACCCCGCGCGTTCCACCGCCTCGGCGCTGTTCACCGGCGACTGGGCCCTCGCCCAGCTGTGGCTGTTCTTCGCGGCGCCGCTCGTCGGCGCGGTCATCGCGGGACTGGTGTTCCGCAGCATTGACGGGGCCGGCAGGCGCACCGCGCCCGCACCGGCGGCCGTGCCCGCTGCGGAGGCCGCCACCGATCCGGCTCCCACCGGAGCCGGTTCCGCCCCGGCCGGACAGGTTCCGGCCGCAGGCGGTCAGGACGCCTCCGCCGCGGGTCCGGCGGGCCCGGCCGACGAGGTGCGCTCCTTCTTCGACAAGGGGCCCGGAAAGGCCGGCCGCAACTAGCAGCCGGCCCGCCTCGGCGGGCGCCGGAGGACCCCCTTTGGGGTCGAATATCCCCGGCGCCCGCGCGGGAGCCCCAGGAATGTCCGGGGCGGGCGGTAGCGTGAAAATATGCTGTTACTCCACACCTCGGATTGGCACCTTGGCCGTTCCTTCCATGGAACGGGAACCCTCGCGGCCCAGCGGATGTTCGTCGACAACCTGGAGAAGACGGTGCGCGAGGCGCAGGTCGACGTCGTGCTCGTCGCCGGGGACGTGTACGACCGGGCGCTGCCCGGCGTGGACGTCGTGGCGCTCTTCGACGAGGCGCTCGACCGGCTCCGCGGCGCCGGTGCCGAGGTCGTCATCTCGAGCGGGAACCACGACTCGGCCACCCGGCTCGGTTTCGGCGGGCGCATCCTCGAACGCGGGGGAGTGCACCTGCGCACCCGCACCGAGGACATCGACCGGCCCGTCACCTTTTCCCTCGGCGGCGACGCCGAGCTCGCCGTGTACGGCATCCCCTACCTCGAGCCGCGGGTCGTTGCCGGCGCCCTTTCGGCCGAGCCCACCCACTCCAGCGTCACCCGGGCGGCCGTGCGGCGGATCGAGGAGGACCTGCGCCGCCGCAGGGCCTCAGGCACGGTGCACTCGGTGGTGATGGCCCATACCTTCGCCAGCGGGGGCGCCAGCTCCGACAGCGAACGGGACCTCGCGCTGGGGGGCCTCGGCGCCGTTCCGCTGGACCTGTTCGACGCCTTCGACTACACGGCGCTGGGCCACCTCCACGGGCAGCAGAAGCTTTCCCCGACCGTCCGGTACTCGGGGTCGCCCCTGGCCTACTCCTTCTCCGAAGCCCGCCAGACGAAGGGTGCCTGGCTTGTTGAGGTGACCGCCGCCGGGCTCGGCCCGGTGACGCCGGTCCAGTGGCCCGCGCCGAAGGAACTCGCCGTCCTGAGGGGCCGCATCGAGGACCTCCTTGCCGATGCCTCCCTCGCCGAGGCCGAGCACGCGTACTGCTCGATCACCCTTACCGACCCCGAGCGGCCCCCGCGCGCCATGGAGCGTCTGCGGGCCCGCTTCCCCGACACGCTGGTCCTTGCCTTCGAGCCCGAAGGCGGCCGCCCGGAGGACTCCCGCACCTACAGCCAACGCATCGCCGCGGCGGTGGACGACGCCGATATCTGCTGCGGGTTCCTTGAGCACGTGCGCTCCCGGGAGGCATCCCCCGAGGAACGTGAACTCCTGGTCTCCACCGTGGACGCTGCGCTCAGCTCGGTCTCCGAGCGGTGAGCGGCCGATGAACAAAGGAAACGCAGGATGAGGATCTCCCGCCTTGAAGTGCAGGCCTTCGGACCCTTCGCCGAACGGCAGGTGGTGGACTTCGACAGGCTGGGCGCCTCGGGCCTGTTCCTGTTGAACGGCCCGACGGGTGCGGGAAAGTCGAGCGTGCTCGATGCGATCTGCTACGCCCTGTACGGATCGGTGCCCGGGGTGCGCCAGGGCGCCAAGAGGCTGCGCAGCGACCACGCGCCCGTCGACCTCGCCCCCGAGGTCGAGCTTGAATTCACGGTGGGGACGCGCCGGTTCACGGTGACCCGTTCCCCCCAGTGGGAGCGGCCCGCCAAACGTGGCACCGGCACCACGACCGAGCAGGCCCGGACGCTGCTGCAGGAATTCGTCGACGGTGCCTGGGTGCAGAAATCGGCACGCAACGACGAGGCGGGCCTCGAACTTCGAAACGTGCTGGGCATGGACAAGGAACAGTTCACCCGGGTGGTGATGCTCCCACAGGGCGAATTCGCGGCGTTCCTGAGGGCCGACGCCGCCTCCCGGCGCGAACTGCTGCAGCGTCTGTTCTCCACCGACAGGTTCGAGAACGTCGAAAAGCTGCTCAACGACTCGGCCGTCCAGGCAGCGGCCCGGCTGGCTGCAGCGGAGGAAGGACAGCGGCAGACCATCCAGCGGGCGCTCGACGAGGCGGCCCGGCACGGTATCGAAGCGGACCCACCGGCCGACGGCGGGACCGGCCCGGGCGGGCAGGCGGTCGTGGAGAAACTGCTCGAGGCGGTCGCCGCGGAACACCGCGGTGCGGTGGCGGCGGCCGGGCGAACGGCGCAGCAGCTCGAGCGCGGCAAGGCACACTACGAGGAGCTCGCCGCAGCCCGGGCACGGGCCGAGGCACTTGAGCGGTACCGCGCGGCGCAGGCCCGACACGACGCCGCCGCCGGGGAGGCGGCCGGGTTGGCTGCGGCCGTGGCCCGGCACCAGGACGCACGCTCGCTGGCGGGCGTCGTCGACGCCGCCGGGGAGGCCGGCCTCGAACACGAGGGCTGCCGGACCACCTACGGGCGCGCCCTCGACGCGCTGCACGCAGATGAGACCGCGGCAGGTTACCTGGCGGCCGTCGGCGACCCATCCACGGATGGCCCCGCAGCCGGCGCGGCGGACCCGGCAGCCGACCCGGCAGCCGGCGCCGTGGCATCCGGCCCCGGGGCACCGGCCCTTCCGGCGGGGCCCACCTCGGTCCAGCTCGACGCCGCGGCCCGGGCCGCGGCGTCGGATCTAGGGGTGCTGCGCGCGGTGCTCCCCGACGAGGAGAAGCTCCAGGGACTCCACGACCGCATCGGCGGAGTTTCGGCGGAACTTGCGTCGCTGATGGGCCGGGCCGCCGGGCTCGACCAGCGGTTGGCGGAACTGCGTGCCGACAAGGCCCGGCTCGAGCAGGAGGCCGCAGGGTTGAAGGACACCGCCGGGCAGGAGACCCGGCACGCCGAGGCGCTGGCGGACGCCCGGACGCTGGAGGCCACCATCGCCGACTATGCGAAGGCCGAGCAGCGGCGTTCGGCCGCCGAGAGCGCCTATGCGGCGGCCCACGCGGAGCACCTCGACCGGAAGGAAACGTGGCTGACGCGGCTGCAGCTGCGCCTCGAGCAGGCCGCCGTCGAGCTCGCGGGCCAGCTCGAGGACGGCACGGCGTGCGCCGTGTGCGGCAGCCTTGACCACCCCGCGCCGGCCCAGGCGGGTGCCGATGAGCGGGTCACCCACGCCGACGAGCAGGCGGCCCGGGAGGCCCACACCGCGGCCGAGGCGCGGCTCACCGAGGCGCGGGCCCTCCGGGACGCCGCGGCACTGGAAGCGGCCCGGCTGGCTGCCCTGGGCGGTGACGGGGATGCCGCAGCGGCCCGGGAGGCGGCCCTTCACGCCGAAGCCCGGCTCTCCGACGCACGCCGGGCGCAGCAGGAACTCGAGCGGGCCGCCGCGCGGATCGACGGACTCGTCGCCGGCGAACAGGAGATCCTGGCACAGCAGGAGGCGGCAGGGCAGGGGGCGGCCGAGGCCTCCGCCCAGCTGCGCAGCCTGGAGGACCAGGCCGGTGAGCTCGCGGCGCGCCTCGAGGACCACAGGGGCGGTTACGGCTCGCTTCGTGAGCGGGCGGACGCAGTCGACTCGGCCCGTGCCGTCCTGGTGGCGGCCCGCGAGGCCCTCGAAGCCCAGGACCGGGCCGCAGTGCGCGCGGCCAAGGCCGCCCGTTCCCTCGCCGATGCCCTGGCCGGCTCGGACTTCGACGACGCCGCCGCGGTCCGCGGTGCCCTCCTTGAACCGCCGGTGCTCGAGGAGCACCTCCGCCGCATCCGGGACCATGAGGCGGCAGGGCACCGCCTCGAGGCCGAGCGGGAAAGCCGGGAGGTCACCACCGCCCTCCAGGACGAGGCCGAGGGGCGCCCCGTCCCGTCCGGGGCCGAGGTCGAGTCCGCGGGCCGGGACCACGCGGCGCTGGCGCAAAGGGCCGCCGACGGCACAGTGGCGGTCCGGCTCCTTGAGCAGTCGCTGAGCCAGCTCCGGGCCTACAACGCCCTCCTGCTGGAGCAGGAGGGCGCCGTGGCGCCGCTGCGCGAGCGTCACTCGCTGCTGCGCTCGGTGGCCGACTCCGCGCGGGGTGGTGGGGACAACCGCTACAAGATGTCGCTGAGCACCTACGTCCTCGCATCACGCCTCGAACAGGTGGCCGAGGCCGCCACCGAACGGCTGCTGGCCATGACGGACGGACGCTTCGCCCTCGTCCACAGCGACGCGCTGGCGGGGAACAGGAAAGCCGGGCTGGGCCTGAGCGTCATCGACGGCTGGACCGGCAACCGCCGGGACACGGCGACGCTTTCGGGGGGAGAGTCCTTCATGGCCTCCCTGGCCATGGCGCTCGGACTCGCCGATGTGGTCCAGCAGGAGGCCGGCGGGATCGACATCGAGACGCTTTTCGTCGACGAGGGCTTCGGGTCCCTGGATGACCAGGCCCTTGAACAGGTGATGGATGCCCTTGAGGGCCTCCGCAGCGGCGGCCGGGTCGTGGGCCTGGTGAGCCACGTTGCCGAGTTGAAGCAGCGCATCCCGGCCCAGCTCCAGGTGCACAAGGACAGGAAGGGCTCACGCCTGGAATTTGTGGATCAGCTCCAGATGGTGTAGATTCGCTCAGTTACCGGGTAGGGCGCATCGGGAGGAGGGACGATGCGCGCTTCGAAGTACCCGGATTACGATGAACTCAACCCCTGGTTTCAGCCCCGCTGCTGAACGTTTCCCCGCCGCCCCCGATTCCCAGCCCCGCAGCAGGTTCGGCCGCCTCCCGCAGCTGGCGGGCACCTCCTTCCTCTCAGTGGGCTTCCTCGCCCGCCTTCCCCTTGCCATGCTGACCGTCGGTGCGCTGACCATCGTCACCTCCGCCAGCGGATCCTACGCGCTGGGAGGGTTCGCGGCCGGTGCCGTCGGCATCGGCTCCGCCCTCGGTGCGCCGCTGCTCGGTTTCCTGGCGGACCGCTTCGGCCAGCGGGGGGTCCTGCTGCCGGCAGCCGTCCTCAACACCGTTGCCATCGCGGCCCTTGTGGTGCTCGCACTGACTCCCACCGGACCTGCCGCCGCGGCCGCGGGCCCGGTTCTGGCCGCTGCGTTCCTCACCGGCTTCACTTCCCCGCAGATCGGCCCGCTGGCGCGTGTGCGCTGGGTCGCAATGACCCGCAGACCCGCCGACCTCGACACGGCCATGTCCTACGAAAGCACCGCCGATGAGCTGACCTTCGTGCTCGGACCGGCGCTCGTCGGCCTCCTCGCGAGCCTGGTGGCCCCCTGGCTTCCGCTGACCGTCGCCGCGGTCCTGACCCTCGTCATGGTGAGCGCCTTCGCACTCCACCCGACCGGCCGCCTCGTGGGGTCCTCCCGCGGGCGCTCGGAGGAGCAGCCGGCCGGATCGGCGCTGACGGGCCGCCGTGTCCGGCTGCTGATCTCCCTCCCGGTGCTCGGCATGGTGGCCATGGGCACCTTCTTCGGGTCGACCCAGACCGCGCTGACGGCCTTCGCGGGACAGTTCGACGCCGCCTCGGCGGCGGGGCTGCTCTACGCCGTAATGGGACTGAGCTCGGCGGGCGCGGCCCTTTCGGTGGCCTTCTGGCCCGCCGCCTTCAAGCACTCCTGGCGCTGGATCGCCGCAGCGGCTGCGATGGCCGGGCTTGCCGCGCTGCTCTTCCTGCCGTCGAGCATCCCGCAGATGGTGGTCGTGCTGTTCCTGCTCGGCATCCCGGTCGGGCCCACGATGGTCTCGATCTTCAGCATCGGATCCATCGTGGCGCCCCGGCGCCTGCTGGGCACCGTCATGACCCTGCTCGCCAGCGGCATCGTCGCAGGCTCCGCCCTCGGGTCGTCCGTCGCCGGTTCCCTTGCGGAGGGCGCGGGAGCCGGGGCCGCCTTCGCGGTGCCGGTGCTGTCCGCGGCGGCGCTCCTCGTCCTGGGCTTTGCCGGCGCGGCCGGACTCCGCGCCCACGACCGGTCCTTGGCCGCCTCCGTAGCCGCCTCCGCCGTCCGCGGTTCCTGACCCGCGGAAACGAATCCGCAGGACCTCCCCCATTCGGGGGAGGTCCTGCGTATGATGTGGATCACATGACCGAACGTTCTGTCGGTAATGTTTTCCGTCCCTGGGAGTGACAATGACGTCTTTCACCGCTGCGGAGGCCACGGGCCACCGCACCTCACGCGAGGAGCGCCGGGTTCTGGCCGGAACCCTCGTAGGAACCACCATCGAGTGGTACGACTTCTTCATCTTCGCCCAGCTCACCGCCACGGTCCTGGGCGCGCTGTTCCTCACTCCGCTTCGGGAGTCCAACCCGGGGCTGGCCCAGGTCCTGGCGTTTTCCCTGATCGGCATCAGCTTCCTGTTCCGCCCCCTCGGCGCGATCGTCGCCGGCCACCTCGGCGACCGCATCGGCCGGAAGTCGGTCCTCGTCTTCACCCTCGTCCTGATGGGCGCGGCGACGGCGCTCATCGGGCTCCTTCCCACCTACGCGTCGATCGGCGTCTGGGCGCCGGTCCTGCTGATCCTCCTGCGCATCGTCCAGGGGTTCTCGGCCGGCGGCGAATGGGGCGGCGCGGCCCTGATGTCGGTCGAGCACGCCCCGGTCGGCAAGCGCGGGCTGTTCGGCGCCTACCCGCAGATCGGGGTTCCGATCGGCATGATCCTGGCGACCGGCACCCTGCTGCTGCTGCGCACCGCCATCCCGGAGGACCAGTTCCTCGAATGGGGCTGGCGCGTGCCGTTCCTGCTGTCGGTGGTGCTGATCATCGTCGGCTACCTGATCCGGCGCGCCGTCAGCGAGAGCCCCGTCTTCAAGGAGATGCTGGCCCGCAAGGGCGAGAGCAAGGCGCCGCTGCGCCAGCTGTTCCGGAAGAACACCCGCGAGGTACTGCTCGCCGCCGTCATCTTCATCGGCAACAACGCCGCGGGCTACCTCGTCATCGCGTTCTTCATCTCCTACGCCACCACGGCCCTGGAGATGCCCGTGGTGCCGGTGCTGCTGGCGACCACGCTGGCCTCCTTCGGGTGGCTGATCTTCACCATGGTCGGCGGGTGGCTGTCGGACCGGATCGGGCGCGTCCGGACCTTCCAGATCGGCTATGCGCTGGTCTTCGTCTGGATGCTGCCGATGTTCCTGCTCGTGGACACCGCCAACATCTTCCTCTACGGGCTCGGCCTGTTCGTCCTCACCATCGGCCTCGGCCTTTCCTATGGGCCGATGTCGGCGATGTACGCCGAGATGTTCCCCGCCAACGTGCGCTACTCCGGGATCTCCATCGGGTACGCGCTGGGGGCGATCCTGGGCGGTGCGTTCGCCGCCATGGTCGCCCAGCTGCTGCTTGAGACCTATCAGTGGTCCGGGGCCGTGGCGATCTACATCATGGTCCTGTGCGCCATCTCCTTCGTCGGGGTCACCCTGGCCAGGGAAACCCGCGGCGCGCCCCTTGGGGTATCGCAGCACTAAGCCCCCGGGCCATACAGGAAAAGGCCGGAAGGCCCAGGAAAACCAGCCTGGGCCTTTCGGCCTTTTGCGTTTCCATCGGGGCCCATAGGATCGATGGCAGGAACACCGCAATCAACACCGACATCGGAGGCTGAAAATGACCGAGACGCCGAACGGCCGCGGGCAGGACGACGGAGCGGGCCCCGAAGGAACAATCCCCGACAGCGCCGACGGCATCGGTGCAACGACGCTGGACGAACCGTCGAACTTCGAGCCCGAAGAGGACGACGTCGACACCGAAAGCGGCGAACCCCGCTAGGCAGGGCGAACCCCCGCAAGGCGGGTGGGGAGCCGGCCTGGCCCAGCCGCGGAGTCGACGTCGACACCGAAAGCGGCGAACCCCGCTGGGCGGGGCGGGAGTGTGCATGTTTAGGCGGGGCGGGCCCGGGAGCCGGCCTAGCCCAGCCGCGGAGCGTGTGACGGCGGGGCGGGAATGTGGATGTTCCCGGTGGTGATGCCGCCGGTCGAGGCGCCGTCGCCGTCGTCGGAGCTGCCGGAAACGGCCGCGGCGACCGCCGGGGGCGTCCCGATGCCCGAGAAGCCCACGCCCTCATCGGACTGGCCCCGCAGGAGCAGGGCGACCTCGTGGGCGTCCGGGCGGTCGGCGGGGTTGCGGGCGGTCATGCGGGAGAGCAGGCCGGCCCAGTCGCCGCCCAGCCATTCGGGCACTTCGGGGTCGCGGAGCAGCCGGGCCAGGGCGGCCTCGACCACCGGCCCGGGGAAGGCTTTTTCCCCGGTAAGGCACTCGAGGAGGACCAAACCCAGGGAGTAGATGTCGCTGTGTTCATCGATCTCGCCCGACTCGGCCTGCTCGGGGCTGAGGTAGTTCGCCGTGCCAATGGTGGCACCGACCGCCGTGGCCATCGTGGCGTCGACCATGCGCGCGATCCCGAAGTCGGTGAGCTTCGGGTAGAGCCGCGTGTCGTTCTCACCCGAGTGGAACATCAGGATGTTCGCCGGCTTCACGTCGCGGTGCACCACCCCGTGGGAGTGGATGTAGGCGAGGGCATCGGCGAGGTCGGCTCCGACCTGGGCGACGGCGGCGGGCGCCAGGGGGCCCTTCTTCAGCAGCCTGCGCAGGTCCTCGCCGTCCACGAGCTCCATGACCAGGAAGCCGGTGGTGCGTCCGTCCTCGTCCTGGTGCAGCCCGGCGTCGTGCAGGGTCACCAGGCCGGGATGGTTCAGGGTGGAGAGCAGCAGCGTTTCGGTGTGCTGCCGGCGGTAGTCGTCGTCGTCGGCGGTGGTGGGATTGAACACCTTCACTGCGACCTCACGCTGCAGGTTCCGGTCGAGCGCCCTGTAGACGGAGGCGGCGCCGCCGACGCCCAACAGGTCGGTGGTCTGGTACCGCTCGGCTAGGAGCACATCCATGGGTGTTCTCCCGGGAAGATGAAAGGTGGAGGTGGAGCAGGGCCGCACAGGAAAGGTAAGTGTGCTGACGACTTTTCCGATTGTATCCTGTGCCAACGGATTTTTCGCCCAAGGCGCCGGTCCTTTTACCGAAACATTATGCCTCCCGGTACCCCGGCGGGCACCGGCCGACGGGGATCAGGCGGACAGGAAGGCGACGGCGGCGGCCTTGAAGGCACGGGAGGTCACGGCGTTCGCGTGGGTGCGCGCGGGCAGCTGCAGGAACTCCGCGTGCGGGGCGAGGTCCACGAGTTCCCGGGCCGTCGCGGCGAGCCCGTCGTTCTCACCGGCCACGAGCAGCAGCGGCATCCGCGGCACGGCCTCGGCGGGGGTGAACGGTTCATCCTTGACCGCCTCCACCATCGTCAGCAGGGCGAACACATCGTTCGTCGGGACGAGGCGCGCCATGCGCATCAGTTCGGCCGTCCGGGGATCCTCGATCGGCGTCCCCTCGGCCAGCAGCTGCTGTGCCGCGGGCAGGTCGAATTCCGCCAGCGGGTCGCCGCTGCCCGGGCCGCCGAGCACCATGCGGTGCACCAGTTCGGGCTGGGTGGCACCGAACTCCCAGGCGAGGCGGGAGCCCAGGGAATACCCGATGATGTCGACGCCGCTCGTGGGAATCCCCTCGCGCAGGGGCACCACGTGGTGGTCCTGGAGGACCTGGAGGATGTCGGCGCGGATGCGGCTGGGGGAGTAGGAGTCGCGCGCCTCCGGGGCGGCGCTGGCGCCGTGTCCGGGAAGGTCGACGGTGAGGACGGCCCGCCCGGCCTCGGTGAGGTAGCGGATCCAGCCCGTATCGACCCAGTTCAGCTTCGTCGAGGAGGCGAACCCGTGAAGGAGCAGCACCGGGCGCAGTCCGGCGTCCGCGACGGGCGGGTGCAGCGCCACGCTCAGCTGCGGATCCGAGCCCTCCACCAGGTGGTCGCGGTGCCGTCCCATGTCTTTCCTCTCCTGCCGTTCCGGATCCCGCACAGCGGGGAGGTGCCTAGTCGTCATCGAGCACGGCGCTGAGCCGCACGCGCCGGGCCGGGGCCTTCTCGACGGGCACGGTTCCCACAATGCCGGCCGTGTCATCCGGCACTTCGAACACGATGAGCGGATCACCCACGGCGATCACCGATCCGGCGCCGCCGTGGACCTTCACGACTGTACCGGCCTGGGGGGAGGGCAGTTCGACGGCGGACTTGCTGGTTTCCACCTCGACGAGGGGCTGGTTCCGCTCGACCTGGTCGCCCTCGGCGACGAGCCACTCGAGGATCGTCGCCTCGATGAGGCCCTCGCCGAGGTCCGGCAGGGGAAATGACAGTTCAGCCACGGCGGTGCTCCAATACGCGTTGGATGCCAAAGAGGATCCGGTCAATGTTGGGAATGTACTCATCCTCAAGGTCGCCCGACGGATAGGGAACATCGAATCCCGTCACCCGCTCCACCGGTGCCTTGAGGGTATTGAAGCACCTTTCCGTCACGAGGGCGGCGATTTCCGCCCCGAGCCCGCTGCTGCGCGGCGCCTCATGGACGACGACGGCGCGCCGGGTGCGGGAGACCGATTCGGCAAGGCCGTCGGCGTCGACCGGACTGAGCCAGCGCAGGTCGAGCACCTCCACCTCGATGCCGTCCTCGGCGGCCAGTTCGGCGACCTGCAGGCAGCGGGCAACCATGGCACCCCAGGCGATCAGGGTGAGGTGGCGGCCCGGGCGGGCGATGCGCGCACCCTCGAGCGGGCCGGCGTCGGCCGGGTCCACCGGGCCCTTCTGCCAGTACCGGGACTTGGGCTCCATAAAGATCACCGGATCGGGCATCGAGCCGGCCCGGCGCATCAGGTGGTAGGCCTGGTGCGGGTCCGCGGGGGAGACGACCTTCAGGCCCGGGACGTGGACGAAGAGGCTCTCGAGGCTCTCGCCGTGGAGTTCAGGTGCGCGGATTCCGCCGAAGCTGGGAACGCGCAGGGTGATCGGCATGGGCAGGGTTCCGCGGCTGCGGTAGTTCATCCGGCCGATTTGGGACACGATCTGGTTGACGGCCGGGTAGGCGAAGCCGTCGAACTGCACCTCGGGGATCGGGTGGAACCCCGCCATCGCCAGGCCGACGGACATGCCGAGGATGCCCGATTCGGCCAGGGGCGTGTCGAAGACGCGTCCGGCGCCGAACCGGGCCTGCAGGCCGTCGGTGATGCGGAAGACCCCGCCGAGCCGGCCGACGTCCTCGCCGAAGATCAGGGCCTTGGGATTGTCCTCGAGGACCTCCCCGAGCGCACGGTTCAGTGCGGCCTGCATCGAGAGCGTCAGCGCTGCGGGTGCGGCCCCCACGGCCGGGGACAGAGGGTTCGACAGGGTCTCAGACATGCTCGGATTCCGTCCTCCAGGCCGCGGCCTGGGCTTTCAGTGCGGCGGTGGGCTCCTGGAAGACGAAGTCGAACATCTCGCTTCCCGGGCGGGGGGCAAGGCCCTCAAGGCCCTGCCGGACGCGGTCGGCCTCCTCCTCCCCAGCGGCCCGGGCCGCGGCGAAGAAGGAATCGGGGGTGCCGAAGCGGGTGCGCAGCTGCGCCTCGCACGCCGCCAGCGGATCGGAGCGGCGTGCCGCCTGCTCCTCGTCGAGGGTGCGGTAACGGCCGGGGTCGTCGCTTGTCGAGTGCGGGCCGAGCCGGTAGGTCAGGGCCTCGATGAGGATCGGACCGCCGCCGTTCCTGCAGTGCGCCAGGGCCGAGCGCGTCGCCTCGAGCACCGCCGTGACGTCGTTGCCGTCGACGCTGAGCGAGGGCATGCCGTAACCGGCCGCCCGGGCCGCGACGGAGCCGCCCGCCACCTGGCGTTCGGTGGGCACCGAGATCGCCCAGCCGTTGTTCTGGACAAAGAAAATGACGGGTGCCTTCATCACGGCCGCGAAGTTCATCGCCTCATGCACGTCGCCCTGGGAACTTGCGCCGTCGCCGAAGTAGCTCAATGCCACGTTGTAGCCGTCGGCGCCGGGGCCGGCCAGGGTCTGCCCGTGCGCCCAGCCGACGGCGTGGAGCACCGATCCACCGACCACGGCCTGGATCGGGGCGAAATGGGTGGCGGCGGGGTCGTAGAGACCGCCGTGCCAGGTGGCCTTGTGGGTGGCCATGTATTGAACCATGTCCACGCCGACGGCGCGGGCGACGCCGAGTTCACGGTAGGTGGGGAAGACGAAGTCCCGCGTGGGATCCACGGCGTACCCGCTGCCCACCTGGGCCGCCTCCTGCCCGAGCAGGGGGGCGTAGCCGGGGATGATGCCCTGGCGCTGCCAGCGGACCGCGGCGGTGTCGAGCTGCCGGACGGCAGCGAGGAGCCGGTAGAGCTCCTCGAGCTCGTTCGGGTCCGCAGGTGTCGGAGATTCCATGGTGCGTCCTTGCGTAGGTGGCCTGGGGCGACGGTATCCGCACCCGGAGCCCTGCGCAATCTGCCGGGTCGGTCCTCCGCAGATTGCCGTACCGGATCCCCGAATAGCGCAGCCGACTGTACAGGTTGCTCGGTCGTACGGCTATTGTCTGTACAAACGGGCGTCCGTCGCACGGGGGTGTCCGCCCACCGCGCTGCACGGTGCAGGGTGGCGACGGCAGGGCACGGTGTGTCCGGAGGAAGGATCCAGTGGAGATCGACGGGCTTGATTCACGCATTGTTGAGCTGTTCACCGACAACCCCCGGATGTCGGTGCTTGAGGCATCGCGCGTGCTCGGGGTGGCCCGGGCGACGGTGTCGGCGCGGCTGGAGCGGATGCAGCGCAACGGGGTGATCACCGGCTGGGGGCCGCGCATCGATCCGGCGCCGCTGGGGTACGGCGTCACCGCCTTCTGTTCGCTGATCATCCACCAGGACTCGGGCCATGACGCCGTGGCCCGGGCGCTCGCGGAGATCCCGGAGATCCAGGAACTGCACACCGTGTCGGGGGAGAGCGACCTGCTGGCGAGGGTGACTGCCCGCTCCAATGCCGACCTGCAGCGCGTCATCGACGCCATCATCGCCACCCGGACGGTGATCCGCTCCTCCAGCGTCATCGTCCTCAACTCCCACTTCGAGGGGCGGACCCTTCCCCTGATGCGCGCCGCCGCCAGCCGAGACCCCGCCGGGAGCCTCTGACACCTGTTATAGTCATAGTGACTTTAACCCGGGTTGCGGCGGCGGCCCACCTTTGAAGGCGGTGCAGGGATGGGCTTCAATTCGGCCAACGTCACCGAACGCGACCGGCTGTCCCCGGCACTGGCGATCTCGACGGTGATCTTCGCGCTGCGCTCCGACGGCGGCCGGAAGGCCCTCTGGATGCCGCTGGTGCGCCGGATCCGTGAGCCGCACCTGGGCAAGTGGGCGCTGCCCGGCGGGCCGCTGACGGGACGGGAATCCCTCCAGGACGCCGCGGCGCGGAACCTGAATGAGACCACGGGCCTGGCTCCGCGGTACCTGGAGCAGCTCTACGCCTTCGGCGGGCTCGACCGCGCCGCCACGCAGCGGCTGGTGTCCATCGTGTACTGGGCCCTGGTCCAACCCGGGGAGGCCGACCTCGCCCGCGAATCGGAGAACGTCCGGTGGTTCCCGGCCGACGACCTCCCGGACCTCGCCTTCGACCACAACTCGATCGTCGAGTACGCCCTCTGGCGGCTGCGCAACAAGATGGAGTACGGCCCGATCGCCTTCTCCTTCCTCGGCGAGTCCTTCACCCTGGCCCAGGTGCGCGGGGTCTACGAAGCGGTCATGGGCAGGGAACTCGACCCGGCCAACTTCCGCCGCCACCTCCGGGCCACCCCGGACATCGTCCCCACGGACACCTTCCAGCAGGGCGGCCGGCACCGCCCGCCCCGCCTCTACCGCTACACCGGCCCCGCCTCGCCCGATTCCGGCTTCCCCAGGAGAACCCCATGACCTCTGTCAACACCGCGATCCAGCTCATCACCCGGGCTGAGGCACAGGCCGCGCCGGCCGCAGGGGGAACCTGCTCACCGGCGCTCGCCGAGGGCCCGTGGGTGTTCGACACGCCGGTTCCGGCCTACGGCCCGGGCGCCTCGATGGCCGACCCCGCGCCCGCCGCGACCCCCCGCCAGGGCGAACTGCCCGAGGAGTACCGCCTGGCCGGCGACGACGAACTCGAGCGGCGCATCACCGCGGCGAAGGAGGCCCTGGGGGACAGGGTGGTCCTGCTGGGGCACTTCTACCAGCGCGACGAGGTCATCCGGCACGCCGACTTCGTCGGGGACAGCTTCCAGCTCGCCCGCGCGGCGACCCAGCGCGGGGACGCCGAGGCGATCGTCTTCTGCGGCGTCCACTTCATGGCCGAAACCGCCGACCTGCTTTCCCGGCCGGACCAGGCGGTGATCCTGCCCAATCTCGCCGCGGGCTGCTCGATGGCGGATATGGCCGACATCGATTCGGTGACCGACTGCTGGGAGCAGCTCGCCGAGGCGTTCGGCACCGAACCCGACGCCGACGGGAAGGTCCCGGTCCTTCCCGTCACCTACATGAACTCCTCCGCGGCGCTCAAGGGATTCTGCGGGGAGAACGGCGGAATCGTCTGCACCTCCTCCAATGCCGCCGCGGTGCTCGAATGGGCCTTCGAGCGGGCGCAGCGGGTGCTGTTCTTCCCCGACCAGCACCTGGGCCGCAACACCGCCAAGGCGATGGGCGTCCCGCTCGAGCGGATGCCGCTGTGGAACCCGCGCAAGGACCTCGGCGGCCTCGGGGATCAGGAACTTCGAGACTCCCGGGTGATCCTGTGGAACGGTTTCTGCTCGGTCCACAAGCGCTTCAGCGTGGCCCAGATCGAGAAAGCCCGGGCGGAGCACCCGGGCGTGCGCGTCATCGTCCACCCCGAGTGCCCGATGCCCGTGGTGGACGCCGCGGACGAGGCCGGCTCAACCGACTACATCCGCAAGGCGATCGCCGCCGCCGCGCCCGGCAGCACCTTCGCCGTCGGCACCGAGGTCAACCTGGTCAACCGCCTCGCCGCCGAACACCCCGAACACACGATCTTCTGCCTCGACCCGGTGATCTGCCCCTGCTCAACGATGTACCGGATCCACCCCGGGTACCTCGCCTGGGTGCTCGAGGGTCTGCTCGAAGGGGAGGTGCGCAACCGGATCACCGTGCCGGCCGGAACCGCCGGTCCCGCCCGCACCGCCCTGCAACGCATGCTCGCGGTCCGGCCATGACCCCGGCCCCGGCCGCCCACCCGGACGCCCCGCGCCGGGTCGTCGTCGTGGGCGGCGGGATCGCAGGCCTGGCCACCGTGCTCAGGATCCGCCGGAGCCTCCCGGGGGCGCAGCTGACGCTGATCACGAAGGCTGCCCTCGAGGAAAGCAACACCTGGTACGCCCAGGGCGGTATGGCTGCAGTCCTCCCGGGGGCGGAGGGCACCGGGGCCACCGGACGCGCGCAGGCCGGCACCGGGGGTGCCGGCGCGGACAGCGTCGCCGCGCACATCGCCGACACCCTGGCAGCCGGCGCGGGCCTCGCCGACCCGGACGTGGTCGGGCTGCTGTGTGCCGGTGCGCAGGCCCAGGTCGACTGGCTGGGGTCCTTGGGGTTCCGCTTCGACAGCGCCGCCGGAGTCCTCTCGAGCGGGCGGGAGGCCGCCCACAGCGCGGCAAGGATCCTCCACGCCGGAGGAGACGCGACGGGCCGCGCCCTGGCCGGGGCCCTGATCCGCGCCGTGCGCGCCGACCCACAGGTGAGGATCCTCGAGTCCACCTTCGTCACGGAGCTGCTGCGTTCGGGACCCGCCGGGGGCCGGGTGATCTCGGGCGTGCTCACCCGCTCCGCCACCGGCGTGCCCCCGGTCCAGGAGATCCCCGCCGACGCCGTCGTGCTCGCCACCGGCGGAGCAGGCATGCTCTACGAGCACACGACGAACCCGTCGGTTGCCACCGCGGACGGCGTGGCCCTGGCCTGGCGGGCGGGGGCGGTGGTGGCCGACGTCGAATTCTTCCAGTTCCACCCCACGGCGCTCGCTGTGCCCGGCAGCCCACTCATCTCCGAGGCGGTGCGGGGTGAAGGCGCCGTCCTCCTCGACGCCGCGGGAACCCGCTTCCTGCCGGCCTACCACCCCGACGGCGAGCTCGCCCCGCGCGACGCCGTCTCCCGGAGCATCGCCGCGCACCTCGCGGCACGGGGCGAGCCGTGCGTCTACCTCGACGCGACCGGCCTGGGCCGCGCGTTCCTCGCCCGGCGTTTCCCCTCCCTGACCTCCCTGACCGCCCGCCACGGCCTGGACTGGGCGTCCGAACCGATCCCGGTGGTACCCGCGGCGCACTACTGGATGGGAGGGATCCGCACCGACACCTCGGGCCGGACCTCCCTCCCGGGCCTGTATGCGGTGGGTGAGGCCGCCTGCACGCGGGTCCACGGCGCCAACCGGCTCGCCTCGAACTCGCTCCTCGAAGCACTCGTGTTCGCCGAACGCGCAGCGGCGGCCCTTGCGGCGCCGGCGCCGCCGTGGCCCCGGTTCCCGGCACGCGGGGTGGACCTCGTGCACCCCGGCGCCGGCGAGCCCTTCGACCGGGCGCAGCTGCAGCGCCTGATGACCGGGCACGCCGGCGTCGTCCGGGACGGGGCCGGACTCGAACTGGCCGCGAAGCAGCTGGCCGCCTTCGCGCCCGCCGCCGACACCGTGGAGGAGCTGGAAACGGCGAACCTCCTGCTGTGCGCGCGGCTGCTCGTCCAGGCCGCCGCGGCCCGCCGCGAGAGCCGGGGCGCCCACTACCGCACGGACTTCCCGTCGGCCGATCCGCAGGCAGTTCCCGGGAGCGCGGCGTACGTCCGCGCCTCCACCTCCGAGGAAGGATTTCCGCTATGACCCCACCGGCAGCAGCCTCCGCCCCGCCCGCCGCGGTGATCGACGCGGTGATCGCCGCCGCGCTCGCCGAGGACGCCCCCTGGGGCGACCTCACCTGCCAAAGCCTGATCGCGCCGGAGGCCCAGGCACGGGCTGCGGTCACGGCCCGGGAGGCGGGGGTCTTCTGCGGGGCGCAGGTCATCGAATCCGCTCTGCGGCTGGCCGATCCGCGCATCACCGTGGAGCGCGCAGTGGAGGACGGTACCCGGTTCGCCCCGGGCACGGTGCTCGCGGTCCTCAGCGGTCCCGCCGCGGGAATCCTCGCCGCCGAGCGCACCGCGCTGAACCTCGCCCAGCGACTGAGCGGCATCGCCACCCTCACCGCGCGGTATGTCGAGGCGGTCCGCGGGACCGGGGCGCGGATCGTGGACACCCGCAAGACCACCCCGGGGCTGCGTGCCCTGGAGAAATACGCGGTGCGCTGCGGGGGAGGGGCCAACCACCGCTTCAGCCTCTCCGACGCTGTGCTGGTGAAGGACAACCACCTCGCGCTGCTGTCGGTCGACGGCCCGGACGCGCTCACCCGCGCCCTCGCGGACGCCAGGGGCCGGCTGCCCCACACCGTGCACTTCGAGGTGGAGGTGGACCGGCTCGACCAGATCGAACCGGTGCTCGCTGCGGGCGTCGACACGATCATGCTCGACAACTTCTCCCTGCCCGACCTCGCCGAAGGGGTCCGCCGCATCGCAGGACGCGCCCTTGTGGAGGCCAGCGGCAACGTCACCCTGGACACCGTCGCCGCGATCGCCGCGACCGGGGTGGACCTGATCTCCTCGGGGGCCCTCACCCACAGCGTCCGCAGCCTCGACCTCGGACTCGACTTCCAGCCCGCCGTCACGGCGGACACCGGAACCGGCGGTGCCAGGCCGGCGGCGGCTGCCGGGACCCCGGCGCAGGTGGACCTGCGGCCATGATCTACCTCGATGCCGCCGCCACCACCGCCGTGCGGCGGGAGGTGCTTGAGGCGATGTGGCCGGTGCTGACGGCCGACTTCGGCAACCCCTCGAGCCACCACACGGTGGGGGAGGCCGCCGCGGCCGCCCTCGCGTCGGCGCGGGAAACGGTCGCCGCGGTGCTGAACTGCCGCCCGGCGGAGGTGGTCTTCACCTCCGGGGGAACCGAGGCCAACAACCTCGCGCTGAAGGGCATCGCCCTCGCGGCCCCCCGTGGGCGGCACATCGTCACCAGCGCCGTCGAGCACGCCGCCGTGCACGGCCCGCTGTCCTACCTCGAGCGGTTCCACGGTTTCCGGATCACCGTGCTGCCGGTGGACGGGGCCGGCATGGTGGATCCGGGGGAGCTCCGGGCCGCCCTGACGGAGCAGACCACCCTGTGCAGCATTATGTACGCCAACAACGAGGTCGGCACCGTGCAGGACGTCGGCGGACTCGCGGCGATCTGCCGGAGCCGCGGCGTCTATTTCCATACCGACGCCGTGCAGGCCGCGGGGTGGCTTCCCCTCGACGTCCAGGGCCTCGGCGTCGACGCGCTGGGCATCTCGGGCCACAAGCTGGGGGCACCCAAGGGATCCGGTGTGCTCTACCTCCGCCGGAGGGTTCCGGTGGAGCCGGTGGTCCACGGCGGAGGCCAGGAGCGCGGCCGCCGGTCGGGCACCGAAAACGTCGCGGGCGCCGTCGGGGTGGCGGCGGCCCTGGCGACAGCGCGGGAGGGCATCCGGGATGCCGCGGCGCAATCAGCCCGGCTGCGGGACCGGCTCATCGCACAGGTCCTGGCCGGGGTGCCGGGCGCTGTCCTGACCGGACACCCCGAGCGGCGGCTGCCCAACCTCGCCTCCTTCTGCTTCCCGGGCCTCAGCGGCGAATCGGTCCTGCTGGAACTGGAGCGCCTCGGCGTGGTGGCGTCCTCCGGTTCGGCCTGCGCGGCCGGGTCGGACGAGCCCTCCGCCGTCCTGCTCGCCCTAGGCCTCGACGCCGACACAGCCACCAGCGCGCTGCGCCTGTCCTGGACGCGGGAGGCGACCGCGGAGGACCTGGCGGCGGCGGCCGCATCGGTGGCCGACGCCGCCGCACGGGTCCGGGCCCCGCACGCCCGGCACCCGGACGGCGCCTGGATGGCGGGCTGAAACGAACGCCGGAGGGATCCTGCCGGCTGCTCAGGGGCGGTGTCCGGCGTCCGGCTGCAGGGCGCGGTAGTCGACTCCGGTGAGTTCGACGCTGCGTTCCCAGAGCCGGGCGGCGACCCCGGGGTCAAGGACGTGCGGGGAGGGCGCCACGAGGCGGACGTTGCCCCGGGTTTCGCCGGGACCGTCCGGCCCGTAGTAGTCCCCGCCCACCACGCCGGCCCCGGTGGCCGCATGGAGCACCGGAAGCGCCCCGGCCTCCTCCGACTGGCTCAGGACGCCGAGGAACCCGCCGAGCAGGTCGAGCACCGGTCCCGCCTGCCGGTTCCGGACCAGGTTGGTGCGGGCGAGCCCCGGGTGCGCCGCCGCGGCCGTGAGGTTCGAGCCGGCCGCGCGGGCGCGCCGGTCCAACTCGAGGGTGAAGTAGAGGTTGGCGGCCTTGCTCTGGCCGTACGCGGTCCAGGGGCGGTACCGCCGGGCGGACTGCAGATCGTCGAAGCGGATGCGGCCGCGTCGATGCGCGAGGCTGGAGACGGTCACCACCCGGGGGCGTGCGGCCGCCCGCAGCTGGTCGAGGAGCAGCCCGGTCAGGGCGAAGTGGCCCAGGTGGTTGATGCCGAACTGCGCCTCGAAACCGTCCTCGGTCAGCATCCGCCGCGGCGGCGCCATCACTCCGGCGTTGTTGACCAACAGGTCCAGTGGTCCGCTCCAGTCCGCGGCGAACCGCCGGACGGAGGCGAGGCTGGCAAGGTCCAGCAGGCGCAGCTCCACCGTCCGGCTGCCGCTGAGCGAGCGGATCTGCTGCTCGGCCTCCTGCCCCCGCCGCGCATCCCGGCACGCGAGCACGACGTGCGCACCCTTCCGCGCCAGGGCGAGGGCGACCTGCCGGCCGATGCCGCTGTTGGCCCCGGTGACGATGGCGCTGCGGCCGGTCAGGTCGGGGACGTCGCCGGAGGTGTTGCTGTGCATGGGGCCGCCTTCGCTTGGAACGGTAGACGCCGATGCGTCAGGCCCCAGCCTAGGGGCACCGGGCGGTGCCCGGTGCCCCGGCTCAGGACGGGCGTTCCACCCCGGAGCTGATCTTGGCGGTAAGCCGGCGGAGCTGTTCGAGCTCCTCGACGTTCAGCACCGGCCCAAGGGTCTCCTGGATCACCCGCACGTGGGAGGTGCCGATGCGCTTCTGGAGCGCCCGGCCCTCCTCGGTCAGGGAGACCTCCACGCCGCGGTGGTCGTGCTCGGCCGGCCGGCGCTGGATGAGCCCCTTGGCCTCAAGCCGTTCAATCATCCGGCTCAGGCTCGGCTGGCTGATCAACAGGTTCGCGTTCAGCTCATTGAGCCGGGCCCACCCGGTCTCGCACCGGCTCAGGTTGAACAGCACGTCGTAGTCGCGGATGCTCAGCTGCTTGAAGGCCTCGTCCTGCCTCAGGATCTTCATCACCGCGACCTGGGCGCGGAAGAGGGACTCCCACGCCTCGGCGGTGAGGCGCACCGGCGGGAGGTCGGCCCTCTCAGCCACGGGAGGCCGCTGGTGCGTCCGCGGCAGCACGCCGGTTCTCGAAGGTCGGCCCGGCCGGAACCTCCGCCGGAGTGCGCTTGGCGAACTCGGCGCGCAGCTCGGGCAGGACCAGTTCGCCGAAGAGGTCGAGCTGGTTCAGCACGGTCTTCAGCGGCAGGCCCGCGTGGTCGACGAGGAACAGCTGGCGCTGGTAGTCGCCGAAGTACTCCCGAAAGGTCAGGGTCTTCTCGATGACCTCCTGCGGACTGCCCACCGTCAGCGGCGTCTGCGAGGTGAACTGCTCAAGGGACGGGCCGTGGCCGTAGACCGGCGCATTGTCGAAGTACGGGCGGAACTCCTTCACCGCGTCCTGGGACTTCCGGGCCATGTAGAAGTGCCCGCCCAGCCCGACGATGGCCTGCTCCGGCGTTCCGTGGCCGTAGTGGGCGTAGCGCTCACGGTAGAGCCCGATGAGCTGCTGGTAGTGCTCCTTGGGCCAGAAGATGTTGTTCGCGAAGAACCCGTCGCCGAAGTACGCGGCGATCTCGGCGACCTCGGGGGTGCGGATCGACCCGTGCCAGACGAAGGGCGCGACGCCGTCGAGCGGGCGCGGGGTGGAGGTGAAGTTGCGCAGCGGGGTGCGGAACTTTCCCTGCCAGTTCACGACGTCGTTGTCCCACAGCTGGCGCAGCAGGTTGTAGTTCTCGATGGTCAGTTCCACGCTGTCCTGCTGGTTCTTGCCGAACCAGGGGTAGACCGGCGCCGTGTTGCCGCGGCCCAGGACCAGGTCGACCCGGCCGTCGGCCAGGTGCTGGAGCATGGCGAAGTCCTCGGCGATCTTCACCGGGTCATTCGTGGTGATCAGCGTCACGGAGGTGGAGAGGATGATCCGCTCGGTCTGCGCAGCGATGTACCCGAGCAGCGTGGTGGGGGAGCTTGGCACGAACGGGCGGTTGTGGTGCTCGCCGGTGGCGAAGACGTCAAGGCCGATCTCTTCGACCTTCTTGGCGATGGCGACCATGGCCTTGATGCGCTCGTACTCGCTGGGTGCGGTGTTGTTGGTGGGGTCGACGGTGACGTCGCCGACCGTGAAAATGCCGATCTGCACGTGCCCTCCTGGGCTAGATAGATGCGTTTGCATCCATTGTACGCCCGGGAGGGGGCGGCCGGTCCGGGGGACCTCCGATCCGGTGGAGGGCTAGGCCGGAACGGACTCGGTGGCCCGCTCCAGGCGGTCCGTCGCCGCGCGGCGCCGGGCCCGCAGCTCCCGCCGTCCCTCGATCAGCCGGTAGAGAACAGGAACCAGGATCAGGGTCAGCGCGGTGGAGGAGACGAGTCCGCCGATGACGACCACGGCGAGCGGCTGCGAGATGAAGCCGCCCTCCCCGGTGAAGCCCAAGGCCAGCGGCGTCAGCGCGAAGACCGTGGCAAGGGCGGTCATCAGGATCGGGCGCAGCCGCTGCCGGGCGCCCTGCAGGATGGCCTCGGGCACCTCGAGGCCCGGGGTGCCGTCCCGCGGCCGGCGGTACTGGTTGATCAGGTCGATCAGCACGATGGCGTTTGTCACGACGATCCCGACGAGCATGAGCATGCCGATGAGCGAGGGCAGCCCGAGCGGGATGCCGGTGAGCACCAGCAGCGCAATCGCGCCCGTGGCGGCGAACGGGATGGACACCAGCAGGATGAGGGGCTGAAGGAGGCTCTTGAAGGTTGCGACCATGATCACGTAGACGATCGCGACGGCCGCCCACAGCGCGATGAAGAGCTGGCCGAAGGAGTCCCTCTGCTGCGCCGCCGCCCCGCCCACGGTGGCGGTGGCTCCGGCGGGCAGTTCGACGCCGTCGAGCCGTTCCGACACCGCCGCGGTCAGGGCGCCCAGGTCGTCGCCGGCAGGGGTGACCGAGACGCGGGCGGTGCGCTCTCCGTTGGCGCTGGTGACGGTCAGCGGGACCTGGACCTCCTCGATGGTGGCCACCTCCGTCAGGGGAACCGGACCTCCGGCCGCCGGGATGACCAGGTCGGTGAGCTGGGCCAGGCTCGTGATGGGGGTTCCCTCACCGATGAGGACCGGATAGTCGGTGGCCTCGAGCCGGAGCACGCCCGCGGGGACCGGGCTGATGCTGCCGCCGAGCAGGCCGGCAATCTGCCCTTCGGTGAGTCCTGCTGCGACCGCGGCGGCCCGGTCCACGCTGATCTGGACCTGGGGCTGAGCGGCCGAGAGATTGCTCACCACCTCGCCGGCGCCTTCGAGCCCCGTCAGGCTCCCGGCCACCGCATCGCTTGCGCGCTGGAGGTCTTCGCGGACCGGTGCGGTGATGTTCACGTCGATGGTGCTCGAGGTGCCGAAGCCGCCCTGCTGGGTCGACAGCGTGAAGTCCCCTGCGTCGTTGGCCGTGTCGAGTTCGTCGAGCAGCTCGAGGTCGTCGCGGATCCGCGCCTGCAGCGCTTCCTGGTCGGCGTCCTCGTCGGTGGTGACGGTGAAGCTCGCCACCGAGGCCCCTTCGGAGAACTGGGCGGCAAATGCGCCTTGGGCGTTCCCGACGGTCAGCTGGATGTCGCGGATGTCCGGGTCGCGGGCCAGCACCTCCTCGGTGCGGGCCGCCGCCGCGGCCGTCGTGGCAAGGCTCGAGCCGGGCGGGAGGGTCTGGGAGATGCTGAAATTGTTCTGCCCGCTGTCGCCCAGCAGGTTCGTCGACAGCAAAGGGACCATCGCGGCCGTCGCGCCGAGCACGAGCACACCGGCGGTCAGCGTCCAGACCGGGTGCCGCTGGGTCCCGCGGAGGACCGGAAGGTAGCCGCGCTGCAGCCAGGAGCGGCGTTCGGCGCGGTGGGCCTCCTCCACCGCCGCGGCGCGCGCCCGCCGGACCGCCTCGGGTGCGGCGTCGCCGTCCTCCCCGGTGGCGGCGGCCCGCGTGCGGGGCAGGAACCAGAATGCGAGGACCGGGATGATCGTCAGGGACACCGCGAGGGAGGCCAGCAGGGCAATCCCGGTGGTGACGGCGAAGGGGCGGAACAGCTCCCCGGCCAGTCCGCCGACGAACCCGATGGGGGCGAACACGGCCACGGTGGTCAGGGTCGACGCGGTCACCGCACCGGCGACCTCGCGCACCGCCGTGAGGATGGCGAAGCGTTTTTCCTCGCCGTAGCTCAGGTGCCGCTTAATGTTCTCGATGACGACGATCGAGTCGTCGACCACCCGGCCGATGGCGATGGTCAGGGCCCCGAGGGTGAGGATGTTGAGGGAGTACCCGGCCGCGTAGAGGCCGATGAAGGTGACCAGCAGCGACAGCGGGATGGAGATGGCGGTCACCAGGGTGGAGCGGACCGAGAGCAGGAACACGAGGATCACGAGGACGGCGAAGGCGAGGCCGAGCAGCCCCTCGGTGGTGAGGTCCTTGATCGAGCGTTCGATGAAGGGCGCCTGGTCGAAGACCACGGTGATGTTGGCGCCGTCGCCGAGTTCGGTCTCGAGCTCGGGGATGAGGTCGGCGACGGCCCGGGAGATGCGCACCGTGTCGCCGTCGGGCACCTTGGTGATGGTGAGGCCGAGGGTCTCGACCGCGTTGGTTCGGGTGATCGAGGTGGCAGCGTCGTCGGCGATTTCGACGTCGGCGACCTCCCCGATGGTCACCGGAGCCGCCGGGGGCGCCGGCGCCCGCGCGGCCGGCGGCACGGCCCCCGCGTCCGCGGTGCCGGGCTCCGTGGTGCCGGGGGCGCCCGGAACGGCGCCCGGAACCCCGGGGACCGGGAAGCCTGGGGGGGCCTGGGTGTCCTCCGGGGCCGGCGGAGGCCCGGCGGAGGGGAGGACGGGCAGGCGCCGGATGTCATCGAGTGAGGTGACGGGGCTGCCGGCCTGGATGGTCAGGGACCGCAGTTCCTCCTCGAGCGTGCCCACGGGGAACAGGGCGCCATTGGCTTCGAGCGTGTCGACGATGTCGCGCACCTCCACCCCGGCCCCCGCGAGGGCGCCGTCGCGGGGAAGCACCGCGATGTGCTGCCGCGAGCCGCCGGTGATGCCGGCCGAGCGGACGCCCTCGAGCTTCTGCAGCCGGGGAACCGTCAACCGGGTCAGCTTGTCATTGAGTTCGCTGAGCGGCCGGTCGGAGGAGACGGCGAGGAAGGCGATCGGGAAGTCGCTGATGCTGCCGGCCAGCGCCTGCGGCTCGACATCCTCGGGCAGGTTGGGGCGCACGGTGGAGATGGCCCGGTCCACCTGGGCGCGGGCACGGTCGAGGTTCGTGCCGTAGACGAATTCGAGGTTGACCGTGGAGACCCCGCTGCGGGAGGTCGCGGAGGAGGACTCGAGGCCCTCGACCCCGCTGAGCGCGCTTTCGAGCGGGCTGCTGACCTGCTTGTCGATGTATTCGGGGGACGCCCCGGGCACCGAGGAGACGACGGTGATCCGGGGGAACTCCAGCGAGGGGATGAGTTCCTGCTTGAGCGAGCCCACCGTGATGACACCGAACACCGAAGCGAACACGGTGATCAACGCAATCAGGGCCCGGTTGCCCAGGGAGAGCTGCGCCAGTCGGAACATGGGCCTGCCTTCGGTGCTGACGGTGCCTGGTGTCCCGGGGCAGCCGCGGCTTACTGGAGTTTCAAGACCCGATCCGTCATGGACAGGATTTCCGCGGCAAGCTCCTCGTTCTCATTGAGCTTCACGCCGTAGCCGGGGATCATCTCCTTCAGCTTCGCCTCCCAGCCCGACATCTTCGCCGGGAAGCACCGCTTCAGGAGTTCGACCATGATCGGGGCCGCCGTGGACGCTCCCGGCGATGCGCCGAGGAGAGCCCCCACCGACCCGTCGGCCGAGGTGATGACCTCCGTTCCGAACTGCAGAATCCCACCCGTCTTGGGGGCCTTCTTGATGACCTGTACACGTTGGCCGGCGGTGATGAGTTCCCACGCTCCGCCGTCGGCCGACGGGACGAACTGGTTGAGGGCCTCGTTCTTGGCCTCGCGGTTCTTCAGGACCTCGGAAATCAGGTACTTGGTCAGCGGAACGTTGTCCTTGGCGACGGCGAGCATGGGCACCAGGTTGGACGGGCGGACCGACCCGGGCAGGTCGAGGAAGGAGCCCCGCTTGAGGAACTTGGTGGAGAAGCCGGCGTAGGGTCCGAACAGCAGGGACCGCTCGCCGTTGACGAACCGGGTGTCGAGGTGCGGCACCGACATCGGCGGGGCGCCGACCGAGGCCTGGCCGTAGACCTTGGCGTTGTGCTGGTTCACCGTGTCGGGATCGGTGCAGCGCAGGAACTGTCCCGAGACCGGGAAGCCCGCGAAGCCCTTGCCCTCGGGGATGCCGCTGCGCTGCAGCAGGTGCAGGGCGCCGCCGCCGGCGCCGATGAACACGAACCTGGTGCTGACGGTGCGGGTTGCCCCGGTGCCGCGGTTCTTCACCTTGATGTCCCAGCGTCCGCTGGAGGCGCGGGACACGTCGAGCACGTCGTGGTGGTAGTTCAGTTCGACGCCGTTGCCCTCGAGGTAGGTGGTGAGCCCGCGCGTGAGGGCCCCGAAGTCCACGTCCGTCCCGCCGGCGACCCGGGAGGCCGCCACGGGCTGGCTCGGGTTGCGGTCCTTCATAATCAGGGGGGTCCACCCGGCGATGGTGGCCGGGTCTTCCGAGTGCTCCATGGTGCGGAAGAGGGGCTGTGCGCTGAGCGCTTCATGGCGCCGGCGCAGGTAGGACGCATTGGCGCTGCCCCAGACGAAGCTCATGTGGGGGACCGGGTTGATGAAGTTGCGTGGATCTCCGAGGTGGCCGTTCGAGACCATATGGGCCCAGAACTGGCGCGACACCTGGAACTGCTCATTGATCGCAACGGCCTTGGCCGGGTCGACCGAGCCGTCCTTGCCCGCCGGCGAGTAGTTCAGCTCGCACAGGGCGGCGTGCCCGGTCCCGGCGTTGTTCCACGGATCGGAGCTCTCGAGGCCGGCCCGGTCGAGGCGTTCGAAGACGGAGATGTCCCAGTCCGGCTGGAGCTGCTTCAGGAAGGCCCCGAGCGTGGCGCTCATGATGCCACCGCCGATCAGGACAACGTCGGTGGTCGATGCGGGTGATGCCGCCTGGCTTTGTGCAGTCAACGTTGTCTCCAGTCGCGAGGTCCTAGCCCTTGAAGCCTAGCGGCTGGGAGCCGCCTAGTTTAAATCAGCCGGCGCTTGCGTCGCCGCTGGGGGCCGGCACCCCGTCCAGGTCGATCCGGTTGAACACCTCGTTCATGACCGGGCTCACCGGGTAGGAGGCCACCCGGGGGGCCATGGCCAGGGCCGACACCGGGAAGGCCAGCGGAACGGCCGGCAGCCTCGTGGCGATCTGGGCGCTGATGTCGGCGTACGCCTCGAGCCGGTCGGTGCCGTTGGGCAGGGTGCCGGCCCGGGAGATCTTGCTGAACAGCTGATGGTCCTCGAAGCCGAACTCGCTGCTGTAGCCGCCGAAGATCGCGCCGGCGAAATTGTCCGGATCCTGGTAGCTTCCGCTCCAGCCCAGCAGGTGGAAGGCGCGGTCGCCGTCCTCGAGGACACGGTCGAGGTAGCCCTCGTTCCAGTCCACCGGGACCGGCTTGAGGTTGAATCCGGCGGCGGTGAGCTGCCTGCTGAGCTTGGCATACGTCTTCTCCGGCGCGGGGAGGTACGGCCGGGAGATGTTGCGCGGGTAGTAGAAGGGCAGGGGGATGCCCGTATAACCGGATTCCTCGAGCAGCTCCCGGGCCTTGCGGGGGTCGTGGTTGTAGGAGGGAACCGATTCGCTGCCCACCCCGAGTTTCTGCGGGAGGAATCCCCGGGCCGGCTTGGTGCCGTTCAGGAAGCGCCCCTCGATCAGCGCCTCCTTGTCGATCGCGTGGGCCACCGCCTGGCGGAAGAGCAGGTTGTCGACGCCCGGGAAGTTCTGGTTCATCCCCAGGTACAGCACCGAGTAGGGGTCGCGCTGCAGCAGCTGCTGTCCGGCCCGGGCCAGCTCGGCGGCGTTCTCCACCGTGACGAAGTCGTAGCCGTCGATGCGGCCGGCCTTCAGGGCGCGCAGCCGGGAGTCGGGATGGGTGAGCGTGGTGAACACCACGTCGGTGACCTCGCCGGGGTCGCCCCAGTAGGAGCCGGACGCGGCGAGCCGCACCTCGCCCTTGGTCCAGCTCACGAGCCGGAACGGGCCGGTGCCGACCGGTGCCAGGGCGTACCGGGACAGCCGGTTGCCCTCCCGGGTTTCGGTCGGTTCGTCCGCGCCGAGCCGCTCAAGGGCCCGGGGGGAGGACATGGCGAAGGACGGCAACGCGAGGGCGGGGATGAACTCGGTCATCCGGCTGTTCAGCTCGATCAGCACCTCGTGGCTGTCCAGGGGCCGGCAGCCCTTGTAAAGGGAGGCCTCCGCATTGTCGGAGAAGGCGAGGAACACGGTTTCGAAGGGAAGGGTCGCGGCGTCCGCGCGCGCGGCGGGGGGCGTGGTGAACCAGCGGTTGAAGTTGGCGCAGACAGCTTCGGCATCGAAGGGTTCGCCGTCGTGGAAGACGACGTCCTCCCGGAGTTCGAAGGCGTACGCCCTGCCCTCGTTGCGTTCCTCCCACGACTCGGCGAGGAGCGGCGCCGGCTCGGAGGTGAGCGGATCGATCCCGACGAGGCCTTCAAACAGCTGCTGGGTGACCCGGAAGGATTCGCTGTCGGTTGCCATCGCCGGATCGAGGCCGGTGGGGTCGGCCGCGGCTCCGAAGGTGAAGGTGGTGTCGGAGGCGGTGGGCGCCGGATCCGGGGCGGACGGCGTGGGCGACGGCGCGGGGGAGGTGGCCGTGCAGGCGGGAAGGATGAGCGCCACCGCGGCCGCGGCAAGGGCCAGGGGGACACGTCGGGACCGGACGCGCCCGGCGGTATTCTTCACGGCCAGATTCTCCAAAGGGCGCAGCGCCCTGACTAGACGGTTGGAGAGTCCAGTCTAGGCGATTCGGCCGGACGGCCCGCCCGGCCGCGGGCGCCGTCGGCCGCCCGTCCCCGGGGAAAGAACAGGCCCCCGCACGCCAGGTGCGGGGGCCCGTCCAGGTTCCCTGGTCACGTTAGAGGAGTTACACCAGGGAAGCGGTTAGCCCGCCGGCGGCGTGAGGACTCCGTCGATCAGGTACACGGTGGCGTTGGCGGTCTTGACTCCGCCGCAGATGACGTTCGCGCCGTTGACCATCAGTTCGTCGCCCGAACCGGTGATTTCGACGTCCCCGCCCTGCACCGTGGTCTGAGTGGTTCCCTCAAGGTCGGCCGGAAGCATCTGGCCGGGTACGACGTGGTAGGTCAGGATGCCCGAGAGCAGGTCCTTGTCGGTCTTGAGGGCCTCGACCGTCTCGGCGGGCAGCGCCTTGAAGGCGTCGTCGACCGGGGCGAAGACGGTGAACTCATCGCCATTGAGGGTGTCAACCAGATTGACCTCGGGATTCAGCTGGCCGGAGACGGCAGCCGTGAGCTGGGTCAGGATGGGGTTGTTCGAGGCCGCCACCGCCACCGGGTCGAGGGACATGCCTTCGACCGATCCGGCGCCGTCGGGCACCTGGGCGGCGTAGTCGGCGCATCCGGGCCCGACGAGGTTCGCCGCCGGATCCATTGCCGCGTCCGAGGAGTCGCCGGTGGCTTCGGGGGCCATCGACTCGGTTGCCTCCGACTCCATGCTTTCGGGAGCGGCCGAGGTGCCGGAGGCCGCCTCGCCGCCCCCGCCGCCCCCGCCGCAGGCGGAGAGGCCGAGGACCGAGATGGCCGCGAGGCCGAGGACGCTGAGGTTCCTGCGCTTGATGAGTTCCATGAGATTTCTCCTTGATTTGACCTGGCCCGGTGGGGGAGTCCGGGGCCCGCTGGCTGTGGGCTGGAGCACATCGTGTCGACGTCTCGGAGGTACTTCGAGGGTGGGCCGAAGCCGGATGGGTGGGACCTGGAAATTCCCGGCCGGCCCGCCTCCCGCCGGGCCGGCCGATCCGCCTTAACGAAGCAAGCCGCCTTAACGCAGCAACGGCACCCCGGTCCGAAGACCGGGATGCCGTTGCTGCGGGCCCGAGGGGGCCTTCCTGTGCGCAAGGGGGGACTTGAACCCCCACGTCCGAAGACACTGGAACCTAAATCCAGCGCGTCTGCCAATTCCGCCACTCGCGCGCGCCGACCCGCGCCGGAGCGCAGTGTCGGCTTTCAGTCTACGGGAGTCAGGAAACCCCGAGGTCGCGCCGGAGCTTGGCGACGTGCCCGGTCGCCCGGACGTTGTACTGGGCGAGCTCCACCTTCCCGCTCTCGTCGACGACGACGGTGGAGCGGATGAGGCCCTCGTAGGTCTTCCCGTAGTTCTTCTTCTCGCCCCAGGCCCCCCACGCCTCGGCGACCGCGTGGTCTTCGTCCGAGAGCAGCGGGAAGGTCAGCTGCTCCTTGTCGCTGAAGGCGCGGAGCTTCTCCGGGGCGTCGGGGGAGACCCCGAGGACGCTGTACCCGGCCCCGGCGAGGGACGAGAGGTTGTCGCGGAAATCACAGGCCTGGGTGGTGCAGCCCGGGGTCGCCGCCGCAGGGTAGAAGTAGACGACCGTCTTCCGGCCGCGGAACTCCGAGAGCGAGACCGAGTTGCCAAACGCGTCAGTGAGCGTAAAGTCGGGGGCATGATCTCCAGCCGCCAGTTGGTGTGTCATTCGGGTTCCTCAGTTCGATAGGGGCGGCGGCCAAGGCACTAAAAAAGAACGGGCACGCCTAGTTATCATAGGGGGACGGGTTGGCGCCATCCATGAGCGTTGATCAGCTTAGCGAAAGGGAGTGCACACTTTCATGCCGGATCTGGAGCAATGGCCCACTGGCCGACTGCTGACGACGGCTGCCCGCCTTGTCGAGCACGCCTGGAATGAGCGGCTTGTGGACATTGGGGTCACCCATGCCGGAGTGATAGCACTTGGGGTCCTCGCATCGCAGGGCGCCATGACCCAGGCGAGCCTTGCCCAGATTGTCCGGGTGCAGGCCCAGACCATGGGGAAGACACTCGCCAGGCTCGAATCACGCGGACATGTGGCCCGCGTGCGGAACGACCTCGACCGGCGGTCCCATCTCGTCTCGATCACCGATGCGGGCCGTGAGGTCCTCACCCGGGCCGACGACGTCGAACGCACGCTCGTGGCAGGCGGCGGCCTTGTCTCCGACGAACTCCGGACACACCTCCAGAGCGTGATCAAGGAACTCGGCGCGCCCCGGTGGAACTGGGCGGCCGCTGCGGCAGCCCCCGAGGTTGCCTCGGCCCTTCAGGACGACTCCGTCCCGGGACCCGAGTCCGGCCCCGCGGCGACCATCACCACCTGAAGCGCCCCGGCATGCGGTGCCGGGCCCGGTCATCTCCGGCGGACGCCCGTGTCCGTCGGGGCGGGCATCGCCTTGGCCCGGAGGACGGTAAGACCGACCGCGAAATCCGGCGCGAAGAGCACCGAGAACGCATACTCCATCGGAATTGAAAATAGAAGATTTCCGGAGCAAAACTTTCGAATAATCGTTGCAGGGCCCGTGCGCCCGTGGTTCTTTGGGGGAGTCAGTTGGACACCCCGAACTGGAGAACCATATGTCGAATCCTGCCGCCGCCCCGACGCCCGAGTTCGAGCCTCCACGCAGGACCGACGGACCGTTGCGGAACGCGCTGCAGGACGACATCGCACTGCGGCACCTGGACCTTGCCGAGTCGGTCGCACGGTCCTTCTCCTCGTTCGGACCGGACGCGGCGGATATCCGGCAGGTGGCGTATCTCGGCCTGATCAAGGCGGTCCAACGGTTCAATCCCACCCGGGGCGTGCCCTTTGCCTCCTTCGCGATCCCCACCATCACCGGGGAGATCAAACGCTACCTGCGCGACTGCTGCTGGGTGATCCGGCCGCCGCGGCACCTCCAGGATCTAAGGACCGAAGCGGTCCGCGCGGCGCCCGTGCTGGCACAACGGTTCGGGCGGGAAGCCACGGCGCGGGAGCTCGCGGCGGAACTGGGCGTGGAGGAGTCGTCGGTGGCCGAGGCGCTGACCTGCTCGACGAGCCTGCGGCCGGAGTCCCTCGATGCGCCGTTCGAGGGCAGGAGCTGGGGCGAGACACTTCCCGCGGCGGACAACTGCATCGAGCGCAGCGACGACCTCGTTTCGCTGCGGGCGGCGGTCAATGGGCTCACCGCGGCGGAGAAGGAACTGCTGTACCGGAGGTACTTCAACGAGGAGACCCAGCAGCAGATCGGTGAGCACCTCGGAATGACCCAGATGCAGGTGTCCCGGAAGCTGGCCCGCATCCTCGTGCTGCTGCAGGAACGGCTGGTCGGCACGGCGGCCGGGGGACCCGCCGACGTCCGGATCGCCTGAAATCTGCCGTCCGGTCGGCGCCCGGAGCCGGCGGGGGCGGAGCCGGGGCGGCCCTAGTACACGCCGAGCCGCGAGGCGGCCGCGAGCACCGCGTCGGCGGTCACGGCGAGCAGCGCCGGGTCCGGCTCGGTGGCGAAGGTCTCCCCGACCCGCTTTGACTCGTCGGTGAGCACGATGTGCGGCCCGGGCGGCGGGCCCCACTCCTCGACCGGCGCGGGCCCGAAGATCACGACGGAAGGGCGGGCGTAGGCGGAGGCAAGGTGGGCCGCGCCGGTGTCGGCCGACACCACGAGCGAGGCGCCGGCCACGAGTGCCGCGAAGCGTTCGAGCGGAAGTTCCCCGGCGACGACGGCGCCCACGGGCAGTCCGGCTGCCTCCGCCACGGCCAGTGCCCGCGCCCGTTCCCCGGCGCTGCCGGTCAGCAGCACGCGGTGCCCGGCCCCCGCCAGGGCCTTGGACACCGCGGCGAACCGCTCAACCGGCCACAGCCGGCTGCCGTAGGCGGCCCCGACATGCACGACGACGGCCCCGGGTGCGGGACTTCCCCCCGCGGGGATACGCAGCCGCTGGTCGAGGGGATCGGCCGGCGCCCCGTGCCAGGAGACGAGCCCGGCCCACCGGTGCCGCTCGTGGATCCCATGGAGCCAGGGCGGACCGTCCCAGCCGGGGGCACGGTGGCCGATGCGCCGGGCGGGCGCCAGCTCCTCAAGGCGGCCGCGGCTTTCGGGCCCATTGCCATGCAGGTTCACGGCGATGTCAACGGTCCCCGGCGCCAGCGCCAGCGGCCCGTCCAGGCCGTGGGTCGGGAGCAGCTCATCGACGGCGTCGGTGAGCGCGACGATTGGCGCCAGCCACGCCTGCGCGGCGTACCGGATGCGGTGTTCGGGGAAGGCCCGGCGCAGTCCGCGCAGGGCCGGCACCGCCACCAGCAGGTCCCCGAGCTTCAGGGCCCGCAGTGCCAGCAGTTCCGGCCGGCCGTCCCGGGCCGCGGTGGGGTTCGATGCCATTCCCCCATCCTGCCAGAGGCCTCCGGGCCGCGGCCGGGCACTTTCCCTCCGCCGGGGAGGCAAAGAAGTTTGCCTTCAAGTGTTTAGCCCTGCTTCTTCTCGGGAACAGAGGTTGTATGAGAAGCAGGGCTTCGGCCGCGACCGCTCCGAAGGCGGTCCTGTTCGACCGCGACGGGACGCTCGTTATCGACGTCCCGTACAACGGTGAGCCCGCGCTCGTGCAGGAGATGCCCGGAGCGCGGGCGGTGCTGGACTCCCTGCGCCGCGCCGGGGTCGCCGTCGGAGTGGTGACGAACCAGTCGGGAATCGCCCGGGGCCTGCTCACCCGCGCTCAGGTGGATGCCGTCCACGCCCGGATCGAGGAGCTCCTTGGCCCCTTCGCGGTCTGGGAGATCTGCCCGCACGGGCCCGCCGACGGGTGTTCCTGCCGGAAGCCGGAGCCCGGCATGGTGCTGTCCGCCTGCAGCCGGCTCGGGCTGGATCCCGGCGAGGCGGCAGTGATCGGTGACATCGGGGCCGACATGGGGGCTGCCCGCGCCGCCGGGGCCGTGGGCGTCCTGGTCCCCACGGCGGTGACCCGGCGCGAGGAGGTCCTGGCCGCACCGCTCGTCGCCGATTCCCTCGCCGGTGCCGTCGAGCTGCTGTGGCAGGAGCGGCGGTGACCGCGCGCGTGCTGGTGGCCCGGCTCGACAGCGCCGGGGACGTGCTGCTGGCAGGGCCGGCCGTCCGCGCCGTCGCCGCCGGGCGCGGTGGAGGGCACTCCGAGGTGGTCATGCTGTGCGGGCCGCAGGGCGCACCGGCGGCGCGTCTGCTGCCGGGCGTGGTCGACGTCGTTACGTGGGCGGCGCCCTGGATCGTCGACCCGGCGCCGCCGGTGACCGCCGGCCTGATGCGGGAACTCGTGGACTTGGCGGCTGCCTGCGGAGCCGGGGAGGCGGTGATCCTCACCTCGTTCCACCAGTCCCCGCTCCCGCTCGCCCTCGCGCTGAGGCTCGCAGGGATCGGGCGCATCACCGGTGCGTCAATCGACTACGCCGGCTCCCTGCTGGACATCCGCCTCAAGCCCGGCGAGGACTTCCCCGAGGACCAGCCCGAGGCCGAACGCGCGCTGGGGATCGCGGCGGCCGCCGGCTACCTCCTGCCGCCCGACGACGACGGACGGCTCCAGGTTACCGGCCTTCCCGACGTCTCGGACCTGGTCGGGACGGCCCCCTATGTCGTCGTCCACCCGGGGGCCGCAGTGCCGGCACGCGCCTGGCCGCCGCTGCACCACGCGGCAGCCGTCGAACTGCTTACCGCCGCAGGCTTCCGGGTGGTGGTCACCGGCGGTCCGGCGGAAAAGGGGCTGACTGCGACGGTCGCCGGACCGGAGGGCCTCGACCTCGGCGGCCGCACCGACCTGGCGTCCCTGGCTGCGGTCCTGCAGGGCGCCGAGGCCCTTATTACGGGCAACACCGGTCCGGCCCACCTCGCCGCCGCCGTGGGGACGCCGGTGGCATGCCTGTTCTCGCCCGTGGTGCCCGCCGTGCGGTGGGCCCCCTACAAGGTTCCCGTTGAACTCCTCGGCGACCAGTCGGCGGCCTGCGCCTCGAGCCGGGCCCGGACCTGTCCGGTGCCCGGACACCCCTGCCTCTCCCGCGTCCAGCCGGAAGAGGTCGTCGACGCCGTCGTCAGGCTCACCGCCGGGGTCCCCTCCCTTGCTTCACGCCGCCGGATCGGGCGCGCCGAGACGCGCCGCAGCGAAAGGAGAGCGCCATGAGGATCCTGTTGTGGCACGTCCACGGAGGGTGGACCGACGCCTTCGTGCGCGGCAGCCACACCTACCTGCTGCCCACCACCGCCGACGGCGGTCCCTGGGGGCTCGGGCGGGCGGGGCGGGACTGGCCCGGGTCCGTGCTGGAGGTCGCCCCGACGGACCTGGCCGGACAGGACATCGACGTCGTCGTCCTGCAGCGGATCGAGGAGCTGGCCGAGTGCGAGCGGCTCCTGGGCCGCACGCCCGGCCGGGACCTGCCTGCGGTCTTCGTCGAGCACAACACCCCGAAGGGCAACGTCCCCTCGGCGGTGCATCCCCTCGGCTGGCAGGACCGCATCCCTCTTGTCCATGTCACCCACTTCAACGACCTGATGTGGGACAGCGGGGTGGCTCCGACCACGGTCATCGAACACGGAATCGTCGACCCCGGCCACCTCTACACCGGGGAGCTGGAGCAACTCGGGGTCGTCGTCAACGAACCGGTCCGGAGGGGGCGCGTCACCGGAACGGACCTGCTGCCCCGCTTCGCCTCGACGGCGCCGCTCGAGGTGTTCGGCATGGGCGCCGAGCGCCTCCCGGAGCTGCTCGGGCTGCCCCCGGAGCGGCTCCGGCTCGGCGGGGACCTCCCCGCGGCGCAGCTCCACGCCCGCCTCGCCCGCTCCCGTGCCTACCTCCACCCGCTGCGGTGGACCTCCCTTGGGCTCGCCCTGCTCGAGGCGATGCACCTGGGCATGCCGGTGCTCGTCCTGGCCACCACCGAGGCTGCCCGGGCGGTCCCGCCCGGGGCCGGGGCCATCTCGACGAACCTTGAGGATCTCCGGGCCATGGCGGTGCGGCTCCTTGCCGACCCCGACGAGGCCCGCTCCCGGGGCCGGACCGCCCGCCAGGCGGCCCTTGACCGTTATTCACTGGCCCGTTTCCTGGCGGACTGGGACGACGTACTGGACTCCGCGGCTGGGCGCGGGCGGGTCCTTGCAGTTACCGAAAGGAAGGCGCAGTGAGGATATCCCTGGTTTCCGAACACGCGAGCCCGCTCGCAGCCCTGGGCGGAGTCGACGCCGGTGGGCAGAACGTGCACGTGGCGGAGCTGTCGCGGGCGCTCGCCTACCGCGGCCACGACGTCACCGTCTACACCCGGCGGGATGATCCCGCGCTGCCCCGGCGCGTGCGCCCGGTGCTGGGGCTCGAGATCGTGCACGTCGACGCAGGCCCTCTCCGTTCGGTGCCCAAGGACCAGCTCCTGCCCTTCATGCCCGAGTTCGCCCGGGGCATTGTCGAGGACTGGGGCAACCGCCCGCCCGAGGTGGTGCACGGGCACTTCTGGATGTCGGGCCTTGCCTGCCTCGACGCGGCGGCGCAGTGCCGGCCCGCCGCGCTGCGGCCCGCGGTGGTGCAGACCTTCCACGCCCTGGGCACCGTCAAGCGCCGCCACCAGGGGCCCGACGACACGAGCCCGGCCGAACGCATCCGGCTTGAGGCATCCGTCGGCCAGGGCGCCGACCGGATCATCGCCACCTGCAGCGACGAGGTGTTCGAACTTAAGGCACTCGGCGTCCCGGGGCACCGGGTCTCCATCGCACCGTGCGGGGTGGACCTCGAGCTCTTCTCCCCGTCGGGGCCCGCCTCACCGCGCGGACGCACGCACCGGATCGTCTCAGTGGGACGCCTCGTCCCCCGCAAGGGCATGGACCTGGTGATCCGTGCCCTGCGCATCCTCCGCGACGGTGGGCACGACGTCGAACTCGTGCTCGTCGGGGGACCCGGGAACGCGGCCCGCCTCGAGGAGGACCCCGAGGCGCGGCGCCTGAAGGCCCTGGCCGTCGAACTGGAGGTGGACGACCGGGTCGTGTTCGCCGGGCAGGTGGGGCGGGAGGAGATGCCGCCGGTCCTTCGCAGCGCCGACGCCGTCGTCTGTGCCCCCTGGTACGAGCCATTCGGCATCGTCCCGCTTGAGGCGATGGCCTGCGGGGTGCCCGTGGTGGCCGCCGCCGTCGGGGGCCTTGTCGACACGGTGGTCGACGGGCGCACCGGCAAGCACGTTCCGCCGCAGGACCCAGGCGCCATCGCCGGGGCGGTGGCGGAAATCCTCGCCAGTCCGGACTGGGCCGCCGAGCTCGGCCGGAACGGTTACCGGAGGGTCCGGGCACGGTATTCGTGGAACCGGATCGCCGCCGACACGGAGAAGGCGTACCTGCTGACCCTGCGCGGCACCGGGGTGCTTGGGCAGGCGCAGGGCTCCACCCTGCCGAGGTCCCTGGAGAGCACGGGAGGGAGGGCGCTGTGACCGCCGAATACCTCAATGCCGGCCGGCACGTGGGGACCCTGCCGGAGCAGCTCACGGTGGACCTTCCGGCCGGGCTCGGGGAGCTCGCCGAGGAGCGGCACGCCCGCTCGCTCGAGGCCGTGGTGGACCACCTCGCGGCGGTCCTCCCGGCCCTCGAGTCGCTGCGCGCCGAGGCGGACACCCTCGCCCGGTGGGGCGTGGAGCTGGCCGGACGGCTCCTGTCCGGCAGCCGGCTCCTCGTGGCAGGGAACGGCGGGTCGGCCGCCGAGGCCCAACACCTCACCGCCGAGCTGGTTGGGAGGTTCGACGGCGAGCGCGAACCGTTCTCGGCGATCTCCCTCCATGCCGAGAGCTCGGCCGTGACCGCCATCGCCAACGACTACGGGTACGACCAGCTCTTCGCACGCCAGGTCCGGGCCCACGGGCGGCGCGGCGACGTGCTGATCCTGCTGAGCACGAGCGGGAAGAGCCCGAACCTGCTGCAGGCGGTGGAGGCCGCCCGCGCCGCGGGCATCACCACGTGGGCGCTCACCGGTTCGGCGCCGAACCCCCTCAGCTGCTGCGTCGATGAGTACGTCGCGGTCGAGGCGGCCTCGGCCAACGCCCAGGAGGGGCACCTGATCGCGCTCCACGCGCTCTGCCGGGCCTTCGACTCGGAAGTGCGCCGGCACCGGGAGGAACAGCCATGAGGGTCCTGGTGATCGGCGACGTCCTGCTCGACGCCGACCTGTCGGGGGCGGCGGAACGCCTCTCCCCGGACGCCCCGGTCCCCGTTGTCGACGTCGACACCGTGCTGCGGCGGGCCGGCGGGGCGGGCCTCGTGGCGCGGATGCTCCAGCGCGACGGGCACGACACCGAGCTCGTCACGGTGCTCTCCGACGACGGCGCCGCCGCCCTCCTGCGCGCCGAGCTCGACGGCATCACCGTCACCGCCGGCCCCTCCGGGGCGCCGACACCGGTGAAGACCCGCGTCCGGGCCGCGGGGCACCCGATCGTGCGCTTCGATGAGGGCTGCGCTCCGGCGCCCGTTCCGGCCTGCACTCCGCAGATGGCGGCGGCACTGGAGCGCGCAGAGGTGATCGTGGTGGCCGACTACGGCAGGGGGCTGATGGGCAACCCGGACCTGCGCCGGGCCCTCTCGCGGCAGGTCGGCAGGGTGCCGGTGGTCTGGGACCCGCACCCGTCCGGGGCCGATCCCGTCCCCGGTGCCACCGCGGTCACGCCCAACTTCGGTGAGGCGGTCCGGTTCGCCGGCGTCGGCGGCGAGCGCACCGCGGCGGCGGCGGAGGCGGCGGACCGCCTGCGCTCGCGGTGGCAGGCCCGTGCGGTGGTTGTGACACTGGGCGAACGGGGTGCACTCGTCTCGGCCGACGGCGCCCTCCCGCAGGCCATTCCCGCCCCGGCGATCGCCGCGCCCGATCCGTGCGGCGCCGGCGACCGCTTCGCCGCCACGCTCGCCGTCGCGCTGGCCCGCGGGAAGCCCCTCGATGCTGCCGCGCAGGAGGCGGTGAGGGCCGCGGCCGCCTTCCTGTCGGCCGGCGGGGTGTCCTCCCTGCGGGCACCTCAGGCCCCTCCTGTCCTGGCGGTCCCCGGCTCGGATGCGGTCGAGACCGCCCGGCGGACGCGCGCGGCCGGCGGCACGGTCGTGGCCACCGGAGGGTGCTTCGACCTGCTCCACGCCGGCCACGCCCGCACCCTGGCCGCGGCCCGGGGGCTCGGCGACTGCCTCATTGTCTGCCTCAACTCCGATGCCTCGGTGCGCCGCCTCAAGGGCGAAACCCGGCCGATCATGCCGCTCGAGGACCGGGTCGAACTGCTGCTTGCCCTTGAGTGCGTGGACGCGGTCCTCGTCTTCGAGGAATCGACGCCCGAGAACGCCCTCGGGCGCCTCCGGCCCGACATCTGGGTCAAGGGAGGCGACTACGCCGCCGCGGACCTGCCCGAGGCACGCCTGATCAGCGGGTGGGGCGGCAGGACGGTCACCGTGCCCTACATCCCGGCCCGCTCCACCACTCGGCTCGCGGCCGCCCTGGCCCGGGTGGGCTGAGCAGCCCGCCCCCACGACGGTGCGGCCGGTCCACCCGGCCGTGCATGTTCCAGCACTAGGAAGGAAAAACATGACCTATACCGCACCAGAGACCCAGGCCGCCCCCAACCCCGGACGGGTCCTGATCACCGGGGGAGGCTCCGGCCTCGGCGCCGCCGTGGTCGAGGCGGTCATCGCCGCCGGAGGCACCCCGGTTGTGTTGGACCTCGACGTGAGCCGGGTCTCCGGCGTCAAGGCGTTCGAGGTCGATGTGGCCGACCGGCATGCCGTCGAGGCCGCCGTCCGGGAGGCCGGCGAGGCACTCGGCGGGCTCGACGCCGTGGTGACAGCGGCCGGCATCGACCGCTGCGGGAAACTCGCGGATGTTCCGGCCGAGCAGTGGGAAAAGGTCCTCGGGGTGAACCTGCTCGGCACGGTGTCCACCGTCCGGGCGGCGCTGCCGTACCTGCTGCCCACGCACGGCCGGGTGGTCACGATCGCCTCGACGCTGGGCATCCGGGCCGTCGCCGACGCCACCGCCTACTGCGCCTCCAAGTTCGGCGTCGTCGGCTTCTCCCACGCCCTGGCGGCCGAGACCTCCGGTGAGGTCGGCGTCACCACGATCATCCCCGGCGGAATGAAGACCCGCTTCTTCGATGACCGCGACGAACAGTACAAGCCGCAGGACGACTCACGGCTCAACGACCCCGAGCGGGTGGCCGCGGCCATCCTGTTCGCCCTGTCCCAGCCCAAGGGCTGCGAGGTGCGTCAGATGCTCATCTGCCATGAGGAGGAAGGCTCGTGGCCATAAGCTCCCGAACATCCGCGTAGACGGCGGCGGGCCGGACCGACTGGACCAGTGAGTCATCGTGCTCGCAGCGCTCGGCCGTCCAGCCCACCTGGGTCACATCCACCCCGCAGACGGGGCAGGCGATGACCCACGCGAGGTGGACCCGGTGCAGTGTCCGGCCGAAGGCGCCGGCATTGATCACATTGCCGACCCAGTAGACGCCGACGGTCGGGGTGCCCACGGCCTGCGCGAGGTGGCGCGGCCCGCTGTCATTCCCAACCACGACGGCGCTCGCGGCGAGCACTCCAGCAAGCTGGCCCAGGTCGAGGGCCCCGGCCAGTGAGGTGATCAACCCACCCGGGGCCCGCCGCCTGGCGCGCCGGACGATCTCGTCCGCAGCCGGGACGTCGGTGTCGTCGCCGACCACGACCACCCGGGCGCCGTCGGCGGCCGCCAGGGCGGCCACCGCGGCGAAGGATCCGGCCGGCCACCGCCGGCGCGGATCCGTCGCGCCCGGATGGATCGTCACCAGCGGGCCGCTGCCGGGGACGAGCCGGGCCGCGTTCACGAGTTCGCCGGCCCGGACGGCGATCCGGGGTTCGAGGATCCGCGGCTCGGCCCCTGCGAGCCCCACCACCTCAAGGGCGCGGAAGACCTCGTGCTGATAGTAGACGTACGGCAGGGTCCGCTCCAGGGCAACGGCGTCGGGGGTCCGGGTTCCGACGGTGTGCCGTGCGCCGAGACGGAGCAGGAACGGATTCGAGTTGCGGCCGCCGCCGTGGATCTGGACGGCGAGGTCGAAGTCCACCGCGGCCATCCGCTGAAAGAATCGGCCGACCTCCCGCTCGTCGGGTGTGCCGGGGCGGATGCCCGGCGCCACCGGCAGGATCTCGACCTCGGCGACGGGGCCGGGCCGGCCGGTGAGCAGGGCGGCGTGGAGCGGCGTGCCCAGCAGGGTGATGCGTGCCTGGGGGTAGGCGGCCTGGAGGGCGTCGATGGCGGGCACGGAGAACATCAGGTCCCCGAGCCCTCCGCCGCGCAGCACTGCGATCCGCTGCACATCCTCGAAGGGCGGATGCACCGGTCCCACCCCGGTTCCATAGGTCGTGTCGGCCAACACGGGTGGCGCGTGGTCCATAACCCCTCCTGATCATCGTGCCGCAACGGGTTGAGCCGGGTTCCGGTTCCCCGCGGGGGTGGTGGCCGCGCAGGACCCGGCCGTGCTGAGGAAACGATAGGGTGCTGCGGTGGCGCGCCACAATTTCTAATTTCCCCGCCCCGCAGCTGTGTAAACGCGCGGACGCCGGGGTATTGGTTCAGCTACCCGCCGGAAATTGGACCCGCGGCGGGCCGATTCGGAGAACCCGCCAAGGAGCGCAATGTCCACCTACTCCCACGTCCATTCACCCGCCGTGGCCGAGTCGATCACCGTCCTTGACCCGCGGGACGGGACGCATGTCGGCACCCTCGAGTCGTCAACACCGGAACAGGTCGAGATTGCGCTGTCGCTGGCCCGCACCGTGCAGCCCGAATGGGCGGCGACCGATCCGGCCGCCCGCGGCCGCCACCTGCGCTCGGCCGCCGACGCGCTGCGGGCGGCGGCCCCGGAGCTCGCCGCGCTGAACGCCCGGGAGACCGGACGGCCCGTCGAGGAGGCGTTGGCGGGGGCCTACGCGGCGGTCTCGGCCCTCGAGCAGTACGCCGAGCTCGGGCCGGTGCACCGGGGACACGCCCTCCGCGGGGCGGCCCTCGCCGCGGACTACACGGTGGCCGAGCCCCGTGGGGTGGCCGTGCTGCTGACCCCCTGGAACGATCCGGTGGCCGTCGCGGTGGGACTGATTGCCGCGGCACTGGTCACCGGCAACACCGTGGTGCACAAGCCCAGCGAACGCTGTCCGCACCTCGGCCTGCGGCTCGGGGAGGTCCTCTCCCAGACCTTTCCCTACGGAGTGCTCATCACGCTCACCGGCGGTCCCGAGGTCGGTGCCCTCCTGACCCGGCAGGGCGGGGTCGATGTTTTCGCCCACGTCGGCTCCAGCGCCACGGGGGAGCGCATCGCCCGCGCCGCAGCGCTGACCGGTGCGCACGTGCTGCGGGAGAACGGCGGGAACGATCCCCTCGTGATCGACGCCGACGTCGATCCCGGGTGGGCCGCCGAGCAGGCCGCCATCGGTTCCTTCAGCAACAGCGGGCAGATCTGCACGGCCGTCGAGCGCATCTACGTCCACCGGGCGATTTCCGGACGGTTCGCCGAGGCGCTCGTGGAGCAGGCCCGGACCCGCAACGGGTCCGGAGCGGTGGCACCGCTTGTCGACACCCGGTTGCGCGACGCCGTCCACGCCCAGGTCTCCGAGGCGCTTGCCTTCGGCGCTGTGCGCGCCGTCGGGGGAGAGGTCCCCGAAGGCCCCGGGGCCCACTACCCGGCCACGGTGCTCCTTGGCTGCACCGAGGTGATGCGGGTGATGACCGAGGAGACCTTCGGCCCGGTGGCACCGGTGAGCGTCGTTGAAAGCTTCGAGGAGGGCCTGGCCCGGGCGGCGTCCGGTCGGTACGGCCTGGCCGCGACGGTGCTCACGGGCAGCATCGCCAATGCCCAGCGGGCCGTCGCCGCCCTGCCGGTGGGCACGGTGAAGATCAACGCGGTCTTCGGGGGCGCCCCCGGGGGTTCCGCCCAGCCACGGGGGATCAGTGGGGAAGGCTTCGGCTACGGCCCCGAACTGCTCGACGAGTTCACCCGGGTCAAGGTGGTGCACATCAGCTCCCCGCCCGCCGGGAGCGCCTGATGGGTGGCCTGGAGGAGGTCCGCGGCCTCGCCGGGTGGGTCCCGCTGAGGATCGCCGGGATCGCCCCGGTCATCACGGTGGTGGGCGATGTGATGCTCGATGGCTGGTTCAGCGGCACCATCGAACGGCTCTGCCGGGAGGCGCCGGCGCCGGTCGTGGACCTTGACCGCAGGGACTACGCGCCGGGCGGCGCGGCGAACACCGCGATGAACCTCGCCGCCCTCGGTGCCCGGGTGCGCTTGTGCGGGCTGACGGGCGCCGACGACGCCGGCGCGAAGCTGCGCGCGCTCCTCGCCGCGGCCGGGGTGGATGTCACCCATCTCATCGAGGACCCCGGTATGACGACGACCACCAAGTACCGGATCCTTGGCGGCGGCCAGGTGCTGCTGCGGCTCGACGAGGCACCTCGGAACGTCCGGAACGGCCCGGCCCTGGTGGCCGCCGGGGTTCCGGCCGCCGTCGCAGGGTCCGACGCCGTCATCGTCTGCGACTACGGCACCGGGGTGCTTGGCGGTGAGGTGCGCGATGCGCTCGCCGCCGCCGAAGGTGACCGGCTCACCCTCGTCGACGCCCACGATCCCGCCGCGTGGGCTGCGCTGCGGCCCGACCTCGTGACACCGAATGCGCGCGAGGCGGCGGCTCTGCTGGGCGGGCGGCTCGACGTGCGGCAGGACCGGGCCGCGGCGGTGCGTGCCCGCAGCGCCGACCTGCTCACCGCGAGCGGAGCGGCGGCCGTCGTCGTCACCCTGGACCGGGACGGGACTGTCCTGCTGGGAGCCGACGGGGAGTTCCACCGCACCTGGGCGAGGCCCGCCACCGAGAAGCAGGCCTCCGGCGCGGGCGACACCTTCGTTGCCTGCCTTGCCGCCGCCCGCGCCGCCGGGCTGCCGCTGACCACGAGCCTGGACCTCGCGCAGGCGGGCGCCGACATCGTGGTCCACCGCCCCGGCACCTCGGTCTGTTCGACCGAGGACCTCGCCCAGCACCTGGGCAGCTTCGCCGATACGGCCCTCGAACCGGACGAACTGCTGCGGGCCATCGGCCGGGAGCGGGCGGAGGGGCGGAGGATCGTGCTCACCAACGGCTGCTTCGACGTGCTCCACCGCGGCCACACCGCCTACCTCAACCAGGCCAAGCAGCTTGGCGACGTGCTGGTCGTCGCCGTCAACGACGACGACGGCGTCCGGCGGCTCAAGGGGCCCGACCGCCCCATCAACCCTGCCGCCGACCGGGCCGGTGTGCTGGCCGCCCTGAGCTGCGTCGACTATGTCACCGTCTTCAGCACCGACACCCCCGTGCCGCTGATCGAGGCCCTGCGGCCGGACATCTACGCCAAGGGCGGCGACTATTCGGAGCAGATGCTCACCGAAGCGCCGGCCGTCGAGGCCTGCGGGGGGTCGGTGCGGATCCTGGACTACGTCCCCGAGAAGTCCACCTCTGCCGTCGTGCGGAAGATCCGCGGCCCGGGCCCCGTTGTGGAGGGAGCGTCATGACCCGGCGCTGGTCGGGGGAGTGGGCCACGCCGGCCGGACCGGCGGCGCCCGAGATTGACGTCCTCATTCCCTCGCTCACCCGGCCGGCGGAACTCGCCGTCACCCTTGCCGGCCTGGCGGCCCAGGACGCCCCCGACTTCCGGGTCGTCATCAGCGACCAGACCGACGGGACGCCGGCCTGGGAGCACCCTGCGGTGCAGGCGATGGTTCGCGTCCTGCGTGCCCAGGGCCGGGCCGTGCGGTGCGAGCACCACCTGCCCCGCCAGGGACTCGCCGAGCACCGCAGCTACCTCCTCAGGCTCGCCGAGGCGCCGACGGTGCTGTACCTGGACAACGATGTGTGGCTCGAACCGGGGGTGCTCGAGCGGATGCACCGGGCACTTACGGAATCCGGCGCCGGTTTCGTCGGCTCCGCCGTCCAGGGCCTTTCCTACCTGCAGGATGACCGCCCGCACGAACGCGCGACCCTCCAGTTCTGGGAGGGCGGCAGGGTGGTGCCCGAACGGCTGCGCCCCACCAGCGCGGGCTTCGGCCGCTGGCGCCTGCACAACGCCGCGAACCTCACCCACGCGGCCGCGGCGCTGGAGCTCGGGCCCGGGGAATCCCTGCTGTACAAGGTCGCGTGGGTGGGCGGCTGCGTGCTCTTCGACCGGAGCGCCCTGGAGCAGTGCGGTGGCTTCGACTTCTGGGAGCACCTTCCGGCCGGCCATGCGGGCGAGGACGTCGCGGCGCAGTGGCGCGTGATGGAGCGCTTCGGGGGCGCGGGTCTGCTGCCCTCCGGGGCGGTCCACCTGGAGTCGCCGACCACCGTCACCGACCGCGCAATTGACGCTGCCGGGGCAATCCTTGGCCAGTGAAGGGATCAATCAACCGAAGGGATGCACGCCATGGCAAATCCAAGTCCGATCGATATCCAGAAGGCGCTCGGGGGCATCGACTACCCGGTCTCAAAGGACAACCTGGTAAAGCACGCGGAAGGCTCGGGCGCCGGCGACGAGGTGCTCGAGACCCTGCGGGCGCTGCCCGACCGGGAGTATGACTCCCCGACGGACGTGAACAAGGAAGCATCAAACTCCTGAGCCCGCTGCGGGCCCGGCACACCCCGGGCCCGGAGGGGGTCCGGCCCGGTGCCCGGGAACCGCGGCGTCATGCTGGCAGGTTCCCGGGCACCTTCCTTGTCTGCCTTTCCGGTGGGTGGGACACTGGCACTTGGCAGCCGCCGGAAGGCCTGCCGGGAGGCAGATAACCAATGAACGAGGTGGTACGGCTCGCATCGGCGTCAGGCCGCTGGCTGTTGCTGGCGTCGATTCTCGGCTCGGCGATCGCGGGAATCGACGCGACCGTCGTCAACGTCGCCCTCCCCGCAATCGGTGAGGAATTCGACGCCGGGTTCGAGGTACTGCAGTGGACGGTAACGGCCTACACGCTCACGCTCGCCGCCTTCATCCTGTTGGGCGGGGCGCTGGGTGACCGGTTCGGGCGCAAGCGGGTGTTCGTCATCGGGGTCGTGTGGTTTGCCGTGGCGTCCCTGCTGTGCGGGCTGGCGCCGAACGCCGGCACCCTGATCGCCGCACGTGCCCTCCAGGGGATGGGGGGCGCCCTGCTGACGCCGGGCAGCCTGGCGATGATCCAGGCGTCGTTCGCGTGGGAGGACCGCGCCCGCGCCATCGGTGCCTGGTCGGGGCTTGGCGGCGTGGCGACGGCCATCGGGCCGTTCCTGGGCGGCTGGCTCGTCGAGAGCGTCTCGTGGCGGTGGATCTTCCTCATCAACGTGCCGATCGCGGCGGTCGTCGTGATCATCTGCCACCGCCGGGTCCCGGAAACCCGCAATCCCTCGGCCACCGGCGCGCCGGACTTCCTCGGGGGCCTCCTGGGTGCCGGGGCGCTCGGGGGCTGGACGTACGCCCTCATCGATATTCCAACCGCCGGGCCGCTGGCGGCCCCTGTGGTCACCGCCGCCGCGCTGGGTACCCTGTGCGCGGTTGCCTTCTTCATCTTGGAGAGCAGGATCGCCATGCCGATGTTGCCGCTGGGCATTTTCGCGAGGCGGCAGTTCAGCGCCACCAACGCCGTCACCTTCCTGATCTACGGTGCCTTCGGCGGCATCTTCTTCCTGCTGGTGGTCCATCTCCAGGTCGTCGCCGGGTTCTCGCCGCTTGCCGCAGGCGTCGCGCTGCTGCCCATCACGGGGCTGATGCTCCTGCTGTCGGCGCGGGCCGGCGCCCTGGGTGCGCGCATCGGGCCCCGGTTGCCCATGACGCTGGGCCCGGCCATCTGCGCCGTGTCGCTGCTGTTCATGCTGGGCATCGATGAGGGCGCATCCTATTGGGCGGATGTGCTTCCCTCGGTGATCATCCTTGGGCTGGGGCTCTCCCTCCTGGTTGCGCCCCTGACCGCGGCGGCGATGTCTTCGGTACCCGATACCCAGGCCGGGCTTGCCTCCGGGGTGAACAATACGGTGGCCCGCGCCGCCGGCCTCCTCGCCATCGCGGTGCTGCCGGTGCTCGCGGGGCTGTCCGGGGATGCTTACACCGACCCGCCGGTCTTCGCCCAGGGGTTCCGCACCGCAGTGGTGGTGTGCGCCGTGGTGCTTGCGGCCGCGGCGGTGCTGGCCGCAGTCACGATCCGCAACCCCGCGCTGCCCGAAGGGGCGGAGCGCCCGGCAGCACCAAGGTCGAAGCCCGCAGACGGCGGCGCCACCGGCGCTGAGACCGCCGACACCGGCGGTGCCGGGACCGCCCGCGCTGCCGGTGCATGGACTACCGGGTCCGCTGTGACCGGTGCCGCGACCCTGCGCCACTGCGCGGTGGACGGCCCGCCCACGGCGGTGAGCGCCGCGGCCCAGGAACTGCGCCACCGGCCCGACACCCAGCAGTCGGGTAACTAACGGGTCCGGCCCGGAGCATCCACTGGGTTGGAGCCGTCACTGGTTGGAGCCGTCACTGGGCTGGATGCTGTCCCCGGGCCGGGTGCTGCGGCCGGCGCCGCCTCATCCAGACAACAACGACGTACAGGATGATGCAGGTGACGACGATCCGGCCGAGGTCGGGGTTGGACAGGGCTGTGTCGATGAGGATGACGGCGATGATGATGCTGCCGATCACCGTCCGGGCCGTTGAGCGTTCACCGGAGCGCGGAAGCCGGGGCCAGGGGTGGAAGTCGAACCGCTGTGGGTCGTCGGCGTTGGATTTCACCGGGAGCTCCTGGATGCCGGTTGGGATCGGTGGCGGCCCTGCCCGGGAGCCGGCCCACCCCGTGGATTGGGTGTCGGCGAAGATGTGGCGGAATTACTCTACAACGAACGGAACCCGGCAGCTGGCGAGAGCTTGCCGGGTTCCTCGAAGCCCGCTGGGAGCTTCTACCTCAAGCATAGACCGCTGCGGGCCCGCCGTTGACCATCCGCCGGTCCTCCCGGGCTCCCGGACACTTCCTGCGGTCTGCTGATCCGGGAAGTTTCCCGGGCACAACGAAAGCGGCTCCGACCTGGCGCAATGCCTGATCGGAGCCGCTTTTCTTTCGTGTGCACCCCCCGGGACTTGAACCCGGAACCCATTGATTAAGAGTCAATTGCTCTGCCAATTGAGCTAGAGGTGCGTGGCGTTGATCCGGTCCTTTTCACCAGTCCGTGTCATCCGCAACAGCATGAAACTCTACCAGCACTTCGGCGGAATCGAAAAATCGGGCAGCCGATCCGTCAGCTCCGGCTCAGCGCGTGCTGCTCCAGCGGCAGGCAGAAGGTGATGGCCGTGCCTTCGCCGAGCCGGCTCTCGCATTCGATGCCGCCGTCGTGCTGGTCGATGATCTCCTTCACGATCGCCAGGCCCAGCCCCACGCCCGGGATCGCCGCACGCACCGCGTCCGGGCTGCGGAAGAAGCGGGTGAAGACGCTGCGGCAGTCCGCCTCGCTCATCCCCATACCGGTATCGGCCACGGTGCACACAAGCCGCCCGTCCTCGGAGTGGGCGCGGACGGTCACCGTCCCGCCGCGCGGAGAATACTTGATGGCATTGGAGATGAGGTTGTCGAGCACCTGCCCGATCTTGCCCGGGTCGCATACGACCTGCAGGCCGTCCGCCAGTTCCGTTTCGAGTGCGGTGCCGGCCTCGATGGCGCGCGGGGTCGCCGAGGCGATGGCATGGGAGACCACCTGAACGAAGTCGATGGGGGAGGGGTCGAGCGCCGTCGGGCCGTCGGCGGTCCCGAGCAGGTCGTTGACCAGCCCCAGCAGCCGCTGGGCATTGCGGGAGACGACGTCGAGGCCGGCCACCATCGGCGCGGGGGCGCCGTCGACGCTGGAGAGCATCTCGACATAGCCGACGATCGAGGTCAGCGGGGTGCGCAGTTCGTGGGTGATATTCGAGATGAAGGCCTGTTTGGCGCTGAGCGCCGACATCAGTTCGGTGACATCGCTGAACGTGACGACGGTGCCGTCATGCCGTCCATCGTCGGACTTCATCCGGGCGGCCGAGGCCGAGAGCGTCTTCTGGTCGCGGCCGTCGCCGATCCGCACTATCTCCTCGGAGAAAATTTCTCCCTCGACGGCCCGGCGCACCGGACGCTTCTCCGGAGGCAGGGCCGTGACGCCGTCCTCCTGGAACATGGCGGTGGCGGCTTCGCCCCGGACTGCGCCGTCCGGTGCGGTGGTGGCGGGCAACAGGTGCCGCTGCTTCTCGTTGGCGAGCATCTCCCGGCCGGAGGAGTCGACGGCGAGCACCCCGACATCGACGGCGTTCACCACGGTGTGGAGCAGCCGCTCCCGCAGGGCACTGGCCTTCAGGAGTGAGCGCAGCTCGGCATCCTTGCCCTCGAGGATCCTCCGCTGGGCCCGGAAACCCTCGGTGATCGCGCTGACGGTAACCCCGATGGCAAGCATCATGATGGGCACCAGCATCGGCCGGGCCAGCTCATCGGGGGTGACAGGTCCCCGAAGGAACTGCGGGAGCCACACCACCGCCAGGGTGGCTGCCACCCCGGTCAGGATCGCGGCCCGGGGATGGATCCCCGAGGCCGTCAACCAGATGACCGGAAACACGGCGAGGAACCCAAGGGCCGTGAACTCGGTGCCGGCTGCCTCACGCATCAGCGCAATTGGAACGAATTCGAGGACCGGAATGGCGAGCGTGGCGGCCAGGGGAAGCCGGCCCCAGGGGATGGCGGCACAGAGCACGAGGAGCAGCAGGTGCATCAGCATGGACAGCTGCAGGAGGGGACCTTGCAGGAGGGCCGGCGCGAAGACGGCGACCCCGGCGAGGAGGATCAGGGCCGTGGCGGTCAGGGGCACCTGGCTGAGCAGCATCCGGCGGCGCGGCGAGAGCCTCTCGAACTGCTCGGGGTTGAACGAAAGGTACGTCGATGCTCGATCCAAGCTGCGGCTCCGGGAATGGCTGAACGGCGGTGGGCTGGCGGCAGCTCGTTCGGGCGGTGCCGGTCCTTGTATGATCACACACCGCCACCGGGGGGATGGCGCCGCCGCACCGGGCGGCATCACCCGGTCCGCCGCACGCCCCCGCTAGGCTGGGCCGATGGAGACCCAGAGGCTGCCCCGGCGCACGATTCGAACCCTCACCGTTCCCTCGGAGGAGCTCCGTGAGGCACTGGCGCCCGCGGCGGGTGCCATCCGGCTGGCGGTCTGGGACTTCGACCGCGCACCGGCAGGCCTGGACCCCGCGGAGATCGACGCCGCGGTCCTTCCCTACACGGGCACGCCCGACCTGCGTTCCGCGCTTCCCCAGGCCTCGGGCCTGAAGCTCGTCCACACCCAGACCACCGGATACGACGGGGTGCCGGACCTCGTCGGGTCCGGCGTCGGCATCGCCACCGCCTCGGGCGTTCATGCCGCCGCGACCGCTGAACTGGCCGTCGGCCTTGCCCTGGCCTCGCTGCGCGGCATCGACGACGCGGTGCGCAATCAGCTGGAGGGCCTCTGGCGTCCCCGGCGGTATGCAGGACTCGCGGACCGCCGCGTGCTCCTGGTGGGGGTGGGCGGCATCGGGCGGGAGATCCAGCGCCGCCTCGAGGCGTTCGACGTCACCCTGACCCGGGTGGGAAGCTCTGCGCGCGACGATGACTTCGGGCACGTGCATGCGGCCTCGGAGCTTGCGGAGCTCGCGCCACGGCACGACGTCGTCATAGTCATCACGCCGCTGACCGCTTCGACCCGGGGGTTGATCGGCGCCGAGGTGCTCGCCGCGCTTCCCGACGGCGCCCTGGTGGTGAATGTTGCGCGCGGTCCGGTGGTCGATACGGAGGCGCTGACGCGGGAGGTGGTGGCGGGCAGGCTCAAGGCCGCCCTCGACGTCGTCGATCCCGAGCCGCTGCCGGCGGAGCACCCGCTGTGGCGGGCTCCGGGGGCCCTGATCACCCCGCATGTCGGCGGCAACACGGGCGCGTTCTGGCCGCGTATCGTCCGGCTCCTCGAGCGCCAGCTGCAGCTGTTGGACAGCGGCGCTGCGCCGGAAAACCTCGTGCAGCCCGGACCGTGGGCCTGAGGCCTAGGCGAGGCCGATGAAGACCTCCATGAAGGCGTCGAAGTCGGTCCGGTCCTCGTCCTGCTCAAGGACGATGCCGTTGCCGGGGCCGACATCCAGGACGGGACGGTCCCCAACGATGAACCGGAAGACCTTTCCGGTGCTGGTGCCCACTTCGTAGCAGTCGTCATCCCACATCATGGCGTGCGAAAGGTTGGTCATATTGATCTCCACCGGGGTTCCGGCGCCGCTGAGGTCCGCCACGCGGACCGGCGCGATCATCAGTTCGGCAGGCTTCCAGCGGTAGCCCACCACGAAGGAGGTGGCCTCCGAGGAAGGAGCGTCCCTGGACTGGTCTGACCCGTCGGGGACCGCGAACACGAGGTTGTAGGCGCCGAAGTTCGGGATCTGCGAGTCGAAGACGCGGCGAAGGGCGTTCTTCAATCCCCGGCCGCCCTGAAGATGCTCTGATGAAGGTTCAGGCTCGGACGTCATGTTCCGCCAAAGGAGTAGGTGCCGGCTGATGGGACGGCCGCGGCGATGAACCCCCGGCCCGCGGGCGCTGCGCCCACTGCGGCCGATTGTACCGGAGGCGTTCTCCCAACCACAGGTTGCCGGGCGCGAACCGCCGGGTGGTAACAGCCCGGAAATACAAATCAAGAACCCGCGGCGCCAACCCCTAGACTTTCAGGCATGACCGTGACTACCCCTGACATCAAGCCAAGAAGCCGTGCCGTAACCGATGGGATCGAGCGCGCCCCGGCGCGTGGGATGCTCCGGGCCGTCGGCATGGGCGACGATGACTTCGTCAAACCGCAGATCGGCGTCGCAAGCTCCTGGAACGAAATCACCCCCTGCAATCTCTCCCTGAACCGGCTCGCCCAGGGTGCGAAGGAAGGGGTGCACGCCGGCGGTGGGTTCCCCATGCAGTTCGGCACCATCTCCGTCTCCGACGGCATCTCCATGGGACACGAGGGCATGCACTTCTCCCTGGTCTCCCGTGAGGTGATCGCCGACTCGGTTGAGACCGTGATGGAGGCCGAGCGGATCGACGGCTCCGTCCTCCTCGCCGGCTGCGACAAGTCGCTGCCCGGAATGCTGATGGCCGCGGCCCGGCTCGACCTGGCCAGCGTCTTCCTCTACGCCGGGACGATCATGCCCGGCTGGGTCAAGCTCGAGGACGGCACCGAAAAGGAAGTCACCCTCATCGACGCGTTCGAAGCCGTGGGTGCGTGCGCCGCCGGGAAGATGTCGGTGGGGGACCTCACCCGCATCGAGAAGGCGATCTGCCCCGGTGAGGGCGCCTGCGGCGGGATGTACACGGCGAACACGATGGCCTGCATCGGCGAGGCCCTCGGCATGTCCCTGCCCGGTTCGGCGGCCCCGCCCTCCGCGGACCGGCGGCGCGACCACTTCGCCCGCCAGTCGGGGGAGGCGGTGGTGAACCTGCTGCGCCTCGGCATCACCGCCCGCGACATCATGACGCGCAAGGCGTTCGAGAACGCCATCGCCGTCACCATGGCCTTCGGTGGCTCCACCAACGCCGTCCTTCACCTGCTCGCCATCGCGCGCGAAGCCGAGGTCGAGCTCACCCTCGACGACTTCAACCGCATCGGCGACCGCATCCCCCACCTGGGCGACCTCAAGCCCTTCGGCCGGTACGTCATGACCGACGTCGACAGGGTCGGCGGCGTGCCCGTCATCATGCGCGCCCTGCTCGACGCCGGACTCATCCACGGCGATGCGCTCACCGTCACCGGCAAGACCGTCGCCGAGAACCTGGCGGAGATCAACCCGCCGGACCTCGACGGGAAGATCCTGCGCGCCATGGACAACCCCGTCCACAAGACCGGCGGCATCAGCATCCTCAAGGGCACCATGGCCCCCGAAGGCGCCGTGGTGAAGACCGCAGGGTTCGACGCCTCCGTCTTCGAGGGAACCGCCCGCGTGTTCGAACGGGAACAGGGGGCCCTCGCGGCGCTCGCCGAAGGCGAGATCAAGGCCGGCGACGTCGTCGTCATCCGCTACGAAGGTCCCAAGGGCGGCCCGGGCATGCGCGAGATGCTCGCCATCACCGGTGCCATCAAGGGTGCCGGACTCGGCAAGGATGTGCTCCTGGTGACCGACGGCCGCTTCTCGGGCGGAACCACAGGGCTGTGCATCGGACATGTGGCCCCCGAAGCGGTGGACGGCGGTCCCATCGCCTTCATCCGCGACGGGGACCGCATCCGCGTCGACATTCCCAGCAAGAGCTTCGACCTGCTGGTCGACGAGGCCGAACTCGAGGCACGCAAGGTGGGATGGGTGCCGCTGCCCGCCCGCTACACCAAGGGCGTCCTGGCCAAGTACGCCAAGCTCGTCCACTCGGCCTCCGAAGGGGCTTACTGCGGCTAGAACCTCCCAAGGTGCCACGCGCTAAGCGCATGGCACCTTGGGGCCCTCGGTCCGACGCCTTATTGTGGGTCGCCGGCTCGGTGCCTCTGTCGCCGGGCCCGCGCGCTAAGCGCGCGGGCTTAGGGGCCCCTGGTTTCTACCCTTATTGTGGGTGGCCGAGTGAGTGCCCACGTCGCCAGCCACGCGCAAGAGCGCATGGCACCCTCGGGGCCCTCAGGTTCATCGCCTTATTGTGGGTGGCTAAATCAGTGCCTCTGTCGCCAGGCCCGCGCGCTGAAGCGAATGGCGCACTCGGGACCCGCTGCACTCCTGCCCCACCCTCACCGGTCCAGTTAGTGTCCACTAACTGGACTAGCATGTCCAATATGTGAGACAGCGCGGAGTGCTGTTGACACTGCATAACCGGTACGAGGAGACTTCAAATATGCAGCCAGTGAACGTAGTAGTCGTCCTTACCAAGCGCGTGGCCTAAAGCCCGACCGGTAGAACCTACGTCACGCGCAACCCCTCACCAGCCCACCAGGCGGAGGGGTTTTTTGTTTCCACCAGACAAATCGCGCACCAACTGTCCAGCACGTCAATGCAGTACCCGTTCCGAAGGAAGTTCCAGATGTCCAAGGGATCGCCCATCAGCCCGGCGCTGATGGCAGCAAGGCCGGCCGCTCCCGCAGCGCCGGGCCGGGACACGTCCCAGCCCGTGGCGCAGCCAAGTGCAGTCCGGGGTCCGAACAATGTTGTGGCCCCCATCGAAATGCTCGGCTCATCGGCCATCGTCCGGTCCCTTGAAGAACTGGGCGTCGACGACATCTTCGGGCTCCCGGGTGGAGCCATCCTTCCCACCTACGACCCGCTCATGGCCTCGACGAAGCTGCGCCACATCCTGGTCCGGCACGAGCAGGGTGCCGGCCACGCCGCCCAGGGCTACGCCATGGTTACCGGACGACCGGGAGTCTGCATCGTCACCTCCGGCCCGGGCGCAACGAACCTCGTCACCGCCATCGCCGACGCCCACATGGATTCGGTGCCCCTGGTCGCCATCACGGGCCAGGTGGCAAGCGCCGTCATCGGCTCGGATGCCTTCCAGGAGGCAGACATCGTCGGCATCACGATGCCGATCACCAAGCACTCCTACCTGGTGACGAACCCCAACGACATTCCCCGCGTGCTGGCCGAGGCGTTCCATATCGCCTCGACCGGCCGCCCCGGGCCGGTGCTCGTCGACATCGCCAAGGACGCCCAGCAGGGCAAGATGACCTTCTCGTGGCCGCCGAAGATCGACATCCCCGGCTACCGGACAGTGGTGCGCGGGCACTCAAAGCAGGTCCGCGAGGCGGCCCGCCTGATCGCCGGCTCCACCCGCCCGGTCTTCTATGTCGGCGGCGGCGTGATCAAGGCCCATGCCGCGGCAGAGCTGAAGGAGCTCGCCGAGCTCGTCGGCGCGCCGGTGGTGACCACCCTCATGGCCCGGGGCGTCTTCCCGGACTCGCACCCGCAGCACGTCGGCATGCCGGGCATGCACGGTTCGGTCTCGGCGGTCACCGCCCTGCAGCAGTCCGACCTGTTGATCACCCTCGGCGCACGGTTCGACGACCGCGTCACCGGGGTGCTCTCCAGCTTCGCGCCGGGCGCCAAGGTCATCCACGCGGACATCGATCCCGCGGAGATCTCCAAGAACCGCACCGCCGACGTCCCCATCGTGGGCTCGGTCAAGGAAATCATCCCCGAACTCATCCAGGCGGTCCGGGAACAGTACGACGGCGGGGGAGCGCCCGACATCTCCGCGTGGTGGAACACCATCAACCGGCTCCGCGAGACCTACCCGATCGGCTTCACCCAGCCCGACGACGGACTTTCGGCACCCCAGCAGGTCATCAAGCGCATCGGTGAGCTCACCGGCCCCGAGGGCGTCTATGTCGCAGGGGTAGGCCAGCACCAGATGTGGGCGGCCCAGTTCATCCAGTACGAACGCCCGCACGCCTGGCTCAACTCGGGCGGGCTCGGCACCATGGGCTACTCGGTGCCGGCAGCCATGGGCGCCAAGGTCGGCAACCCCGACCGGGTGGTGTGGGCCATCGACGGCGACGGCTGCTTCCAGATGACCAACCAGGAGCTCGCGACCTGCGTCATCAACAACATCCCCATCAAGGTCGCCGTGATCAACAACTCGTCGCTCGGCATGGTGCGGCAGTGGCAGACCCTCTTCTACGAGGGCAGGTACTCCAACACCGACCTCAACACCGGTCATGACACCGTCCGGGTTCCGGACTTCGTCAAGCTCGCTGACGCGTACGGGTGCGCCGGGCTCCGCTGCGAACGCGACGAGGACATCGACGCCACCATCCAGCAGGCCCTTGCGATCAACGACCGGCCCGTCGTCGTCGACTTCGTCGTGAGCCGCGACTCGATGGTGTGGCCGATGGTGCCCGCCGGCGTGAGCAACGACCTCATCCAGATCGCCCGAAACATGACCCCGGTATGGGAGCAGGAGGACTAGCCATGACCCGTCACACGCTCTCCGTACTCGTCGAGGACGTCCCCGGCGTCCTGACCCGTGTCGCGAGCCTCTTCGCCCGGCGCGCCTTCAACATCAACTCCCTGGCCGTTGGGCCCACCGAGATTCCGGGGATGTCCCGGATGACCGTTGTGGTCGAGGCGGAAGGCGACCTGCTGGAGCAGGTCACCAAGCAGTTGAACAAGCTCATCAATGTCATCAAGATTGTCGAGCTGACCTCCGAACAGTCCGTGCAGCGGGACCACATCCTGGTCAAGGTGCGCGCCGACGCGGCAACCAGGCTGCAGGTCACCCAGGCCGCAGACCTGTTCCGGGCCTCTGTGGTCGACGTCTCCACCGACTCGTTGATCATCGAAGCCACCGGCACCCCCGAGAAGCTCAGCGCCCTCCTGTCCGTGCTTGAGCCGTTCGGGGTACGGGAAATCGTCCAGTCCGGCACCCTCGCGATCAGCCGCGGGGCGAAGTCGATGAGCGACCGGGCGCTCCGCAGCGCCTGAACCCGCACCGCCCGTTCCACCGACCCCAGTTTTTTTCCGAGTAATCCACTAGAGGAGACATCCACGTGACCGAGTTGTTCTACGACGACGACGCAGACCTTTCCATCATCCAGGGCCGCACCGTGGCCGTCATCGGCTACGGCAGCCAGGGCCACGCGCACGCGCTGAGCCTCCGCGACTCCGGCGTCGATGTGCGCGTCGGGCTGAAGGAAGGATCGAAGTCACGTGCCAAGGCCGAGGCCGAGGGCCTCCGGGTCCTCTCCGTCGCCGAGGCCACCGCCGAGGCCGACCTCATCATGATCCTCACCCCGGACCAGGTGCAGCGCCACGTCTACGCCGAGGACATCGCCCCCAACCTGCAGGCCGGCGACGCCCTGTTCTTCGGGCACGGCTTCAACATCCGCTACGGCTACATCAAACCGCCGGCCGACGTCGACGTCGCCCTCGTCGCCCCCAAGGGCCCCGGGCACATCGTCCGCCGCGAGTTCGAGGCCGGACGCGGCGTTCCCGACCTGATCGCCGTCGAGCAGAACCCCTCGGGCAAGGCGCGCGAACTCGCGCTGTCCTACGCCAAGGCCATCGGCGGCACCCGTGCCGGGGTCATCGAGACGACCTTCACCGAGGAGACCGAGACGGACCTCTTCGGCGAGCAGGCTGTGCTCTGCGGCGGCGCATCGCAGCTGATCATGTACGGCTTCGAGACCCTCACCGAGGCCGGCTACAAGCCCGAGGTCGCGTACTTCGAGGTACTCCACGAGCTCAAGCTCATCGTCGACCTGATGGTCGAGGGCGGCATCGCCAAGCAGCGCTGGAGCGTCTCCGACACCGCCGAATACGGCGACTACGTCTCGGGTCCGCGCGTGATCGACCCGTCGGTGAAGGAGAACATGAAGGCGGTCCTCGCCGACATCCAGAACGGTGCCTTCGCCAAGCGGTTCATCGACGACCAGGACGCCGGCGCACCCGAGTTCGCCGCCCTCCGCAAGAAGGGCGAGGACCACCCGATCGAGAAGACCGGCCGGGAACTGCGGAAGCTCTTCTCCTGGATCCAGACCAACGACGACTACACCGAAGGTTCAGTGGCCCGCTAGGCGCCGCGGCAGCGACCCTGCTGCCACCCCGCTGGGGGACACTCCAGGAAAAGATAGGCCGGGCTCACTGCTGAGTAACATAGCGGGCCCGGCCTTTCCTGCACCCTAAGCTGGCCGTAAACTCCACCCGCCCCGCATTGCAGCAGTGAAGGAACACCCTGTGGAAAAACCCGTAGTTCTCCTTGCCGAAGAACTCTCGCCCGCCACGGTCGAGGCGCTCGGACCGGATTTCGAGATCCGGAGCACCGACGGCGCCGACCGCGAGCAGCTCCTGGCCTCCCTCGGCGACGTCGACGCCGTCCTGGTCCGTTCGGCGACCCAGATGGATGCCGAAGCCATTGCGGCCGCGCCGAAGCTGAAGGTGATCGCCCGGGCCGGGGTGGGCCTGGACAATGTCGATATCAAGGCCGCCACGCGGGCGGGCGTCATGGTGGTGAACGCGCCGACCTCGAACATCATCTCGGCCGCCGAGCTGACCGTCGGACACATCCTCAGCCTGGCCCGGAACATTCCGCAGGCCAGTGCGGCGCTGAAGGCGGGGGAGTGGAAGCGCTCCCGCTACTCGGGGTCCGAACTGTATGAGAAGAAGATCGGGATCATCGGCCTGGGCCGGATCGGGGCCCTCGTCGCGGCGCGCCTGCAGGGGTTCGGCACCGAAATCCTCGCCTTCGACCCCTACGTGACCTCCGCCCGGGCCGCCCAGCTGAACGTGCGGCTCGTGACCCTCGACGAGCTCCTCACGGAGTCGGACTTCGTCACGATCCACATGCCGAAGACGCCAGAGACGGTCGGCATGCTCGGCGAGGACGCATTCGCGAAGATGAAGAACAGCGCCTTCGTCGTCAACGTCGCCCGGGGCGGGCTGATCGACGAGGCGGCACTTCATGCCGCGCTGGAGCGCGGGGAGATCGCCGGCGCTGGCGTCGACGTTTTCGTCTCCGAGCCGAGCACCGACCTTCCCTTCTTCAAGCTCGACAATGTGGTTGTGACCCCGCACCTGGGTGCGTCAACTGCGGAGGCGCAGGAGAAGGCCGGCGTCTCAGTCGCGAAGTCGGTCCGGCTCGCCCTTGCCGGGGAGCTGGTGCCCGACGCCGTCAACGTCGCCGGCGGCGTCATCGACCCCGCCGTCCGCCCGGGTATTCCGCTCATCGAGAAGCTGGGCCGGATCTTCACCGCGCTCACCCACGACTCGCTCACCCAGATCGAGGTCGAGGTCGCCGGCGAGATCGCCGCACTGGACGTGAAGGCGCTGGAACTCGCCGCCCTCAAGGGGGTGTTCACCGACATCGTGTCCGAGCAGGTGTCCTACGTCAACGCCCCGGTGCTCGCGGAGCAGCGCGGGATTGCGACCCGGCTGGTCACGACGCCGGAATCCGAGGAATACCGAAATGTCCTCAGGATCCGCGGCGCCCTGTCGGACGGCTCCCAGATCTCGGTCGCCGGAACCCTCACCGGTCCCAAGCAGATCGAGAAACTCGTCGGCGTCAACGGTTATGACCTCGAGATTCCGATCAGCGAGCACCTCCTGGTGCTCCTCTACGCCGACCGTCCGGGCGTCATCGGCACCCTCGGGCGCCTGCTCGGCGAAAAGGACATCAATATCGCCGGCATGCAGGTGGCGCGGAACAAGGAGGGCGGCCAGGCCCTGTCGCTGCTCACGCTCGACAGCGCGGTTCCCCAGGACGTGCTCGACGCCGTCAAGGCGGAGATCGGGGCGACCGTCGCACGCGAGGTCGACCTGCAGTCCTAGGCACCCGTCCCAGTCGAAGGGAGCCCGATGGCGGTCCACACCCTGCCGGCCGAGCGCGGAACCGTAGTCCAGGCGTTTAACCGCTCCACCCCGGCCGTGCTCGAGGTCGATCCGGGCGACACCGTCCTGGTGTCCGCCCTCGACGCGTCAGGGCATCTTGAGCGCCAGGAATCTCCGGGGGAGGCAAAGCCGGTGATGTTCCCGGGCGGCGCGGGCCATTGCCTGACCGGTCCCATCGGGGTCCGCGGGGCCCGGCCCGGCGACGTGCTTGCCGTGTCCTTCGCCTCCCTGGTACCGGGCGCCTGGGGGTGGACCATTGCCGGTCACCGCGGGGATGCCCTTGCCCGCGCTCTCGGGGTGGACCGCGCGGAGCCGGAGTGGCTTTTGTGGGAGCTGGATCCCGGGCAGGGCACCGCGGTGAACCAGTTGGGGCATTCGGTCGGTCTGAGCCCGTTCCTCGGCGTCGTCGGGATGCCGCCCGATGAGCCGGGGGACTTCCGGACGGTTCCTCCGCGCGCCGCCGGCGGAGGGAATATCGACTGCCGCGAACTCGTCGCCGGATCGGTCCTCTACCTGCCCGTCACCGTGCCCGGGGCCCTGCTCTGCGTGGGGGACGGCCACGCCCGCCAGGGCGACGGGGAAGTGGGCGGCACGGCGATCGAGTGCCCGATGACGGCGGAATTGGTGTTGGACCTCGTGGCGGAGCCGGCACTGCGGTCGATCCACGCCCTCACGCCCACCGCTAGGATCACCTTCGGCTTCAATCCGGACCTCAATGCCGCCAGCGCCGAAGCCCTTGGCGCCATGCTGACCTGGATGGAGGCCCTGTACGGCGTGGGACGGACGAAGGCGCTGGCCCTGGCCAGCACGGTGGTGGACCTGCGCGTGACCCAGATCGCCAACGAGGTGTGGGGTGTCCATGCCGTGCTGGGCCGGGACGTCCTGGGGTGAGGCGGCCGCGCCCGCGCGGGGCGCGCCCGTTGCGGAATCGGGTTTCGACCGCGGACAGGGTAATTTCGTAGGGTGACTTCTCCCGGCTCCAACACTCCGTTCTACATCACCACCGCGATCTCGTACCCCAACGGCGTCCCGCATATCGGCCACGCCTACGAGACGATCGCCACCGACGCCATGGCCCGGTTCAAGCGACTGGACGGGTACGACGTGCTGTTCCTCACCGGAACGGATGAGCACGGGCTGAAGATGCAGCAGACAGCGGACAAGGAGGGCGTCCCCGTCCGCGAACTCGCCACGCGCAATGCGAAGGCCTTCCGGGCGATGAACGACGCCCTTGGCATTTCCTACACGCGCTTCATCCGCACCACCGACGAGGACCACTATGCTGCGGCGTCGGAAATCTGGCGGCGGATGGAAGCGAACGGGGACATCTACCTGGACAAGTACGCGGGCTGGTACTCCGTCCGGGACGAGGCCTTCTGGCCCGAGGACGAGACGGAGTTGCGCGAGGACGGGATCCGCTACGCCACGGAGACCGATACCGAGGTGACCTGGACCGAAGAGGAGAGCTACTTCTTCCGGTTGGCCTCCTACCAGCAGCGCCTGCTCGACTTCTACGAGAAGAACCCCGAGTTCGGCGCGCCGCAGTCCCGCTTCAACGAGGTCATCAGCTTCGTTCGGGGCGGCCTGCAGGACCTTTCGATCAGCCGCACCACCTTTGAGTGGGGCGTTCCCGTCCCGGGCAATGACAAGCACGTGATGTACGTCTGGGTGGACGCGCTCACGAACTACCTGACGGGTGCCGGGTTCCCCGATACGGCGTCGGAATCGTTCGAAAAATACTGGCCGGCGGATGTCCATGTGATCGGCAAGGACATCTCGCGTTTCCATGCCGTGTACTGGCCTGCGTTCCTCATGTCGGCAGGGCTCGAGCTGCCCAAGCGGATCATGATCCACGGCCACCTGCACAACAAGGGCGTGAAGATGTCCAAGTCGCTGGGCAACACGGTCGCGCCCCAGGACTGGGTGGAGCAGTACGGCCTTGACCAAATCCGCTTCTTCCTGCTGCGCGAAGTTCCCTTCGGCGCCGACGGTTCCTACAGCCACGAGGCCGTCGTGGGACGGATGAATGCCGATCTGGCCAACAACTTCGGCAACCTTGCCCAGCGTTCACTGTCCATGGTGGCCAAGAACTGCGCCGGGATGGTGCCCTCGCCGGGCCCCTTTACCGAGCCCGATGCCGCTCTGCTCGCCAACGCCGGCGCACTCCTCGACACGTGCCGGTCGGCTTTCGAGAAGCAGGAGTTCTCCCGGGCGCTGGAGGCGCTCTGGACGGTGCTGGGGGACACCAACGCCTACTTCGCTGACCAGCAACCGTGGGTGCTCCGCAAGACGGATCCCGAGCGCATGAACACCGTCCTCTATGTGACGCTCGAGGTACTGCGCATCGTCGCGGTGCTGTCCCAGCCGGTGATGCCCACGAGCGCCGGGCAGCTCCTCACAGTGCTGGGGCAGGGCACCTCCGAGGCGGACCCGCTGCGGGCGTTCTCCGCCCTCGGGACCGCCTTGAAGCCGGGCACCGCGCTTCCGGCTCCGACCCCGATCTTCCCGAAGTACGAGGAGCCGGCCGAAGCCTAGAGCCCGCCGGCAGCAGGCTCAGTCCGAGAAGAACCGCTCCACGGCTGTTTCACGCATGATCCGGGCGACGGTCTGCTGCTGCTCCCGGGCTGCCGCAAGGAGTCCTTCAAGCTCGGCGGGGTCCAGGGCCGGTTCCCGCCGGCCGGCCGGCGTACCGGCAACGAAGAGCAGGGTGTCCCAAAGCGCTTCCTTGCCCCGCAGGAGGGACTGCAGCGCTTCGAACTCGAGCTGGGCACCCTCGCCGGAGCGCCGGCGCAGCAGGTTGATCGGGTTGACCGCCGAGACCACCGCACCGCCATGGGCCGCGGCCATCTTGATCCTGCCGGGCCGGTGACCGAGGGCGTGGATGAGCTTCACAAGTTTGGCCCGCTCACCGGAGATATCGCGCGCCATCCGGGCGAGCTCGGTCCCGCTCTCGGTGCCGTCCCAGGATCGGCTCGCCGCTTCAAACAGCCGCACCCCGTTCGTCGCACCCAGCAGGTGGGTGTCGAGGTACCCGAACAGGGTTCCCTTATCGAGTTCGGTCCGTTTGGGCATCTGCTGGCGTTCGTTCATATACCCATCCTTACGGTTCCCCGGCAGGGCGCAAATCGGCGGTCTCGACCGGACGGGAGGTCAGGCCGGGGTGGCTACGGAGGCGGGAGCCTTCAGCGGCAGTTCGATGCGCACAGTGGTTCCCTCACCGAGAGTCGAATCGACAGTGATCGAGCCGTCGTGTGCCGTCAGCGTCCGCTGGGCAATGGCCAATCCCACTCCCGCCCCGGGGACGGCGCCGTCGGTGGCATTCGAAGCACGGAAGAAGCTCTCGAAAAGGCGCGGAATGTCGGCCTGGGGTATCCCGATGCCGGTGTCCCGCACCACCACCTCGGCCAGCCCGGAGGCCGGGCGGAGCGCGGTCCTGACCTCGACCGACCCGCCGGGCGCGGTGAACTTGACGGCATTCGAGATCACCAGGCCCACGGCTTCCTTGAGCTGATCGTAGTGGCCCGCGACAAGGACGCTTTCCTCGGCGGGTAGGAAGAGGAGGCCCACCTGCTTCGCGGCCGCCGCCGCTGAAAGGTCACCCGCTGCTGCGGCAACCACGTGGCTGAGGTCTACCGCGAGGTGGCCGTGCGGCTCATCGATTGTTGGAGAGAGCGCAGTGATGTTTTCGATCAGGTCGCGAAGACGCGTCGTGTTGCGCTCAACCGTTTCGAGCATGCGGCGGGCTCCCTCGGGCAGCGGACCCCCTGAGCCGTCAAGGATCATTTCAAGGTACCCGGCCATTGAAGCGAGCGGGGTCCGCAGCTCGTGGTTGACCGTACCGACGAAGTCGCTCTTGGCCTTATTGAGGCGTCGGAGCTTCTCGACGGCCTGCTGCTGCCGGGCGATCAACTGACCCTGGATCAGGCCATGTGCGAAGTTGCCCAGCACGTGCTGGGTCAGGGAGTTCTCCACCGGGGTCCATTCGAGGGGCCGGTGGTTGTTGATGAGCCATACCAGCCCGAATGGGGTAGTGCCCTCACCGAGCGCGACGACGACACCGCTCGTGATGCCTGCGAGGTCTGCGACGTCCTCGAGAACGGAGGTGCCTGCCGGTGATGAGTCTTCAGCCGGCGGGAAACGTTCGCCGGATGAGCTCTCCCACAACCTCAGCGCCAAGGCTTTCGCCCTTCCCGGATGGGCCAGGGATGGCGCTTCCATCGGTTCCGCGTCGGGACTTGACCAGTGCGAACTGAGGTCGGCAACGCGGTCGTCAGGGAAAATCTGCAGGAAGACCGAGTCGGACCCCAACGCACGGCCGAGGCCTGCGAGAAAGTTGCCGACCATGGTTTCGAGGCTGTTGGTGGCACGGATTCCCGCGGATATTTCGCGCATCCGCTCGCGAAGCAGCGACGCAGACTCGCGCTGCACGCGGTGCTGACGACGCCGGGCTATGGCGGAAGCAGCCCGCTGGATGATTTCGCGGTCCTGGTAAGGCCGGAAGACGAAGTCGGTGATGGGATATTCGAGCAATCCTCCGGGTTCCAGTGGAGCGCTGTCGGGCAAAAGAAGAATTACCGGAAGGCCGGCGAAACGGGAATCCGATTCCAGCACACCGACGAGTGCCCGGCTACTCTCGGCGGCAAGCGCAAGATCGAGGAAAACGATGTCGGGCGTGCTCTGGCGGAGGGTCCCCAATAACGCCGAACTGGATGCAACGGCGACGGCCGCATATCCCGCCTGCTGCAAAATGGCGCACAGATCCTGGCCGTCCTCATCGCTTGGCGATGCCACGACCGCCGTGCCGCCGAACCCGGCCCAGCTGATGTCTTGCTTACTCACGGCGTCCCTTCCCCCTTTCACCTGCGCTCACACTATCCGAAGGCCCGTCCAGTGTCAGGTAGAAGGCACGCGACGCGACGGATTCGGGTGGTCAGACAGTTCCCATCACCATTTCGAGGTGCCGTGGGGCGCCCAGTACCCCGGGAGTAGATTTTCGAGTGATTACGCGAACTACTCGAAAACGAACGAGTATTGACCACTCGCGACTATCCACGCAGCCATTTCTAGCCTGAGTAAGTAATCAAAAACTGATGATTCTGCTGGGGAAACATCAAGGTTTTGAGTCGGTCTCATCCGGAAATTGAGCGCCTCTCTATAACGCCATTTGGCGCCTTATTTCAGCTCCCCAGGAGTGGTCAGTTAAGCCACCGTCTGGTTGGAGAGCTGCCATGAAATCAATACTTACAACTGTCGGGCTTGTGGGCTTCGCCTTTGCTGCGACCACCGCTCCCGCTCAGGCTGCGCCGCCTCCGAAGAATACTCCCTGCCACTCTGCCGGCTTGAGCGTCAGCGGAGTGAGCGTCTCGGCGGCGGGCGGAAACGGGGCAAACTGTTCCGGCGGCGGCCAGGGGCCGGTGCAGGGTCCTCCCGCAGCCCCCGTTGAGCCCGCGGTTCCGGTTGAGCCTGCAGCCCCGGTACAGCCCGGGACACCGGCGCCCCCTGCGGTGCCGGTCGAGCCCGCCTCTCCGGTCGTGGCGCCGGTAGCGCCTGTCGCTCCGGTGGTGGCCCCCGTAGCGCCTGTCGCTCCTGCTTCCCCTGAGCAGGCGGGCAATTCGAACGCTGGGAAGCCTGGTAACGGCGGCGGCAACAACCCCGGCAACGGTGGCGGCGGGGATAACAACCCCGGCAACGGTGGCGGCGGGGATAACAACCCCGGCAACGGTGGCGGCGGGGATAACAACCCCGGCAACGGTGGC